>CAMYUW010000020.1 GCA_947302275.1 uncultured Prevotellaceae bacterium
ACCTTCCTCCATCATCTTGAAGGTGGGATTGGACTCATCAAACATGATGGTGTCCCTCAGGCGCTTATAGTTCTCCTGAGCTTGTTCGATTTTGGCCAGGATGAGTTCCTTGAACTCTTGCAACTCCTCGTCGCTGTATCTGGTCTTTTCTTGCTTGGTAGCCATTTTTTAGTTTGGAATTTAAAGACTAGAGTTTAGAGCACATTCGGCTCTAAACTCTAGTGATGATTGATTATACTTTATCTACATTAACCAGCAGTGTCCATCCGTCCATGTCGAGTTCTACAGCGGTAGCCTCGTTGACGGGAGCAATCTTGATGCTGGTGGCCAGTACCTGATGGGCGATGTAGTCGCCATAGGCCTTGACGGCTTCATCGGTGCGCTCATCGGGAGCGATAGTAATTGTTATCTTGTCGGTGATGTCAAAATTTTTGCTCTTGCGAACGTTCTGAATGCGGTTCACCAGTTCACGGGCGATACCTTCAAGGCGCAACTCGTCGGTAACTGTAATATCGAGAGCGACAGTGAGGTTACCCTCGTTAGCAACAAGCCATCCGGGGATGTCCTCACTGATGATCTCCACGTCGGCGAGCTCGACAACGGCCTGCTGGCCATCGAGATCAACGGTGAATGTGCCTTCTTTCTCGAACTGGGCAATCTCGGGCTGTGACATGCTGGTGATGCGTGCTGCGAGAGCCTTCATGATCTTGCCGTACTTCGGGCCAAGTTTCTTGAAGTCGGGTTTCACGCGCTTCACGAGGATGCCGGCATCGTTGCCCACGAGCTTGATTTCCTTGACGTTAACCTCGTTGCGGATGAGGTCGGCGATGGCCTCGATGTCGGCACGCTGGTTCTCATCCATCACGGGCACCATGATAGCTTGGAGCGGCTGGCGCACCTTGAGGTTCTGCTTGCGGCGCAGCGAGAGCACCATCGAAGTGATATCCTGTGCGGCCTGCATGCGCTGTTCGAGTCGCTTGTCGATAACCGTTTCGTCACACTTGGGGAAGGGTGCGAGGTGTACCGAGTTTTCACTGTGGGTGAGGTCACGGTACAGGCGGTCGCTGTAGAAGGGTGACACGGGAGCCATGAGCAGCGCCACGGTAGTGAGGCACTGGTAAAGCGTCTGATAGGCAGCCAGTTTGTCTTGGGTCATTTCGCCGCCCCAGAAACGCTTGCGGTTCAGGCGCACGTACCAGTTGCTCAAGTGATCACTGACAAACGTGCTGATGGCACGGGCGGCCTTGGTGGGTTCATAGTCCTCAAGGTCGGCCTGCACGGTGGCGATGAGCGAGTTCAGCAGCGAGATGATCCAGCGGTCAATCTCGGGACGCTCGGCAAGAGGTACCTGTGCGGCTTCGGGATCGAAACCGTCCACGTTGGCATAGAGTGCGAAGAATGAATAGGTATTGTACAATGTGCCGAAGAACTTGCGGGCTACCTCGATAACACCCTCATGGTCGAACTTGAGGTTCTCCCAGGGTGACGAGTTGCTGATCATGTACCAGCGCACGGGGTCGCTACCGTATTTCTCGATGGCCATAAACGGGTCAACAGCGTTGCCCAGTCGCTTACTCATTTTGACACCAAACTTGTCGAGTACCAAACCATTGGAAATGACGTTCTTGTAGGCTACACTGTCAAACACCATGGTGGCGATGGCATGCAGGGTGAAGAACCAACCGCGGGTCTGGTCCACGCCCTCGGCGATGAAGTCGGCAGGGAAGAAACCGTTGTTGTCCACAGCTTCCTTATTCTCGAAGGGGTAGTGCAGTTGGGCATAGGGCATGGCACCGCTGTCAAACCATACGTCGATGAGGTCCAGCTCGCGCTTCATGGGCTTGCCACTGTCGCTCACCAGGATGATCTCGTCAACATAGGGGCGGTGGATGTCAATCTTATCATAGTTTCCCTCGCTGTAGTCACCGGGAACAAAGCCCTTGTCCTTGTAGGGGTTGGATGCCATCACACCAGCGGCAACAGCTTTCTCGATCTCGTTGTAGAGTTCCTCGATGCTGCCGATGCACTTCTCTTCACCATCGTCGTTGCGCCAGATGGGCAGCGGGGTGCCCCAGTAGCGGCTGCGGCTCAGGTTCCAGTCGTTGAGGTTCTCCAGCCACTTGCCGAAGCGACCAGAGCCGGTGTGCTCGGGCTTCCAGTTGATGGTGTGGTTGAGTTCGATCATGCGGTCGCGGCAAGCCGTGTCGCGGATGAACCAGCTGTCGAGCGGGTAGTAAAGGACGGGCTTATCGGTGCGCCAGCAATGAGGATAGTTGTGGGTGTGCTTCTCCATCTTGAAGGCGGTGCCTTCCTGCTTCATGCGGATGCAGATATAGATGTTGAGGTCTTCTGCCTTGTTGGCAGCATCCTCGTCGAACTTGCCTCCAACGGTGTATTGCGGGTCGTAAGCGTTCTTTACCCAGCGGCCAGCATACTCCTTGTAGAGTTCCACATTGACGAAGTTCTTAACGAACTCCTCGTCAAGGTCTTCAATGAGGTAGTACTTACCCGTGAGATCCACCATGGGGCGGGTCTCCAGCTTCTTGTTGATCATGTACAGGGCGGGGATGCCGGCAGCCTTAGCCACGCGGGCATCGTCAGCACCAAAGGTGGGAGCAATGTGTACGATACCGGTACCGTCCTCGGTGGTCACGTAGTCACCGGGGATGACGCGGAAACCGTTGTCGTTGCCCACAACCTTACCGTCAATCTTATCTACGGGCTTTACCCAGGGGAACAGCTGTGCATAGCGCATCTCCAGCAGGTCCTGACCCTTGAATGAGGCAATCACCTTGTAGGGCACCACCTTGTCACCAGCCTTGTACTCGAGGGGCTGATCCTTGCCCTCAGGCTTGAAGTAGGCATCAACACGTGCTTCGGCGAGCAGGTAGATGGCGGGCTTGCCGTTGTAGGGGTTGAAGCTCTCGACTGCGACATAGTCAATCTTGTTACCCACACACAGGGCGGTGTTGCTGGGCAGGGTCCACGGGGTAGTTGTCCATGCCAGTACATAGGTATCGTTGAAGCCTTGATCAGCAGCCTCGTGGATCTTCTTGATAACCGGGTGCTCGTCACCGCTCAATACTGTGAACTGGGCAGTAACGGTCTGGTCTTTCACGTCACGGTAGCAACCGGGCAGGTTCAGCTCGTGAGAACTGAGGCCGGTACCGGCAGCGGGCGAGTAGGGTTGGATGGTGTAACCCTTGTAGAGCAGGCCCTTGTTGTAGAGCTGCTTCAACAACCACCACAGGCTCTCGATATAGCTGTTCTTGAACGTGATGTAGGGATCCTTCATATCCACCCAATAGCCCATGCGGTGGGTCAGGTCTTCCCATTCTCGGGTGTATTTCATCACCTCCTTGCGGCAGGTGGCGTTATACTCATCGACGGAGATTTTCTTGCCGATATCTTCCTTAGTGATGCCGAGGGCTTTTTCAACGCCCAGCTCGACGGGCAGACCGTGGGTGTCCCAACCGGCCTTGCGCTTCACCTGGAATCCCTGCATGGTCTTGTAACGGCAGAAAATGTCCTTGATTGTCCTGGCCATCACGTGGTGGATGCCTGGCATACCGTTAGCACTGGGAGGACCTTCATAAAAAACATAGGCAGGTGCGCCCTCGCGCTCACTGATGCTGCGGCCAAATACATCTTCTTTGTCCCATTGTTGCAGGACTTCCTTGTTGATATCTGACAGGTTAAAACCGTTGTATTCGTTGAATTTCTTCATCTTTTTTAATAATGTACGTTACAAAATTTGGGTGCAAAGGTACATATTTTTTCTGCAAGTCACACACAAAACCCCATAAAATTCCCTATATCAAAGAAACGTGTACATTTTCTCTCGGGGATATTTCTGTTCATTGTCACGCGGGTTGGGAAATAATGCTTACCTTTGCATCTGTTTTATAAGGCAGATTGTGAGGGTCATTCCAATCTTCTGCTGCCCCCGTTTGATCATTCTAAAAATACAATAATATGGAAGTCATTCAAAGTTTCACTATCGACCACACCCGCCTGAAGCCAGGCATTTACGTATCGCGCGAGGATAAGGGGTTCACCACGTTTGACCTGCGCATTACCGAACCCAACAAGGAACCTGCTGTCGCTCCTGCAGCCATGCACAGCCTGGAGCATCTTATGGCCACATGGTTCCGTAACAGCGAGGCCAAGGACGATGTGGTTTATGTAGGTCCTATGGGCTGTCTCACAGGCATGTATGTCATCATGACGGGAGAGTATTCCGTCGAGGATATGCGCCGTCTCACCATCGAATGCCTTAAGTGGATTCTCGAACAAACCGAGGTGCCGGCCACGCGTCCCGAGGCTTGTGGCAACTACCTGCTTCACGACCTGCCCATGTGCAAATGGGAAAGTGCCCGCTATCTCGACCGCCTGCAACACGACTTCCACTGCGAGTACGCCAAGTTGCAGATCATTCTTGATGATGGCAAGCTGTTTGCCGACGCATAGGCCGTCTCAAAACATCTCTTATCGTCCTCTGTCCCCACTGAAACTGCAACACCGAACAACTTTTTGGGTTGTCCGGTGTTGTTGTCGTTTGATATGAGGTGTATGTCGATTATGGACGGAG
This sequence comes from uncultured Prevotellaceae bacterium, assembly GCA_947302275.1. Lineage (GTDB taxonomy): Bacteria > Bacteroidota > Bacteroidia > Bacteroidales > Muribaculaceae > Sodaliphilus. The sequence goes on from CAMYUW010000020.1 coordinate 4,592, forward strand.
GACTTTCTTTCCGTCCTTGATAATAATGCCACGGGTATCTTCGGTTGCCATGATGCCATCAATACGATAGGCCTGGTTTAATCCAGTGGTTTCGGGAACTACCACCTCGCTGACGTTTGACACTTGTCCGGTCTTCTCGAGGTATTCAGCCTGAGCCTTTGCCATCTGCTCACGGAATTCAGCACTGCCATGCAGGGCGCAGACAGCGATGCTGGCAGCAACACGGCTGGCATCGACGTCGCTCTGCCAGTGGGCACCCACAATCACACGGCTCTCACCATACATCCAGCCACGTGCAAAGATGGTGTCGGCAGCGGCGGGATTCACTTCGGCCAGCAGCAGGGCAGCTGTCCAACCACGCATGGTATGGCCAGAAGGGTAGGAACCTTCACCGGTCAGCTCGGCCTCCTCGTCGGTGAGCATCTTGTCCTGGAAGCGCTCAAAGGGGCGCTGGCGGTGATAATAGGCCTTGGGGGCAACACGCATGGCGTCGGTCGTAGTCATGCAGGTAACCATCAGTTTCCATATTTCGGGCGTGTTTTCAGGGCTCATGTGCAATCCAAAGGGCACATCAAACTCGGCCAGCAGGGCCTCATAAGACCACACGGCATCGCGTTTGGCAATTTCGGCACGCTCAGGGTTGAGACGCTGCTGCTTACCCCATGCAAAACGCATCATGTCGTTAGCAAACTCAGGGCTGTCAAATGCGGGAGGCGCGGGTAGACATTTGATTAAGTCAGGCAGTTGATCCACAGTGAAATAAGGCTGCACCTGGTCCTGTGCATTCATCGTCATGGAAGCCACAAAGGCAACCAGAGCAATCAAGAAATTCTTCTTCATAAAACTAATAAATATTAAGAATAATCCAATTTCGGCTGCAAAGGTAATCCAAAAAGTCCGATTATGTGAAAGCCGAATAAACTTTTCATGTCGTGTTGACGTTATTTAGCGGGGAATTAAGGTTTTTTTTGAAGGGTTGGTGTTATCTTTGCCGCCGTAAAATCATGTTATTGAGAGATTATGTTTTTGAGCAAATTATTATTGCAGATACCGGTGGCTGCTCCTGATACTGTGGCTGCCAACAAGATAAAGGAGGCGACCAATGTTGTGACGGCCCGAGTGGACTCGCTGGCCAATCAGTTGCATCCCGACTCAATTGCGGCGATGACCCCCGACAAGATTGTGGATAAATTCAAGTATCTGGATTTGGGTAGTCTGGTGACTTCGTTGTCGAGTCAGTTGATTTCGCTGGGTTTGCGCATCCTTGCTGCCATCCTGATTTTCTATCTGGGCAAGTTTATCATTAACAAGATTTATAGCGTGGCACGGGCCGTCATGGTAGCCAAGGGCTTTGACCGCTCGTTGACGTCGTTCCTGCTGTCGTTCATCAAGATCACCCTGCTGTTCTTGCTCATCATCACCGTCATCGGTGTGCTGGGCATCGAGACCAGCTCGTTTATTGCCATCTTTGCCAGTGCCGGTGTGGCCATCGGTATGGCATTGAGCGGCACCTTGCAGAATTTTGCCGGTGGCGTGCTCATCCTGTTGCTCAAACCTTACAAGGTGGGCGATTACATCGAGTTTGGCGAATTGAAGGGTACGGTGAAGGAAATCCAGATTTTCAATACTGTCATCAACACCTATAATAATGACCGCATCGTCATCCCCAATGGCGGGCTTGCGACGAGTTCGCTGAAGAACTTCAGCGCTGAGCCTTACCACCGCGTGGAATGGCGTGTGGGCATCAGCTATGGTGACAATATAGATACCGCCCGCAAGGTGGCTCTCGACATCCTCGCGGCCGATGAGCGTATTGTACATACCGATGCCGATGTCAAGGAATCTGAGCAGGTCGAGGAGGAGGTGCCTCAGGAGGAAGTGAAGGCTGCTCCGTGGTGGAAGCGCCTGTTCCACTGGCACCGACGCCGCGCCGAAGAACTGCGCGAGGAGCATGAGGCTAAACTTGCCGCTCTGCTGCCCAAGCCCAACTACACGCCTAGCGTGAACGTCGAGAGCCTGGACGAGAGTCAGGTGACGCTCATCATCAGGGCATGGACAGAAATCCCCAACTACTGGGCTGTCCTCTATGATGTCAACGAGCAGATTTACAAGCAGTTCCCTCAGAACGGCATCCGTTTCCCGTTCCCGCAGATGGACGTACACGTTAATAAAGAACAGTAAGTGTTAAACTACAAATTTCGCTAATTGCACAAATGATAATTAGCTAGATTCGTGTAATTCGTAGTTAAATGAAAAGAATACGTTTATTGTATTTGGTTATAGTTGCGCTGCTGACGTGGCTACAGGGTGGGACACAGGTCATCAACTCCATCGGCGAGGAAAACATGAAGGTAGAACAGGGCTTGAAGCCGCAGACCAAGGCGGAGCCACGCGTCATTGCCGACATTGACACCGAGACACCTTATTTCCAGTGTGTTGACTCGGCGCAGACCTATATCTATAACCACGACTGGGCATCGGCCGAACAGTGGCTGATGAAGGCTTTTAAGGCCGATCCGGACAACCCCAGTAACTCGATGGTGCTGAGCAATATAGCCACGCTGCAGCGCTACCAGGGAAAACTCGCCGATGCCGTGAAAAACTATTCGCTGGCCCTAGATATGACACCCCATGCCGTGACGCTATTGTTGAACCGCGCCGCCCTCTACGTCGAAATGGACAGTATCAGCCGGGCCATTGATGACTACGAGCGCGTGTGCGAACTCGACCTGTATAACACCGAGGCTCGTTATTCGCTGGGTGTGCTGGCCATGGAACAGGGAGATACCAAGCGTGCCGAGGATCTCTTTAACGAAATCAAGCGCATCAACCCCAATTCAGGCCTGTATCACGAGGGCATGGCATTGTTGCAGAAGCGAAACGGCAATCACGCCCGCGCCGCCGAACTCTTTACCCAAGTCATTAAGGTACAGCCCAGCGCCCAACTCCTGGGTCACCGCGCCGACTGTTATCTGGCCATGAAACGCCTCAACGATGCAGCTGCCGATATCCGTACCGCCCTCGAGATGACCCCCGACGACCCCTATCTATACCTCCTGCGCGCCAAATTGAACAAACTCCGCTTCCAGCGCGACGACATGGCCCGCGACATCGACACCGCCGTCTCCCTCGGCCTCTCCCGCGACTACATCAACAACGCCCTCAACGAGTAAATGATTTCTTACTTTTGATTAGTTTGAATAATCTATTTATAATCATTCTGTTTTTTCTTTTTTTCATCTTTCCATTCTGCCTTTTGATTTTGTTTAGTTCTTTAGGCTTTTCCTCTTTTTCTACAACTTCCTCAGTTTCCTCTGAGTATTTGCTCTTGTTTTCTTCTCTTTCTTCAATTCGTCCGATGATCTTTTGTGCTCGAATTCTGTTCTCTTCATTTGGGTCATGTTTAGCAATGTACTCAAGATGAGGAATGTCAGTTTTGATGCCTTCACTCTCAAGATACTCAAAAGTAGCAATCTTATGGATGTCATGAGCTGGATTTCCATCATTATCCAAATTGATACGGTATAGCTTAGCTATCTGTAATTCATGGAAAATGTACTCAAGTAATTGACCTGCTAGGTTTTGATCTTCTAGTTGTTCGATATTTGTATGTGTTGCCTGAAAGAGACAATTAATGGTTTGATCTAAATATCGCGCTTGCAGAATTAGTGAAACTCTTACTGTATCAATTTGGTGTATCTTCGATTCTAAACTTTGGACTTTATTGATATTATTATTGATTGTGTTTTCGAAATTATCAAGTTTTGTGTTTTGATTGATAGCGAATTCGTTGAATGCGTTATTTATGCGTGTTTTTATTTCATCAATTGAATCTTGAGTTTCTTTATTATGCTTTTCGGTATACTCACGAATACTATCCCTGAGTGTATTAAAACCGAAAAGACCAACCAAGCCAATGAATAAGGTAAGGATACCTAGGGCAATTGCACCACCTGATAGAACATTGTTTATTGCATTAACAGCAAGAGTTAAATTAAAGACAATACTATCTAAAGACGCTGGGTTATTAGTGCTAGTTGAAGTGGTGTTTTTTTCTTGTGTAGTTATAACAGTATCTGTTTTGGTAGTAGTTCTGTTACTATTATTACTAGAAAATTGAATTGTTTTTGATGAGCTATCAATTTCTACGGATTTTTGATAAAGTGCGGTAGTATCTTGAGTATTGTTGTGATTAAAATTTGATTCAATCAGACAGCAGTCTGTTATGCAAATCAGACTGATTATAAAAAAACCAACAGTTATTACAAGGAAAAAAATCGAATTATTAATGAGTTTTCTTTTGCCCTGATCATCCATGATTAATTAACTTTAATATTCAACAATTCATTTAGTTTCTCGTCAACTTCTTTTGCCAACTGTGGTTTTCTTAGATAAGCACATTTGTAATTACCTAACTCTGGATCTTCGGGAATTGGATTTCTTCTTGCGGATAAGAAAAGTATAGGAATGTTCTCATTAAACTCTTTCCAAATTCTTTTGGAAAGAACGACTCCTGTATTTAGACCCACGTCCATCTTGTCAATTTCTTGTTGTGAGAAATTGATATACTTATTCTCCATATTAGGGATTGGAGCCATGATATCCGTGATAATGATGTCAAATTGATGGGTTGTCAGTTCCTTGAATAGTTTGTCAATGTCAGAAACTAATGTAACCTTCCAACCGAGCAATTCTAAACTGAGAGTAAGTGCTGCAGTAATGAATGGTTCGTCATCAAAGAATAGGACCTTATTTTTTTGTTCTGTTTTGTTCTTAGCCATAATATTCAGAATTATTTGTTATTCTTTGTTTGGTAAAGTGATTGCGAATTCAGTGGGATTTTCAAGTCGTCGGACATAACAGTCGCCTCCGTGGGCTCTCATAATATCGCGGACGATATATAGCCCCATGCCAGTACCCTTTGAGATCTTTTCTTGTGCTTCTTTGCCGCGATGGAAAAGCTCAAAAATTGTTTCTCTCTCCTCTTCTTGAACTCCGATTCCAACATCAGCGAAACGGATCTCATGGAAACCGTCATCTCTTCTATTGTATGAAATGCTAATTTCGGTATGTGAGTCGGCATACCGTATTGCGTTTTTTAATAGGTTAAGGAATACCTGCATCATGCGTTCTCTGTCAAAAAATAGAGGAGGCATTTCAGAGATGTAGGTTTTGATCGTTAGACCTTTTGACACGGCATTCTTTTCCATTAAGCGGATGGCATCCAATAGAATAGCTTGAGGCTTCTCTTGTTTAATAATATTGTAGTCAATGCTTCTTCCGGTAGAGGAATATATGAATTCAGTATCATTTATGATGTATTTAAAAAGCAGGTTATGGTCAATATTCTCTCTTATTTTTGTGACTAATTGTCGCTTTGAGATGCTGTCAAAATTTCTCTCTGCAATATTTAGAGTCAGGTCGTTATCGTAAACCAGTTCAGTTACTGGCGCTAAAAGTTCGTGAGAGAGATGTGAGAGGAAAGTCAAACGTTCAGTATCTGACTCGGAAATACGAGTAAGCATATTGACGATAAATTCAATATGACTGATATCGTGTTCCCAGTAAGCGGTTGAAATGGAATGCTCGTGCTCTTCTTTGCCAAGCAGGAATACTACACCTGCGCATGTTCCATCTTTTTTGATCATAGGAATGGCCATGGCGGTCTCTTGATTATAACTTTTGATGAATTCGATGAAGGCTGATTGATGGAGTGCATGGTCATAAATGTTTAAAACATACTCGCATTGTTTTTTCTGATAAGTTCTTGCTAAGAGATTGTTTTTGTCATTGATATGGATAAAACAACTATTTTTTATTCGATTCGACTCTAAATACACATCACGATCGCTAACCCTAAATTTAATGGTTTTGGCAGTAGTAGCATTTAATGTGAGTAATTTAGTTCGATCATCATATCGATAAATGGAACAAACTCTAGCAAGAACAGACTCTTTAATGATTTCAACGCATCGTTTATCAAAGTCTTGAATTTTTATGAAAGAACTGTATTTTAGTTGCTTTTGGAATTTTTTTAGCGATTCATTTTCGTGTTTTTCTACGATTGAATTGAAAAGTAGGGTTATTTGTTGAGAAAGATATGCAAGTCGGTCTTTAATTTCTTTGGAATCAAAAAAGTAATTTACATTGTTTTTTGACAAATCATTTTTTGAGATGCGAACTCTAAAAACGCCATATAACCTCTTGAACCGGTATTTGCAATCAAGATGTTCATTGTTTTTACAGTATTCTGAATTAATTCGCGTTGGATGAATGCATTTGTAATCAGAATCTCGAAAGATTGGAATGATCAGCGTGTTATTGTCCAAGTCAAGGCCAAAATGTGAAAAATCAGAATCAGATATGTTGTCAAATACTTTCCCTTCAAATTCACATCTGAGCCTATCTACAATGTTCATGTCCTTCTTACTTTTGACATGTCTATTAGTTTTGTAGAGATTATTCAGCTTATTTCGTTTATCTTCTCCTATAGATGGATGGATAAAAACACTTCTTAAATAGAATTGAGGTTCCTTTTTATATCCATTGAGAATGGGGATGCGGAAAGAGACCACAGCAGCATTAAATTCTTTTGAGAAGTATTCCATGATGCTATCTAAGAGATCATCGACATTGTTTCTCTTATCTTGCATGATGTCGTAAAAACGAGCGTCCTTAACACGATTGTCAAGTTCTTGTTGTTTCTTTTGGTTGTTGATGATGATTTGAACAAGGCCTAAAAGAGCATCGCTATATGGGAATATATCTCGCTGATAGTCAATATTCCTTTCGGAGTTAATGAATTGTATGAAGCCAAAAATCTTCTTTTCTTCATCACGAAGAGGAATAACGTATGAGTTTATCACATGTCCTGAAGTCAGAATAGATTGATAATACTCATTGTTGATCTTGTTACCAGCCTCTTCTTGATGAAAAAAAATGTCCTTATCTGATTTTAATGCTTGACAAACAATATATTTGTCGTCATCTAAGCTAGCACGCTTAACAGATTTAAGAGAAAGTTCTTGTTGTTTAGATAGCTCTTCATCTTCAAATTCTTTATAAGATCTTATACAATCCTCAGCATATCCATCAGTGACAATTCCGATTGAGCAGAAATCGCTGTCGAAACCACCTCTTAATTCGCCTGCCAGACCTAGCATTGCCTTTTGGAAGGCATCTTCGCTCTGTAGTGCAGCATTAGCGCAGCTGATGATGTGTTTCAATATTGAATCACAAGTGCTGGTTGAAGATATGTCTGATTTGTTAGTTTCCATCTGTGACAATGCGTGGTTAAGACTTGAACAATTACTGCTCAAATTGATTGATAGATTTACAAAATTACATAATTGGGAGAGGATAATTGATGAATTTATAATATTTAACTATTGTTAACAATTTAAGGGCGTTTTGGCAAACTGATTTCAATTTTTGGGAACTATCATAAAAGTTGTGATTGTTGTTTGTGGGTTGTCGTTGTTGTTTGAGAAATCTTTGTAACTTTGCAGGCACGATGAGAAAGAAGAAAAAGGATATTCCGGTAATTGAGAATTTTGAGATAACGGGCGTGGCGGCCGAGGGTAAGAGTCTGGGCCGCTGGAACGACCTGGTGGTGTTTGTGCCGTTTGGCGCGCCTGGCGATGTGATTGACCTGAAAATCGACCGCAAGAAGCACAGTTATGCCGAGGGGCATATCAACAGGCTGGTCAAGCCAAGCCCGCTGCGTGTGGAGCCGATGTGCGAGCACTTCGGGTTGTGCGGCGGCTGCAAGTGGCAGCATTTGCCCTACGAGTACCAGCTTCAATGCAAGCAGCAGCAGGTGGTGGATGCGATGGAGCGTATCGCCAAGGTGCCTATTCCTGCCATCAATCCCATTTTGGGATCGGCAGTGACATCGCATTACCGTAATAAGTTGGAATTCACTTTCTCGAATAAGTGCTGGCTCACGCGTGAGCAACTGGAGAGTGGGGAAGAGTTCCCCGACCGCAATGCGGCAGGCTTCCATATCCCTGGCGCCTTTGACAAGGTGCTGGACATTAAGCGTTGCTGGCTGCAGGACGACATCAGCAACGAGATGCGCCTGTTCATCCGTGCGCTTTGCGTCGAGAAGGGCTATTCGTTCTATGACATACGCGGGCAGCAAGGCTTTATCCGCATGACGATGACGCGCACTGCCAGCACTGGCGAGGTGATGGAGGTCATCGTGTTTGGCCAGGACGACAAGGCAGCCATCGAGGACGTGATGAGCGCCGTGCGCGACCGTTTCCCGCAGATTACTTCATTGCTCTACGTCGTTAACCTAAAGGTCAACGACTCGCTGGCTGACCAGGAATTTATCACCTACAGCGGCCGCGACTATATCGAGGAGGAGATGGAAGGCCTGAAATTCCGTGTCGGTCCCAAGTCCTTCTACCAGACCAATTCCCGCCAGGCTTACGAGCTCTACAAGGTAGCGCGCCGCATGGCGGCCTTGACTGGCGATGAACTGGTCTATGACCTCTACACTGGCACCGGCACCATCGCCAACTTCGTGGCCCGCCAAGCCCGTCAGGTCATAGGCATCGAGTATGTGCCCGAGGCCATCGAAGACGCCAAACTTAATTCCCGTGTCAACGGCATCGAGAACACATTATTCTATGCAGGCGACATGAAGGATGTGCTCACCGACGATTTTATCGCCGAGCACGGCCGTCCCGAGGTGATGATCATCGACCCGCCCCGCGCAGGCATGCATGAGGATGTGGTGAAGGTCATCCTCAATGCCGAGCCTCAGCGCCTCGTCTATGTGAGCTGTAACCCTGCCACCCAAGCGCGTGACATCGCCCTGCTCGATGAGAAATACCGCGTCATGGAAATTCAGCCCGTGGATATGTTCCCGCATACCCAGCATGTCGAGAACGTCACCCTGCTGGAGAAGAAATAGGCTGCGCCTGGCCCCTCCCTTATGACCTTAATTTATTGCGCATAAACTATTTATTGGGCAGATTGTCTATTTTTTTGACAGTTTGCCCCACTTGTACGCTTAAATTATGTTAATGTCGGTAATAGCCCTTGGAAACAATTTAGGAAAAGCGTTTCTTTGCATGTTATCAAACCGATTCTTATGAAAACCATAATCAAGTTATGAAAAGAATAATTCTCACTAGCATGTGTGCCTGTCTGACGCTTTGCCTCATGGCACAGGCGCCACGGTTAAGTCGCTCCCAACTGTTACAGACCCCGATCACAAAGACGCATCCTGGCACTCCCGCTGCAAAACGCAGCGTGGAGGCTGATAGATTCGCAAGTTCACCATCTTTTAATGGGTTGCAGATCAGAAGTCGAATCGCTAAAATAGATGCCTATGATTTTAATTGGGACGATGAGCGTGGAATTGCCACGGTCAAAGACTCGACTGCTGCGTTAATGGGCAAATGTTGTTCAATCAAGCGAAGTCCGAATGGAGGGTGGTGTCTGTCGGACTTTTTTGGTGAATTTGATATCCCGATTGAAATTGACGAAACTGCAGGTACTGTGAAAATTAAGGCTGGAGTGGCGTTAGGTTACCTCTATGGAGAATCAGTAGATCCCTCTTATCTGAGAACTGCCAATCACAGTATTACTTGGGCATTATATGCGATGCCTTTATCATGGCTGGAAGGCGATGATGATTATGATGACATCCATGGCGTAATCACCGATAACTCTATATTTTTTACCGATGATTTTGCTTTTTTAGTCAGGGAAACAGCTGATTCTCTGAGCACTTCATCGACTTGGGGCCTTTCTCTTATTTACAGTAATGTCGTTTTGTATAAGCCTAATGGTATTCACTCATTCAATGCATTAGTTGTTACAGATTCTATTGTAGAGTATGATTTTGCTACTGATGAACATTCTCATGGCAATGGAGGAATTGTGCCCCGTCCGATTCAGCCCCGTCCCGGAAACACCAAGCCAGTTACCCCACGTGCCTTCTGGAATGAATCACGCGATAGGGGCAACACGGAATCTGAAACCGTATTGTTGTCAGCAACAGATGAGGACAATAAGATTTCCTGCCACCAGCCCATATTATCTGGCTCTGGGAGCGGAAAATTATCTAAGCAATTTAGAACTGAAATATATATTTGTGACTTGAATGATACGACAGTAATGGTCTACAACCTCTTTGGAAAGGATTACTGCTGGTATTATATGTACAAGTATCCTGACCACAGCATCCGTTTCCCTGATCAGGAAATATGTCGCAATATAAAAGATGAACCTCTATATAATTGTTCAAAAAACACTTCTATGGATAATTCACTGATGTGGGGAAACAATGGATCTTACGTTCGTGACATCATCACTTGGGATAATACATATTTGTGCAGCGAAGGAGGATGGTTAGCCGGTGTTTATTCCAATAACAAGATTGTTATCGGAGCGACTCTTAATGATCAGAATTCTGAATTAACGAAACCTGAGGGGTTGTTAGTGATTCCTGGTTCTACCTTTGCTGACGTGTTTTGGACGGATAACGTTAACACGGCATGGAAGCTACGCTACAGGCTCAGTGATTATGCGCCCCATGGCTCATTGTTGTATGACATGAATGGTGAACATAAAGATGCTTTCGATGATTGGCTGGTTCAGGATATGGACCAAGGCGGAGATTACTGGCGCATTGGTACTGGTGTCGGTTCCGAGGGCGATTATTGCTTCCAGTCCGATTCCTATCACTTTGGTGTCGTTTTTGAGCCTGACAATTGGTTGTTCTCGCCCGAAGTAAAGCTGGGAGGTGTGCTTCGGTTCAGCGCTTGGGGCGACAGTGAGCATCCTGAAAATTTCAGAGTGTATGTGCAAACCATGGATAATCCAGAACCACAGCCTCTAACCGGAGATCTCACAACCACTGGCACTAAAACAGTCTATGAATATGACCTCAGCGGGTATAGTGGTGAGTTGGGACAGATAGCTTTCCGCCACTACAATAGCTCGGGTAACTTTTACTTGAAGATTGACGACATCTTTATCGGTGATCCCAATGATGAAGCCATTGAGCATGAGGTCTGGAACAATGTGGGATGCTTAGATTATGAAGACTACACGATCCAAGGTTTGACCCCTTCAACCGAATATGTGGTGCAGGTAAAGGCTATTGATGATAATGGCAATGACAGTGACTGGACGGACCTTGTCTCCTTCACTACTGGCTCCCTGCTAGGTGATGTGAACAAGGATGGCCAAGTGACCATTTCCGACGTGACCACGCTGGTTGACCATCTCCTGAGCAACGACTATGAGGAGTCGGAACACTTCAGCTACGGCAATTCTGATATAACGGGCGAAGGAAACATCTCCATCGCCGATGTTACAGCCTTGATCGACCGCTTGCTCAGTGGTGTCTCGTGAGCAGGGGGAACTAGCAATGTAGCTTGCGCTGCAATCCAGTGTTTTCCAGTGAAAAATAAAAGTGTGGCACCTTTTGTCGTGTCACACCCCTATAGATAGATTTGGAAAAATGATCATAAACTCTTAGTAAAGTTAATGATTGCAGTGGCAATCAGAGTCGCGAGAGCAATAATTACATACATAGCTGTTATAGTTTTTTATGATTAACAATCTTTGCCATGACTGGCATCGGTTTTTACGTTTTTTAATATATACTGCAAAAATCATGCCTAAAGTACAGTTTTGCAAGGAATTTTTTCATTAATCTCCGATAAAATGATCAATCAGTCATTTATTCATCTTTAAGACTGTTCACCGGATCCTCGTGGGCAGTGCGCCAGCTCTGCATCAGGATGGTACCCAGCGTGAGTCCGCCCACCACCAGCAGGCTTAATGGGAAGGGCCACCAGTTGATGGGTTGGTGTTCGACAAAAGTGTCAAGCCACTGGTCGCTGATGGTATAGGCGATGGGTGTGGCTATGACAAAGCATATCAAGATTAATCCGCAATAGCGTTTGCACAGCATGCCGATGATGTTGCGCGATGTGGCTCCGGCTACCTTGCGAATAGCAATTTCCTTGCGCCGATACTCGGTTTCAAGCATTGTCAGGCAGAAGACCCCCACCAGCATAATGAAAATACTGATTACCGACAAAAGATATACCAGCTTCACAAAACGGAACTCATTAACGTAGGAAGTGCCAAGCGTCGCCTCCATATCCAAAACTTGAGGCGACTCGTGGCCGCTGTGTATCTTGACCAATTGTGCAATAGACGCCTTGACGGCATCGCGGTCGGCCACCTCGGTAATGCGCACATTGGCTTGCCAGCAAGAACTGTCGTTGGGACTGAACATAAAAGCGATGGGCGTATTCTTATTGCTTCGAGTGGTTGAATAGCGGATGTTCCTGCACACACCGATGACGATGACTTTAATCGATGAGCCTTCAGTTACGACCGATTTAGGCAATTCCCCAGAGTTGATTAATTCGGCGAATGCCTCGTTGACAACCCAGTGCAACATGGGTTTGTCGGAGGGGCTGTAATTTCTGCCCTTGACAATCGTTATTCCCATTGTTGAGAAATAGCTGTCATCGACCGGGAACAGATAAGAGTGAGAGGACTGTGTACTGCCCTTCTCGCTATTGAACGTGATGCTCATGTAGTGATCACTCGACCCTAGGATAAATCTGGAGTAGGACACGTCCTCCACATCAGGCAGATGTTTCAGGTCGGTACGCAAGTTTTCGCGGTAATCAGGCTCCTGAGGATTCAGTCTCACGCTGAGTATCCGATTGATGTCATAGCCATAATCCGAGTTGAAGATGAATCGGGTCTGCTGGTTCAGCGTGCAGATGAATGACACGAGAAACATCGTGATGACTATTTGCATGCCGATAAGGAACATACGCAATTTGATGCCTTGTGGAGTAAGCCCATAACTGCTTTTTAATGCAGTTGCCGTATGAAAAGAAGTGACGAAGTATGCCGGATAGACTCCAGAAACGATGCCGATGCCTGCAGCGATGGCCAGCATGGTCAAGACGATATCGGGATGGGAGCTCAGCGCGATATCGCCGTCAAACAGGTTGTTCAACACTACTGTACTCTTTATCGCCTGGCACACGGCCAGTGCCAGCAGACAAGTCACCAACGTGATGATGGTGGTCTCGCAGATGAGTTGCAGCCTGATGGAAGCGCGTGTGGCACCTATCACGATTCTCGTGTTGGTGCCACGCACCCACATAGGGCTGATCGCCAACGTGTAATTTATGGTGTTGATAGTGGCAATAATAATGATCAGCAGGACAATCAACTCGATAATGCGCAAGGTGCTGCGATTGCCCAAGTCGTTGTTATCGACTCCAGTGAAATAGATGTCATCGAGCGGCTGGAATCTGTAATTGATGGTTTGGAAAGTTTCTTGCCACCCTCTCAATTCGGAATCGTTTTTGCCGGCAAGCAATCGTTGTGTGGTGGATTTAAAGCGCTCCAGCATGGGCTCGATAAGGCTGTTGGGATCATCCACACCCTCTTTGAACTTGACCAAACAGGTGAAACGCCAGTTGCCCGTTGTGTCGGCATAGAGGTCTCCCACATTCGTCATGATATAGTTGCGGGGAGTGCAATTGTTAGGGAAATCCTTATAGACACCCCTCACCGTTATCTCCATGGTGCTGTCGCGCGTGATTTGGATCATTGTTTTACCGGCGGCGTGTGTCGTGCCGAAGTATTGCTTGGCGATGCTGGCAGGAATGATGACGCCCTCATGGTCGTTATCGGTCCATTCGATACTGCCATCTATCACTTGGTCGGTCAGGTTGCTCACCCCCGTGTCGTTGATGGTCAGGCAAGGATAATCAATCTCTTTATCGCCTTGCTTGAACTTCGTCATGACAGGATTCCATGAATAGTGTGTCATGGTCACTCCCTCGACCTGTGGCATTGCAGCCAAATCTTCAGCCATGAATCGGCAGGTGCCACTGCTCCATTCCAGGTCTTGAGCGGCAAAGAGATTGCTCTCGAGCCGATAGATTCGCTTGTGATCCTTGATGCCGTGGTTATATCCCCTGAGAAAAACGACCTGGGTCAACATCAGATAGCACACGACAAAGGCGAGCAATAGCCCTGCGATGTTCAGCGCTGTTGACGTCCTGAATCGGCGTATCGTGAAGAGTATGTGATGAATGGCTTCGGTCATGCCTATTGCTAATAGCTTAAATCTTAGCTATAACTCTGTTCTCTCGACCAGGAAGCCGTCGAGCATGTTGACGATGCGGTGAGCGTAGGAAGCGTCGCGCTGTGAGTGGGTCACCATCACGATGGTGGTTCCGTCGTCGTTGAGCTCGGCCAGCAAGTCCATTACTTCCTTGCCGTTTTTCGAGTCCAGGTTGCCGGTGGGCTCATCTGCGAGAATGATCTCGGGTTCGGTCACCACGGCTCGGGCAATGGCTACGCGCTGCTGCTGACCACCTGAAAGTTGGTCGGGGTAGTGCTTGGCCCGATGAGATATATTCATGCGGCGCAGTGCTTCGGCCACTTTCTTGGCACGCATGTCGGCCGAGATGCCCATGTATTTGAGCGGCAGTTCCACATTCTGCTCGACTGTGAGCTCATCGATGAGGTTGAAGCTCTGGAAGATGAAGCCGATGCGCCCCTTGCGCAGGGCTGAACGCTGGCTCTCCTTGAGGTGGGCGACTTCCATGCCTGCCAGCAGATAGCTGCCCTCGCTGGGATTATCGAGCAATCCGATGATGTTGAGCAAAGTGGTCTTGCCGCACCCCGATGGCCCCATGATGGCAATGAACTCACCCAGGCTGACATCCAGGTTGATACCGCCCAGTGCGACGGTGTAGCCTTCCTTGTAGCGGAAAACTTTCTTTAAATCTCTTATCTGTATCATAGCGTCAGTTGACATTATTATCTGTTATTCGTTTTTGATGCTGTTGACAGGATTCATTCTGGCGGCTCTCCAGCTCTGGAGCACCACGGTGGTAAGGGTCACGCCACCCACGGCGAGCAATGCCAGCAAGGGTATCCACCAATAGTTGTGGGTGCGGTCGGCAAAGTATTCCAGCGTGCGCCATCCGAAATACATAGCGACAGGCAACGATACTGCGAAGCTGATCAGGATTAGCCATGAGTAACGCTTGCACAGCATCCAGATGATCTCACAGGTTGTGGCGCCAGCCACCTTGCGTATGCCTATTTCTTTGCGCCGATATTCGGTCTCAAACATCGAAATGCAGAAAACCCCGATCAGGTTGATTAACAGGAAAATGATGGAAATGATGGTGATGAGACGGAAGAACCGGAATTCGCTGTTATAGGTTTCTTCAAACGATTTGTCGTATGGTACAAACGGCTTGCTGTTGCCGTCAAAGAACTTTTTGTTCACTTGGTCGGCTAGACGCTTGGTCTCCTGCATGTCAGCGTCTTGAGCGACACGCACGTTCACATAGTCGCAAAAGTCATCGTTCTTAATGATGAAACAATAAGGCTGGTTGTTGATGGTGCGCATCGTGCCATAACGAACGTCTTGACATACCCCGATAATTTTGACGCTATCAGTGTTCACGTTCTCGGCGGTATTGGAAATCCTGTCACCCAATTCTATCCATTCCCACTGTTTGCGGGCCGCTTGATTGATGATGGCGACAGCGGTATCGCTTGGTTCAAAGTCGCGTCCCTCAACCACCTTGATGCCCATTGTGGACATGAACCGATGGTCAGTCCACAGGAAGTTATAGCTGAACTGGTGCCCCTTGAGTTCGGTATCGATGAGGTAGTGGGAATCGATGGTGCCCAATAACGACGTCGAGAACGAGACGTTCTCTATGCCTGGAACAGCCATCAGCTTCTGTCTCAGTTGATCTTTGGTCTGGCTATCGGTGATTGCCTGCGTGACCAGAATTTGGTCCTTGCTGAAACCGTAATCGGCGTTGAAAATGTAATGGCTCTGCAAGAGCAGGATGCCCAAGTAGGTGACCATGAACAGGGAGATAAACAGCTGCACGGCCATCAGTGCCCTACGCAGGGTGATTCCCCTGGGAGTAAGTCCGAATGAGCCCTTGAGTGCAGTTGCCGGCTGGAATGAAGTGGCAAAGATGGCGGGGTAGGCACCTGCCGCCACTCCCACTATCACGGCAATAAGCAATGTAATCAATACCAATCCAGGATGCCCTTTCAGTGAAACGTCTCCATCCATCAGGCTACTGCATGCAGGATCATGTGTGAGCATGTGGCAAAAGGCCAATGCGAGCAGGCATGCGATGATGGATATAATGACACACTCGGCGCAAAGTCCGAGACGAAGCGAGTGACGAGATGCCCCCAGGACGAGGCGGGTGTTGAGCCCGCGCACCCGCATGGGGCTCTCGGCAAGGGTGAAGTTCAGGAAGTTGATGGCGGCGATGATGAGGGCCAGCAAACTAGCCAGTTCCAGAATATAGAACATGCTTTTGTAGCCTCTCTGGGCTGTAGAGAAAATGCTGTGTTCAAAGTAGCATTCTCCAAGAGGTATGAACTTGATGCGCAGGTTTTTCATCTCATTCAGGATATCCTGCTTTAACTTGTCATCATCGCGGATCTGATGGTTGATGTCATCGATGATGGCCTGCTTTAACTGGTCGGCATATAGTTCTGTACTGTCGCAAGGGGCCTTGAACTTGACGTAGCACTTGTAACTGTACATGAAAATCATGATGTCGTAGGTCCCGTTACTCTTGTAGATGCAGTTAGCCAGCTCGCTGTTTTTGGGGAAATCCTCATACACGCCACGCACCTGTAAGGGCTCTGTTTCATTTTCCCTTTCTACTACATAGTTCATCGTCTTACCGGCGGCTTGGGTGGTGCCGAAGTAATCGATGGCGACGCTGGCAGGGATAATGATTCCCTCAGAATCATTATCGGTCCATTCAATGTTTCCATCCAGGCATTTACTGCCCAATGCGCTGACGACGGTATTATTACCCGTGTTGAACTGATAATCGGCTATGCTGTTATCTTCCTTTTTAAAAGATAACGTAAACACGTCGTCATTCCTGACCAGCGAATAGGACTCGACAACCTGTGGCAGATGCTGCAAAGCGTCGGCAAAGGGGCGGCACACATGCTCACTGTAATCCCACTCCTGATATGCCTGATTGGTCACCATGAGGTATATCCGTTCATAGTCTTTCACCTCATGGTTATAGGTCCGCTGGTAGATGATTTGGGTCATGAGCATGTAGAATGTGGAGAAAGCCACAATCAGTCCAAGCATGTTGAGCACGGTCGCTATTTTGAAGCGCCGTGCCATGTAGATGATATTATTGAGCGTCTCTCTCATGAGGATTCTTGCAGGATAGCCCTGAAATCGAGTACAAATATAGAAATGAAGCAGAGTGTGGTCAAATTTATTTCAAGGAAAAATGAAGGATTGGCTCAAAAAATGGTTTTTTTGTCTAATTATTTGACACTATGGCGATTTATCCTAGTCAAAACCGCTCGCTGGACGAGCATACCGAAAAAAAGAAGCTAAATGTTAAATTTGTGTTAAAATCGTTATAAATGGTATTTTTAAATATTGTTTGAGTATATTTGTGGATTATTTATGGTCCAGATGGATTTTTGAAGCATTTTTTTGCTTTTCTACTGGGAAAAAAGCTCTTTTATTAACTCTTAAATTGTTCAGGTAATGAAAAAGTATCTATTTCTAATTTTATGCGGGTGCTCGAGCTTGCTGATGATGGCAACCGAAGCATCGTCCGATTCCACTCAGTTAGAGCGTGATCTGAGGTCCAATAGTCGTGTGGTTACGTCAACAAGTGTGGGCGCTACTCAGTCGGCCCAAGCATCTACGACTCCCACTGCATCATCCGGTGCGACCTTCCAGGGCGTCAAGAAAGTGGTTGTCAATGGCCATGTTTTTGACCCTACTGGTCATGGGGGCAGGGTTCGCCGTCCAATTGATCCCAATGCCTTTGATGAGATGACATCAGGCTATTCCTATGCACAGGTTGCTGACCTGAATCAAAGCAGCATCATGTTGATGTCTCAAGCCAGGGGTGGGTACCCTGACACGGATCCGTCCACTACAACACCAGTATATCAGAATCAGGACAATGATAATCCACTGCATGTGTCGCCTGCAGGCATCAATGAACCATCCGGAGTGAATGTTGCTGCTATGTCGGTTGGCAATGCCGATAACATGCCCAGTTCACAGGGCCTTGTCCTTATCGGGGACATCAATGCCGATGGCTTGATGAGTATCAGTGATGTCACAGGAATTATAGACGGCCTGCTGGACGGCAGCATTACCATTAATGGCAAGCCGGCAGATGTCAATGGTGACGGTCTGGTAACCATTGCCGATGTGACAGCTATCATTGACCAACTGCTGGGCAGCGCTGTCAAGTGAAGTCGCGGCATCAGCTCTTATCAATACCTACATTTTTAATCGTATGGGTCATTTACATAAAAAAGCATAGCCGGAGAACAAACAAGTGATCCGGCTATGTTTTAAAAAAGATGTTTCCTACGCAATGCAGCTTCTTTTAATGTGTGTTCCCGCATTTGCGGCACGTCATGGGTTTAGATAAAGTTTTTAGCACTTAATTGAAATACTCACATTTTCTTATTAACCAATTCATTTACAATTCTTATTATTCTATTGTGACGCTTTAATCTATTTTATATATCAGACATTGTCAGGAACCCGGGGCGCATGTGAATGCCTATTCTTTGCATTACCATTTTGCTTAACTTAATCTCTATTATCTTTGACTCCTTTTATTGTTGAACTATTACCCTTACCAATCATAAAGCCGAGGTTCCTGACTTTGCCTGATTGAGACGGCAGGGATGATTCCCTGGTTCAAAATTAGAATATATCCAAGTACTGTGTCAAATTTTTTTCTTCAAAAAATGGCGATTGTCTAAATTTTTTACACAATAGTGTCTATTTTTTTTACACTCAAGCGCCACAGAGCAGCATGTCGATGAGGGCTGTGACATCTTCAATGCCGACTTGACCATCGCCGTTTACATCTGCATTGTTGCCGGCAGAACCAGTCAAGAGCATATCAATCAGGAACGTGACATCATCAATGCCAACTGCTCCGTCGCCATTCACGTCGCCCAAGACGTCACCGGTGTCGATGCCGACAATATTGGCAAACGAGCTCCAGTAAGCAGTGGTCTGGTAGGCTTCAAGAGATCTGGCGGGCACGTATAGTGTTCCGTTGTTATAAACGGTGGTGGTAAAGCTGTTCTTCTTCTTGAGGTCGGGTGGCGTGAGTGATAGGCAAGTTACAGAATTGATTGCAGAGCAACCATTGAATGCCATGGCGTCGATCGTCTTGACGTTCTTGCCCAGAGTAACACTCTTGAGCGTTGAGCAACCATTGAACGCATACTTGTTGACTAATTCCACATCATCACCGGCGATGAGATCGGTCACTGCCTCTCCGTTGATATAGAGTTGATGGGATATGGCCAGCGGATTGGATGTGTTATCGATAAATTCTGCTTCACACCAGCTCTTCACATCTTGTATGTTCACATTTGTAAGAACCGTGTTGTAGAAACAATAGGAACCAAAGCTGAGTTCCCCTGTGCCGAAATTGAGGCGGGACAGTCTGTCGCAGTAGGCAAAGGCAGCGTAGTCAATGGTCTTGGGACCATTGCCAAAAATGACTGATACCAGGTTGGAGCAGTTGTAGAACGCCCACTCGCCGATGTGTGTCTCTCCATCGCCAAAAGTGAGTTTTGGCAATGCTGTGCAACTATAGAAAGCGTATTTGTCAATATTCAGGTCCCCGCTGCCAAAGGTGATGCTCCTGAGCTTATAGCACTGCATGAAGGCAAAGTGGCCCAAGAACAATGACGGGCTGGAGGTCTTGACAGTGACCAGGTTATCGCAGCATTCAAAGGCCGAAGTCTGGATTTCAGTGACGGTCGGTGGCAGGGTAATGCTGGTCAAGGACGCACAATTGGCAAACGCGTTTGGACCGATGATGGTGACTTGATTGCTCATGTTCACTTGGCTCAGGCTGGTGCAATATAGGAAAGCGCTATTGCCGATGACCTTGACCGAATTGGGGATGGTTACCGACGTGAGGTCATGACAGTTGCGGAAGGCGCTGTTAGCGATCTTGGTCACCTCGATGGTTGAGCCGCCAACCGTGATCTGCTCGGGAATGACCACGTCGCCGCTGTAGGAGTTGAAGCGGGAGTCTTTATTGACGACAATGGCTTCTCCGTCCTCGATGCGGTAATAGATATCACCCACTTCGACGTCATAGGCTGTGATGGGCTCGGTGCTCCAGGTGGGCTCAATCAGGCAAGTCATCTCCTGTCCTGCAGTGAAACTGTAGTTGCCCACGACAAATTCATCGAGTGCAAAGAAGCCGTCACCGTTGCCTTCCCAGCCCCAGTTGATGTGATAGTTGCCGTTGTCATATCCGTCAAGGACAAACACGTGTCCGCCGCTGCCATTGCTGTCCATGCCGTGATACAGGATGGGACGGCCTTCCTCCATCTCCTGTCGCATGATTTGCTCCCAGTCATCCGTCTCATAGTCATCCCTGATGAGGAATGACGCCTTATACCCGAAGGTCATCAAGGCTGTCGCCATGTACTCCATGTTGCGGGCATCGCTGGCCTGTGGTGAATAGTCCATGTAGCAGGCCTGTCCGCAATAGAGCATGAGCGTTGCCACGGCATCACCCTGCTCTTTGGTGTATTGCACATTGCGATATGTATCGAGCATATTGTCCCAATCTAGGGTGACCGAGGGCAGGGCAGGCATCTCATACTGCATGGCACGGGTGACATAGCCAGGCAATTCGGGTGCCTCACTTGGATATTTCCAGTAATACATCAGCTGTGATAGCGCCGTTGCACCACAGCCGGTAGCACTCCTGCTGCCATTCATCACCGGGCACTTGTTCCAGTAGGGCTCATTCTGACTCCATGTGCAGGTGAGCATAGGCTCGACATAGAGGTCACGTGAGGTCATCGTATGAGGAATCTCAGCTTCGGGGTTGGCGTGCAGGTATTCCATTTCGGCATCATAGCACTCCAGAATCCATTTCATGCCATCGGGCAGGTTGCTCATGTTCAGGTTCCCTTCGCCATAGGCGAGGATGCCCTGTGCGCGGTCGTCTCCCGCCACGATGACAAAACTGGCGCCGTCGCTGGTGTTGAAAACGTAGAAGTTGGCAAGGTCATCAGTTGTCGATGACATCTGGGCGTGAACGAGCTGGAGCTCACAGTTGCCATGGACCATGAATTTGCCATGGGAATGGGTTTTCAGAAACTCGGATGCCTTGATTTGGGCATTGTCGCGGTCAATGTTCGCGGCATTCATGCTGAGTGCCGCAAGAGCCGTTAGTAGAATCAGTGATAATTTTTTCATTGCGGTTATAGTTTTAAATAGATTGATGGTCTGGTTCATTTTGGTGGAAAAGAGGAGGCCTCAATTTTCATCATTTGGTCTAAAGGTGAAAATCTCATGCATTGCAAATATAGGTGCAGTGTGAAGAATCGGGCCAATCATGTTTGCACTTTTCTGCAAATTGTCTAATTCTTTTACACTTTTGTGTCAAATTTTTTTACGATTTGCCGAATCGCCCAACAGAAAAAAATGAAGATTCTGGCCAAATAGTGGGTCGCTTTCGGAGAATTGTTTGTAACTTCGCTGCCGTTATGCAAAACTATGGTACAATACTGGTCATCGATGACAATGATGCGATACTTACGGCTTTGAAGTATTGCCTTTCAGGCACGTTTGAACGGGTGATGACATTGACATCGCCCGATACGGTCATCTCGCTGCTGGGGCAGGAGCAGGTAGACATCATCCTGCTGGATATGAATTTCACGTTGGGCGTGAATAGTGGCCAGGACGGATTGTTGTGGCTGCAGGCCATCCGTAAACATCATCCTGAGATTCCTGTGGTGCTCATTACTGCCTATGCTGACGTGCAGCTGGCTGTGCGCGGTCTCAAACGGGGCGCTGCCGACTTCATTACCAAGCCATGGGATAACGATGAACTGGTCCGCAAGTTGAAAGATGTGCTGGATGCGACCGATGATGTGGCCACACTCGATGAGGTGGAGGCAGAACACATCCGCAAAGCCATCGACCGTTTCCATGGCAACCTGACAAAGGCTGCCGAGGTGTTGGGGATTACTCGCCAGACGTTGTACAACAAGATGAAAAAGTTGCAATGAGCCAGACAGCGTGGATAGTGGTGATCGCGATACTGGTCGCGCTGGCATTGTGGCAGTGGCGTCACCAGCGGATGCTGGCCCGTAGGGCTCAACTGATGCAGGAGGCTATCCGCAACCGGGATTTCACTTTCCGCCTGCCCACACGGCATCTGTTCAGTGGCGAGCGTGCCTTGCAGGAAACACTTAACCAGTTGGGCGAACACATCCGTGAGCAGGTCAATCTGGGCGAGGTGGAATCCTGGGAGAAACTTACCCGTGTGCTCACCCACGAAATCATGAACGCCACAGCACCCATCGCCAGTATCAGTCAGTCGATGCTTAACCATCCTGCGGTCAAGGATTCAGATTTGGAAGAGGGCATCACTGCCATTCATAATACGGTGAACCACCTCAACTCGTTTGTGGACGGTTACCGCAAGTATTCCGAACTCCAGAAACCCGTTCCACAGCCTATCGACCTGGTGGCTGCTGTCAAAGACGTGGAACAACTGTATTCCGAGGTCAACTGGAAGAATCAACTCACAGGAGAGATTATCATCAAGACCGACCCGAACCTTTTGCGCCAGATTCTCATCAACCTCATCAAGAATGCGTTAGAGGCTGGTGCAAAGACCCAGGGCGTGGAATGCGCACGCGGGGCCGATGGCAAGGTGCTGTTGTATATCAGCAACGACGGCGACATCATCCCTGCTGACGCCCGTTCTTCTATCTTTATCCCATTTTTCACAACCAAGCGTAAGGGCAACGGCATCGGCTTGTCCTTGAGCCGCCGCTTGCTTGCCCTGCAAGGTGGCATGATGTCGCTGCTCGACGAGCCGCGTGGAAGTTTCCACACCACCTTCATGCTGGAGTTCCCCCGCTGACTTTCATTTGTGTCATTGTTAATAATTATTTGGCCCGTATTTTTGGGGTTCCAAATAATTGCCGTAAATTTGCTCGTTAAAACAAATAATAAGGTAAGATGAAAGGTAAAAAGCAATTGTTGTCGCTGGTTGTCAGTGCATTGGCCTTTACCGCTATGGCTGTGACCCCAGACTGGCAGGCTCAGGTCGATGAGCTGATCGCTCAGGGTGAGTTCGCCCGTGCTGAGAAAGTGATGAAGTCTCTGCCCAAGAAGGTGCGCCAGGCCGATGCCGTGCGCATCGACTCGTTGCGTACGATCATGCAGCGCATCCGCACCGACTTCCGCATCACCCCCGCGGAGGGCATCAAGAAAATCCGTGAAAAGATGCCCGAGGCCACCGATGCCCAAATCGAGAACTGGAAGCGCACCCGTGCGCTGGAGGTGATGAACATCGACGGCAAGGAGATGTGGTTCCGCAAGAGCGTGGGTAACCTGTGGCTGCTGGGTAAGGAATTTGCCGCGCAGAACGCAGCCGACAATCATGAGAGTTTCCTCACTCGCCACAAGTATTACCTTGAAGCGATGCGCACTCCCGCCGACAAGAATAACGTGCGTGACTGGCGTCATGTGAACATCACTTTCACACTTGATGTCAATGCCGACGCCATTCCTGCAGGAGAGAC
The DNA here is from genome assembly GCA_947302275.1 of uncultured Prevotellaceae bacterium. GTDB lineage: Bacteria > Bacteroidota > Bacteroidia > Bacteroidales > Muribaculaceae > Sodaliphilus. The sequence goes on from CAMYUW010000020.1 coordinate 28,256, forward strand.
GTTGCGCGTGTGGATGCCGTTCCCCTACGAGAACCTGCGTCAAAAGAACATTCGTTTGGAGAGCAGCAACCGTCCCGTAACTTACAGCGAGGGCAGCAAGCACCACACCGTATATATGGAGGCCGTGGCCGAGAAAGGCAAGCCCACCCACTTTGAATACACTTTCTCCTACGACGTGGGCGAGCGTCATTACTGTCAGCAAGACCTGATTGCGATGCTGGAACCGTATAACACCAATAGTGAGGAATACAAGCGCTTCACGGGCGATGAGCCGCGCCATGTCATCATCACCGATGAGATGCGCGCCCTGGCCCGCAAGATTGTAGGCGACGAGACCAACCCTGTTCTCCAGGCTGCCAAGATATATGAGTGGATTGGCTATAACCTGCCATGGGCCGGAGCACGTGAATATAGCACGCTGGCCAATATCCCGCAGTATGTGATTGAGAATCATCATGGTGACTGCGGTCAGGTGGGCCTGCTGTACATTACATTGGCCCGTTCGTTGGGAATTCCCGCTCGCTGGGAGAGTGGCTGGATGTTGCATCCTGATGAGATCAATTGGCATGACTGGTGTGAGACTTACTTTGAGGGCATCGGTTGGATACCTACCGACCCGTCATTCGGCCGCAGCGCTGTGGGTACCGCTTTGAACGACTATTATGCCACGGGTATCGACCTGTACCGCATGGCCACCAACGAGGGTGTGGGCGACGTGCTCAGCCCCGCCAAGACCTTTATCCGCAGCGAGACCGTCGATTTCCAGCCCGGTGAGGTGGAGTGGAGAAAGGGTAACCTCTTCTATGACAAGTGGGACAGCCATCTGAAAGTCAATTCGATTAAGGCTATTAAATTTTAAGGTTTTGAGTGAAAACTGATAAGGATATGAAGATTAGATTAATTTTATTTGCGTTGGTAGTGGCTGTGAGCAGTGTAGTCGCATGGGCTGCGACACCTGTTGAGGCCTTGGCCGACTTGAAGGCACGTATTGCTCCTGACAAGCGTACTGCCGTGTGGGATGTGACAGCCACACAACAAGGTGGTAAATGGGTAATCTCAGGTACTGTGGGCACCCAAGCCCAGAAAAAAGCCATCCAGGCTGCGATGCTGAAGGGTGGCTATCGATATACCGACAAAATCACCGTTCTTGAAGACGGCATTCCCGCAGCCAAGAAGTGGGCGTTGGTGAAACTGAGTATTGCCACATTGCGCACCGAACCTAAGCACAGTGCCGAAATGGCCACTCAGGGCATTATGGGCTCTCCTGTGAAGGTGTTACAGAAGTCGGATGACTGGTACCGTGTGCAGATGGCTGATGATTACATCGCCTATGTCCCCGAGACTTCTCTTGCATTTAAGACCGAAAGCCAGATGAAGGCGTGGCGCAAGACCAAGCGCTATATCGTCACTGCCTATGATTCGCGTCTGGTGACCGAGGCCAACGGCGACGAGACCGTGAGCGACCTGGTCATGGGCAACATCCTTGAATACAAGACAGCCCAGGGCAAATGGCTTAAACTGGCTACGCCCGACGGTAGAGTGGGGTGGGTCGAAGCCGCCGATGTGGCTGAATTGTCGCAGTGGAGCCAACAGAGCTTCAGCGCTGACCAGATCGAGAAGACTGCCCGCCGCATGATGGGCTCTGGTTACTTGTGGGGCGGAACCACGACCAAGGTGACCGACTGTTCGGGCCTGACTAAGGTGTGCTACCTGAGCAACGGCATCATTTTGCAACGTGACGCTTCCCAACAGGCGTTAACCGGTAAGATCATGAAGAAAGGTACCGACTGGCACCAGTATGAGACAGGCGACCTGCTGTTTTTCGGTAACGAGAAAACGGGCCGAGTGACTCATGTGGGCCTCTACCTGCGCAACGGCAAGTATATCCACTGCTCGGGTCAGGTGAAAATCAACAGTCTGGATCCTACATCCAGTGATTATCCCTACCTGTATTCGCCGCTGAGTGCCAGCCGCATCCGGGGCATGGTGGGAACCAAGGGCATTATCGCTCTGAAGAACCATCCATGGTTCTTTTAGGCTTTAGGTTTTTATGAAATAGGAATAGACCAAAATTTATATATATTATGGATCGAAGGAAATTTATTGCAGGAATGGGTCTGACGGCAATTGCTGCCGCCTCGCCCGTGTCGATTGACGCTGTGGAGCGTGTAACAAAAAAGAAAAGTGGCCGCAAGGTGCCTCGTGTGAATCAGATCGCCAAGACGGGCAAGTTGAAGCTGTCGTTCTTCCCCTATGAGTTGAAGTTGCGCCATGCGTTCAACTTGGCACGCTATAGCCGCACGACGACGCCCGACGTTCAAGTGAAACTGGAATATGAGGGTATCACGGGTTATGGCGAAGCTTCGATGCCCCCTTACCTGGGCGAGAGCGTCGAGAGCGTGACCACTTTCTTGAACAAACTCGATCTTGAACAGTTCAAGGATCCCTTCTGCATCGAGGATATTCTTACTTATGTTGACAAAGTAGATGAGAATAACCGTGCTGCCAAGGCTAGTATCGATATTGCCCTGCACGACTTGCTGGGTAAGATCATGGGCCAGCCATGGTATAAGATTTGGGGTTACAATCCCGCCAACACTCCCGTGACCAGTTTCACCATCGGTATCGACACTCCCGAGGTCGTTCGCCAGAAGGTAGAAGAGGCACGCCCCTACAAGCTCATCAAGGCAAAGATGGGTCTGGATCAAGACCAGGCAACAATCAACATCATCAACGAGATGATGCCCGACGTGCCCATCTGCGTCGATTGCAACCAGGGCTGGAACGACAAGGAGTATGCCCTCGAGATGTGCCATTGGCTCAAGGATCACAACTGTATTTTCGTCGAGCAGCCGTTCGATAAGACGTGGATCGACGAGACGGCATGGCTGCGTGAGCGCTCGCCGCTGCCCATCATCGCCGACGAGGCCTTCCAGCGCCTGCCCGACATCGTCAGGTTCAAGGGCGTGTATGACGGCATCAACATCAAGCTGATGAAGAGCACCGGCCTGTATGAGGCCCACAAGATGGTGACACTGGCACGTGCCCTTGACATGAAGGTGATGATCGGCTGCATGACCGAGACCTCTTGTGCTGTGACCGCTGCTGCCAACCTGTCGCCTGTTGTGGACTATGCCGATCTGGACGGCAACCTGCTTATCGCCAACGACCGCTTCACGGGTATGACCGTCGAGAATGGCAAGATTACCCTGCATGACCGTCCTGGCTTGGGCATCGAACTGCTGAAATAATCTGAAACATTGACTAGAGTGGGGGACGGTTCTGTTGGACCAAACAAGAGAGCCGCCCTCCACGATATGAATACCACACGATAAAAAACCTCATGAATAAACCGTACTGGGGGCTATGGGCCCTGCTGCTGGCCGCACTTTGCTTTTTTGCTGTCCTCTCGTTCTGGCCTGAGGGCTTCAAGATAGGAGGTGTCGAAATCAAGACCGCCTCTTTTGCACAAGATGTAGAAGCTGAGCCCAAGAGCGAGAAACCGGCCAAAACCGATAGCCTCGACGAACACGGCCGCTTGCCCAATGGCCGTCATCCCAAAGGCTGGCGTGCCCCGATGGATACCACAGCCAAGACCATCCTCTTCATCGGCGACTCGATGCTGGAGGGGCTTGCACCGCGTCTGGCCGCCTACTGCGACAAGAGCGGTCACAGGCTCATCGAGGTCATCTGGTACAGCAGTTCCACCCTGTGTTGGGGTCAAACGGCACGGTTGACTGAACTCAAGAAAACGTATCACCCTGATTATATAATGGTCTGTCTGGGCGCCAACGAGTTGTATGTCCCCGACATCAAGAAAGCGCGACGCCCCTACTTGAAGAAAATGCTGGCCGAGATAGGTGATATCCCTTACGTGTGGATTGGCCCGCCTAACTGGGACGAGGATACGGGAATCAACGACCTGTTGTCTCAGGAGGTTGACGAAGGTTGTTTCTACTTGAGTGCCAATGATAAGTTTGATCGCAGCCGTGACGGGGCACATCCCACGCGCGCGTCGGCTCACAAGTGGATGGATCGGGTCATCAAGTGGATGAACACCAGTTGTGCTTATCCCATCCGCCTCAATACTCCCAGCGAGACCATCAGTCGTGCTGCCCGAATTGTAATCTATCAACCCCCGGTTTGACCATAATGATGTTACTCAACGCAATAGACTTCAACCAACTGCTGTCACTGTTCACTTTCAACCGTGACGAGCCGTTGCTGTTCACCAGCGGATTCTTCTGGGTGTTGTTCCTGGTGTTCCTGCCCATCTATGCAACAATCAAGTCGAGCCGTGTCAAGATGATGACTTTTGTCATCGCTTTCAGCCTTTTCTTTTTCTACAAGTCCAGTGGGTGGTTTTTCCTGCTGCTGGTGGCGACTTCCTTTATCGACTGGTGGGTAGCACAGTTCATCGACTCAAGCAAGAACCGCTTGGAGAGGCGAATTGCCCTCACAGTTTCTCTGGTTCTCTCGTTGAGCGTGTTGCTGTTCTTCAAGTACAGCAACTTTGTGATGTCCAATCTGGAATCCCTCGTCGGAGGCAATTTCCAGCCTCTGGATCTGATTCTGCCTGTGGGCATTTCGTTCTACACGTTCCGGACAATCAGCTATGTCGTGGATGTTTATAAAGGTAAGATCCAGCCCAGCGACGACTATATTGATTACCTCTTCTTCTTGTCCTATTTCCCCTGCCTGGTTGCTGGCCCCATCGTGCGGGCGCGGGATTTCATGCCGCAGCTTCAGGAGAACAAGCCTGCCACGCGCGAGATGATCTATGGCGGATTGTGGCTCGTGATGTTGGGCATCTTGAAGAAGGCGGTGTTTGCCGACTATATCGCTCAGTATAACAATATAGCCTTTGGTAATCCTACGGGTTATACGGGCTTTGAGTTGCTCATGGCTGTGTTGGGCTACACGATGCAGATCTATTGTGACTTCTCGGGTTACAGCGACATGGCCATTGGCTTGAGCAGTATCATGGGCTTTAATCTGGGTATCAACTTTGACTATCCATACCGCTCACTCAATGTCACGGAATTCTGGCGCCGCTGGCACATCACGTTGTCGTTCTGGTTGCGTGATTATGTCTATATTCCCCTGGGCGGCAACCGCAAGGGTCAAGTGCGCCAGCACTTCAACCTGATGGTGACCATGTTGCTGGGCGGCCTCTGGCATGGCGCGGCATGGACTTTTGTCGTGTGGGGTGCCGGGCATGGCATAGCCTTGTGTGTGCACAAGCTGTGCAAGCCGTGGCTCGACAGGATTGAGAGCACGCGGTTCACCCGCTCGGTGTCGTGGTTGATGACATTCGGCTTGGTGGCGTTCTTGTGGATTTTCTTCCGTGCCAGCTCGTTCCATGTCGCTGGTCAGGTAATCAGCCGCATCTTTACCGATTTTGAATGGGCTTATCTGCCCGTGTTCCTGGAGAAGCGTTGGACCTGGTGCCTGATGTTGGCGATTATCTTTGCGTTGCACTTTGTGCCCCGCCGCATTTGGGATCTACTGCGCGATAAGTTCATCTCTTCCCCGTGGGCGGTCAAACTGGTGATATTTATTGTGCTGATCCAGCTGGTGCTGCAGTTTGCCAGTGCGACGGTACAGCCGTTCCTGTATTCCCAATTCTGAGATAAAGTCTAAAAAACTCTTAAATCAGGCTGGGCATTAAAAAAATATGTGTAGTTTTGGGGTCTGTTAATTATCAGCGCAATGAAAAGAACATTTCTTTATTCCTTGTTACTTGCCGTCGTTATGATGACGGCCGTTTCGCAGCCTGCTTCTGCGCAGGTAAGATTTGGCATCCGTGGTGGTCTCACCTTGGGGAAACTCAAGTTTGATCGCGATGTCATCAACAGCGATAACCGTGTGGGCTGGTCAGGTGGCGTGCTGCTGGACTTGAACATGCCTGTTCTGGGCATTGGGTTAGAGGCATCTGCCTTATACACTCACCGCAATAACCGCTTGACCGACAACGAGCGGGTCTTCAAGCGTGACTATATTGACATTCCCGTGTATGTCCGTTACCGCTTGTCTTTGCCGAAAGTGGGGCATGTGTTTGCTCCCATGGTGTTCACGGGTCCTGATTTCTCGATACTGTTCAGCGAGAATGGCCCCGTCAACTACAAGAACAAGAAGACCTATCTGTCGTGGGACGTGGGCCTGGGTGCGGATTTGTTTAACCGCATTCGCTTGACCGGCACCTACGGTATCGGCATTTCCCGTGCCATGGACTATATCGACAGTGAATATCACGGCGACAAGATAGAGGGCAAGGACCGCTTCTGGACCTTGAGTGCTGCTGTGCTGTTCTAGGTGATCGGGAAGGGATATGTCCCATGTGGAATTTTTTTTGTAATTTTGCGCCATCATCAATAACGACTATCAAATTAAAATGAAAAAAATATATTTACTGATTGCAATTGTCGTGTTAACTGCCACGGCTATTCAGGCACAGACTTATTCGCGTTGGGGTATTACCGCTGGTGCCAACATCAATACAATTCATTTCAAGCAGTCCGATATCCTGCCCAGCAAGACCATGTGGGGTCCACAGTTGGGTGTGACGGGCGAGATGGTGTTCTCTGGCGTCGGTTTTGGCGTTGATGGCGCTTTGCTCTATAGCCTCAAGCAGGGTAAGGTGGATTATGGCAGCCGTGAGGCGTGGTCCTCCCTGGGATTTGGCGATGAGACCGTTGCCATGCATTACCTGGACGTCCCCTTGCACCTCAAGCTCAAGTGGCGCCGCTTGAACGGACTCGAAAACACGATCATGCCGATGGTCTATGTGGGACCGCAATTCTCGTTCCTGACCTACGGCAACCATCGCAATCTGAATTCCTATCCTGCCGTCAATGTCTATTTGGATATGGGCTTTGGCGTTGAACTCATGGAACGCTGGCAGCTCAAGGTGGGTTATAACTTCTCGGTAGGTCAGACGTTCCATACCAAGTTGCTTGATGATAACGTTGCCAAGAATCGTACTTGGTATTTCAATTTGACTTATTTTCTGAAGTAACTTTTTTAGGCTTTAGACTTGAGGGGGCGTTGTGAAGATGAATAAGCGATATGCCTTTGTTTTGCTGGCCCTTGCTGTTGCGGTCGTGATGCTGTTTGTCTCACGTGGCCGAAAGCGCTTTTTTACCAACGAGGGCGTGGTGTGGACTACCGAGTATCACATCACTTACGAAGCCGACAGGGATTTAGGCGATAGCATTCAGCTTATTTTCAATAACTTGGATATCAGTGTCTCGCCTTATAACAAGGCGTCTCTCATTTCGTCACTCAATGAAAACACCTCGACTCGGGTCGATGCCTATCTAAAAAGGTTGATAGAGGCCTCAAGGGTAGTAAACCGCGAGAGTGGGGGAGCGTTTGATCCGACTGTCATGCCGCTGGTCAACGCATGGGGCTTTGGATACAAGAGTGGCAAAATGCCTTCCCGCAAACAGCTTGATAGTATCCTGGCTTTTGTCGGGATGGAGAAGGTGGAACTCCACAACGACACGCTGGTAAAACGCGACCCGCGCCTGATGCTGGATTTCAGCTCGATTGCCAAGGGAATGGCCTGCGATGAAATCGGTCGCATGCTCAGCCGTAACGGTGCCCGCAACTGGCTGGTCGAGATTGGTGGCGAGGTGGCGGCCTGCGGCACGAACAAGCGGGGTACACCATGGCAGGTGTCGGTGGATATGCCCACGAGCGAGACGGGTGGCGTGAGCCATGACAGTGCCTTGACGTTGTCGCTTGATAGCGGCGCTGTTGCTACCAGCGGCAATTACCGCAAGTGGCGAGAAGAAGGCGGGAACAGGATTTCACACATCATAGATCCCCGTACGGGTGATAGCCGAGTCGGTAGTCTGCTCAGTGTTACCGTCATAGCCAACGACTGCATGAACGCTGATGCTTGGGCAACGGCATGCATGGTAATGGGTGCCGACGAGGTGAAGCGCCTCATGCAGCACAACGCCGACTTGGGTGTGATGACCATTGAGGCCGATACCGCCAGCGGCAACCTCATCGTTTGGAGCAACGCCCCCTTTGCCCACCGAGTCCGTCAATAACCTGGAATCTCACGTTCAATCTCCCTTTTTCAAGGTTAGTTCTATGAAATAACAATCTGTAACTGACTTGTGACTATCTAGCTAATATAATGTCGATGAGGGTATTGACATCGGCGACTTAACGGGCATCGGTCACCTTGACAGGGGACGCATGCACGATGCTTGCCATGATCAGAGCTGCAACAAAACAGATGGAAATATAAATACGTTTCATGACTCAGATTATCAATTAATTAGACAAAACGGTTTTATAATTTGCAAAAATAATGATTATTTAACCAGAACTGATGTTTATTAAAGAAAAACTCAAAATAACTATTACTGTCAGTTATCACATCAAGGAAATAGCTAACGATATAGCAGTCAGCCCGCAGGGGGTGGGCCAACTGCTATATGATTCCCGAACAATTAGGACAAGACTATATCGTGCCCTAAAGTTCTGTAGTGGTGTTAAGGTGTGGGGAATTACTGGGCGATGATGAGCTCAATGCCCAGGTCCTCAATTCGTTTGATGGCCTTGGGAGAGATGCCTGCGTCGGTGATGATGATGTCAACAGCGTCGATATCGGCAATTTTGGCAAAACCCCTTCGGCCGAATTTGCTGCTGTCGGCCAGCACGATGGTCTTTTGGGCTGCGGCGATCATCTTCTGGTTGAGCGCAGCCTCGCGCATCTCGGTTGTGGAGATGCCGTAGTCAAAGTCGATTCCGTCAACTCCCAGATAAAGTTTGCTGAAAGAACACTGTTCAAGGATGTGAGAAGCATACTCGCCCACAACCGACAGGCTGCTGTGACGTAGCACCCCGCCCAACTGGTAGATGTCGATGTTGTCGTGCTGGGATAGGATGTTGCTCACAGGAAGTGAGGCTGAGACGACCGTCAATTTGTTGATGGGCACGATGTTACGGGCCAGTGCGTGAACTGTTGTTCCAGAGGCGATGCAGATGCTGTCGTTGTGTGTGATCAAGCGTGCCGCCTCGCGACCGATCGCGTGTTTCTCGTCGGTAGCAAGTTTTTCCTTCTCGTTCACCGAGCGGTTGTTAATGTAGGGGTTGACCAGCACAGCCTTGCCGTGACTGCGGTGCAGCTTGTCACTCTTTTCCAGCTCGGTGAGGTCCTTTCGGATGGTCACGGCGCTCACGTTAAGCATAGAGACCAAATCATTTACCTGCACCGATCCGTGTTTGATCAGCGCTTCCATGATGATCTCGTGACGTTCTTCCTTGGTCATATCAAAATGTAGATTAGATGATTTCGTTTTGATGCGGCAAAAGTAATCAAAAGACCAATACGAACCAAAAAATCAACAAAAAAACTTTCGATTTTTTGAAAAATGAAATACAAAATGTTCAAAAATGGATATTGGTTAATTTCATTATAGAGTAAAAACGAAATCAATTATAAAGCAAAACGAAACAACCGTTTTTGATAAAATTCAAGAATAACCACCAATTTAAATTTCTAATTATCAATTATATATGTAATTAAACGATGTTTCTAATCAAAAAATAATACGAAATAATTTTGTCAATCAAAAAAGGCTTTGTAACTTTGCACCGAAACTAAGATACTTAAATGGTTTTGCTACCCTTGAAACAATCGTTTATGGTAACAAGTGACATTTATAAAAAAGAATATGACGTGATCATCGTGGGTGGCGGTGCTACTGGTGCTGGCACTGCGCGGGATTGCGCGTTGCGTGGCTTGAGCGTGCTGCTCGTGGAGCGCAACGACTATAGCACAGGCGCGACGGGCCGCAACCACGGCCTGATGCATAGCGGCGCGCGTTACGCCGTGACCGACGGTGAAAGCGCCAGCGAGTGCATCAGCGAGAATATGATTCTGCGTCGCATCGCCCGCCACTGCGTGGAGGAGACCGATGGCTTGTTCATCACCTTGCCCGAGGATGATTTGGAATATCAGAAGACCTTTGTCGAGGCGTGCCAGCGTGCTGGCATCCGTGCCGATGTCATCGAGCCCGCTGAGGCCCGCCGCATCGAGCCCGCTGTCAACCCTGAGCTGATTGGGGCCGTGCGCGTGCCCGATGCTTCGATTGACCCCTTCCGTCTGACTGTGGCCAATCTGCTCGACGCCCGCTTGCATGGAGCCGTTACGCTCAATTACCATGAGGTGGAGGGTGTCGTGATGAACCAGAACCGAATCGAGGGCTTGAAACTGTTCAACAAGCAAAACGGCGAGCACGTAGAGGTTCGCGGACGCGTGGTGGTCAACGCTGCCGGCATCTGGGGACAACGCATTGCCCAGATGGCGGGTGCCAACATCTCGATGTTTCCTGCGCGTGGCGCGTTGCTGATTTTCGGCCATCGCGTGAACAATATGGTCATCAACCGTTGCCGCAAGCCGGCCAACGCTGATATTCTTGTGCCCGATGATACGGTGTGTGTGATCGGCACCACCAGCGACCGTATCCCCATCGAGACTGTCGATGACATGCGCGTTACCCGCGAGGAGGTGGATGTCTTGCTGAAGGAGGGCGTGAAGATTGCTCCGTCCCTGGCTACCACACGCATCATCCGTGCCTATGCCGGTGTCCGTCCGCTGGTTGCCAGCGACGATGACCCCAGCGGCCGCAGCATCAGCCGCGGCATCGTTTGCCTGGATCACGCCAAGCGTGACGGCATCGAGGGCTTTATCACCATCACGGGTGGCAAGATGATGACCTATCGCCTGATGGGTGAGATCGCAACTAATGCTGTTTGTGCCAAGTTGGGCAATACGGCTCCATGTGTCACCGCAGCCCAGCCGCTCCCCGGATCGGAGGAAGGCGCTCCCGACCAGCGTGACGCTACCAAGCGTTACAGCTTCGGTCAGCGTGCCGCCATCGGCCGCCACGGCTCTCTAGCTGCCCGCATCGAGAAAGATAATGACATCGACAACGCTTTGGTGTGCGAGTGTGAAGGCGTCACCGTGGGCGAAATCAAATATGCAGTACACCAGTTGCACGTTCACAACCTGGTGAACCTGCGCCGTCGCACCCGCGTCGGTATGGGCACATGCCAGGGCAAGCTCTGTTCTTGCCGTGCTGCCTCCCTGATGGGTGAGTTCAGACACGACGTGAAGGGCGCCCAAGAGGACCTTGCCGCTTTCCTCGACGAGCGTTGGAAGGGTATGAGGCCTGTGGCATGGGGCGATACGCTGCGTGAAGCACAGCTGACCTCTGCGATTTATGAGGGCTTGTGCGGACTTGATCTGGCAGTCAACATGGAAGGAAAGGAGGACGTGCAATGAAAATGGATACCGTTATCATCGGAGGAGGCCTGAGCGGTCTGGCATGTGGTATTTCCCTGGCAAAGCGCGGCAAGCGTGTGACCATTGTGGCCAGCGGACAAAGCACCATGTTGTTCAACGGCGGGTCGATGGAAATGCTGGGATACGTTGACGGTAAGGCCGTCGAGAACCCTTTGGGGGCCATCGCATCCCTGCCCGAGAGTCATCCTTACCGCAAAATCGGCGCTGACCGCATCGCATCAATTGCCGAACGCGTCAAGCTGTTGTTCAGCGATTCGGGAATCGAGATGACCGGATCGGCCAATGCCAATCACTGGCGTATCACGCCGATGGGTGTCGCAAAGCCCGCATGGCTCACGCTGAGCGATCATTTGCGTATTGACAACCTCAATCAATTGCCCGCCAAGCGATTGGCACTGATGTGCATCCGCGGTTATTTCGACCAGCCCAACGCCATGTTGGCTAAGGGCCTGCGGGATTTGGGCTTTGAAGTGGATATGATCGAGTTTACAACCGACGATATCACTGCTCTGCGCCGTAGCCCCAGCGAGATGCGCGCCACCAGCTTGGCCAAACACCTGGTCAGCAATAACGCTCTGCAACGCGTCGCCGACCAGTTTAACAACCTGGCCGGTGATGCCGATATGGTGCTGATGCCCAGTGTGTTCGGCCAGAGTGACAGCAGCGACTTCCAATTGCTGCAATCCAAGGTCAATAAGCCGCTGCGACTGGTTGCCACATTACCCCCTTCGGTGGCTGGTATGAGGATGATGACGCAGTTGCGCCACTACTTCAAGATGCTGGGCGGTACTTACCTGACGGGTGATACTGCGGTGAGCGGTACTTTTGACGGCGACCGCCTGACGAGTGTTACTACCGCCAAACTTGCCGACATGCCGTTGAAGGCCGACGATTTTGTTCTCGCAACCGGTTCGTTTGTCAGCCGCGGCCTGAAAGCCGATTTTGAACGTGTGTATGAGCCTGTTCTTGGCGTTGACGTGGATGCTGACGCCGATCCCGAAAAGTGGACACGCTTCGGCGTGTTGGAGCCTCAGGCCTACTTTGGCTACGGTGTGGCCACCGACAGCCAGCTGCGCTGCCTCAAGCAAGGCAAACCCATTCAAAACCTCCGTGCCATCGGTTCTGTCTTGAGCGGACACGATGCCGTGAAGATGGGTGACGGTACTGGTGTGTCATTGTTGACGGCCATCGCTGCTGCCGACCACATCAGGGAGAAAAAATAACCGCATCCTTAATTGTGCGTTACCTATAGCCGAAAAATGTTTCGACTAATAGTTTAGATATAGATAGATAACGATTTGATTGATGATTTTTTAAAGGGATATTATGGCTGAACGAATGCAAACGTGCAACCTCAGCGAGCATAACTTTGAGCAGTGTACCAAGTGCAGTATCTGCACTACCGTCTGCCCGGTTGCCGCTGTGACTACCGACTATCCCGGTCCCAAGCAGGCCGGCCCCGATGGGGAGCGCTACCGCTTGAAGGACCCCGCCTATTTTGACAAGGCGTTAAAACTCTGTCTCAACTGCAAGCGCTGTGAGGTGGCTTGTCCTAGCGGTGTACATATCGCCGACATCATCCAACATGCAAGAATGCGTGCCGCCGAGGGTCAGCGCGCCACATTGCGCGACACGATGCTTGCCAACACTGACCTGCTGGGCAAAATGGCTAATTTGGTGGCCCCCGTTGCCAATGCCACGTTGGGCCTTTCGCCCACTAAGTTGGTGATGGACAGCGTGATGGCCATTGACAAACACCGCACGTTCCCTGCCTATAGCCGCCAGAAGTTCACCACCTGGTTCAAGCGCCATGCCGCCAAGGAGCAGGATGCTTATGCCCACCACGTGAGCTACTTCCATGGATGCTATGTCAATTACAATTTCCCCAAGTTGGGTCAGGATCTGGTTAAGTTGCTGAATGCTGTGGGATACGGTGTGCATCTGCTTGATAAGGAACAGTGCTGTGGTGTAGCCCTGATCGCCAACGGCCTATACAAACAGGCTCGTCGCCAAGCTCGTGTCAACATCGACAACATCCGCAAATCGGTGACGCGCGACAAGCGCGTTGTGTTGACGACCAGTTCGAGCTGCACCTTCAACATGCGTGACGAGTATCCCTCGATGCTTGACATCGACAATGCCGACGTGCATGACAGCATTTCGCTTGCTACTAGATTTATCTATCGACTTGTGGATGAGGAAAAAATAAAACTAGTCTTCAAGCAAGACTATAAACGTCGTATGGCCTATCACACTGCCTGTCACATGCAGCGCATGGGATGGCAACTCTACAGCATCATGCTACTTCGCATGATTCCAGGTCTGGATCTTGTGGAACTGGAACAGGAATGCTGCGGCATCTCGGGCACCTACGGCTTTAAGAAGGAGAATTATGAGCGCTCGCAAGCTATCGGCTCCGTCCTGTTCAAACTCATAGAGGATGCTAAGGTCGAGGCCGTCACCACCGATTGTGAGACCTGCAAGTGGCAGATTGAGATGTCAACCGGTCTGCCCGTGGAAAATCCCATCAGCGTCCTGGCCGACGCTCTTGACGTCGAGGCTACACGCCGTGCCAACGGAATAAACTAAATAACATAAATATCTAAAAACTAACTACTAAAAACTAAAAACTTAAAGAAATTATGGCAAGTTTTTTAGCTCCCCCGGCCTATAAGCCGGAACAGACCGGCCCCGAGGCCGATGCCAAGTACAAGAGACTGCGTTGGCAAGTCTTTATCGGCATCTTCATCGGATATGCCGGTTTCTATCTGGTGAGAAAGAATTTCTCCATGGCCATCCCTATGCTTGAGCCCTTCGGTTTCACCAAGGGCATGCTGGGAACCGCCCTGGCAATGAACGCTGTGGCTTACGGTTTTTCCAAGTTTGTCATGGCCAGCATCAGCGACCGCAGCAATGCACGCCGCTTCTTGCCGCTGGGTTTGATTCTGTCGGCTATCGCCATGCTGTTCATGATGGTCCCCATCACCATGCTTGATCCCATCGGTCATCCCGAGCGCAAGGGTCTCGCAGTCTTCCTGATGGGTGCTTTCAACTTCCTCGTGGGTTGGTTCCAGGGAATGGGCT
>CAMYUW010000021.1 GCA_947302275.1 uncultured Prevotellaceae bacterium
CTTCGACCCGACCTGCCTCTACGAGGCAAAAGCCAAGCCCATGATGCAGCAGAAACGTTTATTCGATTCATATCTAGTGAATTATGCCGATGTTGAAAATCTTTCCCAGACACCAATGATTTAATTCGTCAAATTGACTTTGTCAAATCTATGCAATTCGTAGTTTGAAAATCCCTGCCGCATCGATTATCTATTCGAGGCACAGTAGAGACGCAAAATCTTGCGTCTCCCAGGCATTGAACGGTTCCAATCATTTTTTAGCGAAATAAAAATTCGTTGAATTCGCGCAATTAGTAGTTTGAAGAAAAGGCCTGCCCGTGGGTTGTGGGCAGGCCGTCAGGTTTCTATAATGTGTGCTTCTCACCGCTTCTATTCATACCACTTCAGCCGTGGCCTCCTGCACGCGGCGGGCGGCTACGGCTGGAAATGCGTATTACTCAGCTATGGGCAGCCTGTCGATCAACGGATGACGATTTTCTTGCCTTGGTGGATGTAGATGCCAGGCGTTGTCGGCACATTCTTGCCCACGGCACGACCCATCAGGTCGTAATAATTGTCATCTGCCTTAATCGTCTGCCCATCAGCCACCTCGCTAATACCGTCAAATGGGTTTTGTTTATAATGCGCCCCCTTGTATATAATCTCTCCATTCTCTACGACATGACTCAAGAAATAGCCCACTTGTAGTCCAGTAATATCCAGATTGAAATAGAATAATGGTGTCCCTTTCGTGGGGCTGTCAAATCCGATACCTTCAATGATAAAATCATTATCGGAGGTGTACCAATGTGTTTTATATTGATGGCGTTTGCTGACATGAGGACCAATGTTTACATAGTCCGTTGCTCTGTACTGGAAATCAGGTGAGCCTAGTTCTTCACTATAGAGTGTGATAGGATCATTGAAATCATAAAGGACGAATTCTTCGCATTCATCCATTACGGGGTCAAATGACTCGCTGACACATTTACCAATGCCAACGGGGCACTGAGGGTAATTGATGCCTTCAGGTTGGACGGCATAAACCACCTTGTCCTCCTCTCGCAGATAAACGGGAATAAATCCCTCAACAACCTGGTTGTTTTCATCCAGGTAATGTGTTAAGCAAACCTGTTTGTAGTGCTTATCACCGATTACCACATCGCCTTTCATTTCAAAACTATAGTACTGGATGCCCTCATCCATGTCCAAGACCTCCCTAATGAAAGGGTTGTTGTAATAATAAACCCACTGAACGCCCTCACGGACAAACGGCACATAATGGTAGCCGTAAGGGACATCAGGCACATTATGTGCGAGTTCTAAATCAAAAATGGTTTCACCATCCTCAATAACACTGATCAAAGCCCAATACGGTAAACCATACAACATGACATTGAAACAGGAAAGAGGATAAGTGTTTGAGCCTCTCATGCCGATCCCCTCTATAATGTCGATTGCTCCTAGACCCTCGATATATTCACCATATCGCTTAACTTGACGCTCGCCTACCGTAATGATGTCTGTGTATAAATGTTCAAAATTAGCGCCCAATGAATCAGAGAAGGCTCGAACGAAGGCTATAGGATTATTGAAATCATAAAGAATGAATTCACGGCCTTCCCTGATGGCATCAGCATCACTGGATTTAAAGCGGTTTCCAACAGGACAATCGTTGTAAACAATCCCATTTGGTACGAAGGCATATACAACCTTGTTCTCCTCACGTAAACAAACAGGCACCGTGTCATTATTCGTATTAATTGAATCACCATAGTATTTGTGCATGAGTTTGTAGGTCTTGCCGTTGATGACCGTATCACCCTTTATTTCCAGATTTAACAACTTACCAGTATTAGGAACCGGGTAAAAGTTTTCATGATAAATATACACCCACTTGACCCCTTCGCGCACGAAGGGGACGTATTCATATTCTTGGGCTGCTGCCTGGGACATTCCCAGCAGAGCCAACAGAGCCAATAAAATTATCTTTTTCATAAGTCAACTATTTAAAATCGTTTCTGCAAAATTAATATAAATACTGCTCACCTTCAAATGGCTGGGGAGCGAAGAGATGTCGTATGTGCCATCGACCTGAGTGGAGATCAACACATTCCAAGTGGTCAGTGACTCAATCTCCACATCATAGTAACTCAGATTGCCTGTCCCGACAATAATGATTTCCTGATTGTCAGCGTCATAATACACATCAGGCTGCACTGCAGGAACAGGGAAATCAAAGTGATAACCTCCTTTTCTTTCTAAAGAAATGGCAGCTAGTACATCGTCACGCGCAAAAAGTGGCAATGAAAAAAGCAGTAAAACAGAAATTGTGATAAAACGGTTCATAAGCATTTATATTATAAAAAATGTGTTTACAAAGTTAGTGCATAGGCTGTGAAAAGGCAAGTTTCTTGATGTAACATGCGGTTTTTTACATGGCTGATTTTCAGCTATGTAAAAAATAAAAATGTAATAAGAGTGTAACACGGAATTTGGCGAGCCTTGAAAACGGCATTTTCGGTACAAATGATTCAAAATTTTGATTACCTTTGTTGTTGATGAAAAGAATATTCTTCTTATTAATAATCCTATCTGCTGTCTTGCTGCAGCTGGTTGTTGGGTGCGCGAATAAGCATGAGTATGACATGCGACTGGCCGCGGCCGATAGTGTGATGGGTAAAGCGCCCAACGACGCTCTGGAATTGCTGGCTGCCATCAAACCTAATCAGTTGAGACGGGATTGTGACCTTGCCTACTATGCTTTGTTAATGACTCAAGCCCGTTATCGATGTTATATTCGCGCAACGAGTGATAGCCTGATCAATGTGGCGTTGGACTACTACGAGCGCCATAATGAAGAAGTGGAAAAGCTCACCCGCACCTATATCTATAAAGGGGCAGTTATGGAAGAATTGGGTGAGCCAGAACAGGCCATTGTGTACTACAAACGCGCCGCTGCCGTTGTAGCACCCAAGGATTATTTTAACCTGGGATATATCAATTTGCGACTCGGCAACATCAATCGTGACCACATTGTCGCTGATTCAAGTGACATCAGATTATTAAAACAATCTTTGTATTATTTCAAACAACTACCAGACAGCTTTTACATCATGTCATGCGAAAGTGCTATTGGCAGTTCATATATAAGATATGATAAAGATAGTGCACTTCGTTACCTCGAACAATCAAATCATCTCGCTCGACAACTACATGAACATGATATCGAACAGATGAATCTGAGATATATCGCCGATCTAAAATTATTTAACAAAAATGATGATGACATAGAATATGTCAAGAATATAGCGCTGTCTCAATTAAACAACAGGACAAGCGCTGAATTCAATCATTTTTTAATGATAGCTGCCTTTACTCTGGCCAAGCAAAATAAACCAGATTCAGCCACCTATTACTTAAATCAACTGAATGAAAAGCCGTTGTCGGATGGATTGCGGGTGTTATATGACCGATGCCAAGCCGAAATCGCCCGTAGCCGTGGCGACATCAGTGCATATCAATTCTATTATGAACAATCGGATATGCTCGCTGACTCCTTGTCAACCAACGACATGCAGCGGCAGTTGCGTGATGCGGAAGCCAAATATGACAACGAGACATTGAAAAATGACGTGCTGAGGTATAAGACGAAGTGGCAAATCTCGCTGCTCAGCACGGCATTGGCACTGTGCCTGCTGGCAATCGCTGTGATGATCGCTTCACGCAAACTGGCTCAGCGCCGATCGCAACTTAAGGCCAGCGAAGACATTATTGTGCGCCTGCAGGACGATCGGGCCCACCTCATGACGCAGCTGGCGCATAACGAAGCGATGAGTGAGGATCTGAAGGCCACAATTCATCACCAGATCGACACTTTTACCCAATTAGTGGAGATGCACTGGAAGCAATTCACACAACACCCGAAGAAATTCGGAGAACTATTCAAGAAAGCGTATAGCATGAAACATCCTGACAAGTCGTTCTGGGCAGGCCTTAATGCTTATGCCGACAGCACATGCTCGGGCATCATTTCCAAAACAATGGAGGCACATGACACACTGGCAGAAGACGACGTTCGCTTTCTGGCTTTATGCTGCTGTGACCTGCCTACAACAGTCGTCATGGCATGCATGGGCTATAATGACGTGCACTCGGTCTATAACAAGAAGCGCCGGGTGGCTCAGGAGTTAGGCTTGACGTGCAAGCTAGAGGATTATATCGCGCAATTCAGGTGAGACCCGTTAGGGATTGCTCTTCAGGATTAAGTTTTTGACGCCATCGGCCAGGTGGCGGGCTTCCTCCATGGTGCGGGCCTCGCTGTAGATGCGGATGATGGGCTCGGTGTTGCTGCGGCGCAGGTGAACCCAACCGTCCTCAAAATCGATCTTCACACCGTCGATGGTGGTCACGCGCTCTCCTTGATAGTGTTGCTCAACGGCCTTGAGGATGGCATCCACGTCCATAGAGGGATCAAGCTGGAGCTTGTCCTTGGCGATACTATACTGGGGATAAGTGGCCTTGAGCTGGCTCACGGTCTTGCCGCTGCGGGCCAGCAATGACAGGAAAAGTGCCACACCCACGAGCGCGTCACGTCCATAATGGCTGGCAGGATAGATGACACCGCCATTGCCCTCGCCTCCGATGACTGCACCCGTGCGGCGCATCTCGGTGGTGACGTTGACCTCGCCGACGGCGGCAGCAGTATAGCTGCACCCATGCTTGAGGGTCACATCACGCAAGGCGCGTGATGACGACAGATTGCTCACCGTGGATCCAGGCGTGTGGCTCAACACGTAGTCGGCCACAGCAACAAGGGTGTATTCCTCGACAAAGAACTCGCCGTTCTCCATGACGATGGCCAGGCGGTCCACATCGGGATCGACGACAAAACCGACATCGATACCACCCTGCCCCATCCGCTCGCTGATGGCTGTGAGGTTTTCGGGAATGGGCTCCGGCGTGTGGCCAAAGTCGCCCGTGGCGTCGCAGAAGAGTTTCACCACGCGCTTCACGCCCAGCGCCTCAAGGAGCTTGGGTATGGCGACTCCGCCAACGGAGTTGACGGCATCGACAGCAACGGTGAAGTCGGCCTTGCGGATGGCATCGACATCAACGAGGTCAAGCGCCAGGACTTGGTCGATGTGGCGGCGCAGCCATGTGTAGTTTTTCATCTCACGTCCCAGATGATCCACGTCGGCATAGTCAAAGTCCTCGGCCTCGGCCAGAGCCAATACCTGCTTGCCCTCGGCATCGGTGAGGAACTCACCGTTGTGGTTGAGGAGCTTGAGCGCGTTCCACTGGCGCGGATTGTGGCTGGCGGTGATGATGATGCCGCCACAGGCATGCTCGCCAATGACGGCCAGCTCGGTAGTGGGCGTGGTCGCCAAGCCGATATTAACAACGTCAAAGCCCATGCCGGTGAGTGCTCCCACAACGGTATTGAGCACCATGCGTCCCGACAGGCGGGCATCGCGGCCAACGACAATGACATTGGACTTGACAGGCGAATAGCGACGCATGAAGGTGGCATAAGCCGATGTGAACTTAACGATATCAAGAGGCGAAAGTCCGTCGCCGGCCTTACCGCCGATGGTGCCTCGGATTCCGGAAATTGATTTGATCAGGGACATTATGTTTTGAGTTTTAAGTTTTAAGTTTTTAGTTTTGAGTTTTAAGTTTTAAGTTTTTAGTTTTAAGTTGTCAGCAACACCCCCTAAAGCCTGGAGCCTAAATCATGCTATGATAGTAGCGGATGTGGTAGAAAAACGGCAAAACGTAAGAAATCTCACTGGTGAATCCATATTGGGACTTGATGATGAGATTGACCTCACACTCGACACCCAGGAACAACAAGGGGAACTGGATGCCATAACCCCACTGGGAAGTAGAGGGAAGGCTGTAGTCACCATATTTGAAACTGCATGACACAGCATCCATCGAGCTCTCGTTGCCGCTATACTCGGTCCAAGTGCCACTGGCGTACCAGGTGGCGAGGTTGTAACGCGAATAGCGGAAGTAGATGGGCTCGCCTGGCTTGACTTTGTCGTTGGCGCGGTCGCCGGCATCTAGCACCTGCATATAGACGTTGCCGTCAACATCCACACGGTAAAAGGGGGCATTAGGTCCTACTTCAAAAACTGAATCTTTGGGAACAGACATGACCACCCTGTGATTTGCCAAATAAGCATTGACGGCATTGCGCTCGTCGTTGAGCCTGTCGGCATAACTCTGGTCGTTGTTGCAGGCGGTAAGCACGGTGATGGCAAAAAGCCCCAAAAGCATGCTAATGCGATAAATCTTATTCATGATTGTCAATAGTCGTATTGTGTTGTGTTGATTGTTCAGTGGAATTTACATCGGGAAAGAGGTCGGCGAGTACCTGATGGAAACGTGCTACGGCTTCATCAATACTGCCAAAGAAGTCGCCCCCGGCAGCGTTCTCATGTCCGCCGCCATTGAAATAACGGGCACAGATATCGCTCACCGAAAAGTCTCCCTGAGAACGGCAAGACACTTTAATCTTGTCATCATCCTCGCGCATGAACACGCTCCAGTAGATATTGGGAATGGCAAGCGGCTTGTTGACCAGCGTCTCGGTATCGCCCCGATTGTAGTTGAAGCGTTCAAGCTCTTCCTTGGAGAGAACGATGAGCGAAGCTCCCTGCTCGGGAAAGAGTTGCATCTTCTCGCTGATGGCATAACCCTGAAGTCGCAAGCTGTCGGCACTGAAGGTATTCATCGCCTTGTTATAGAGGGTGATGCGGTCGATGCGACGACGCAGGATCGAGGCCATGATCTCATAAAATTCAGGGTTGTCACAGCTATATGCAAAACCGCCGGTGTCGGTCATCATACCAACGTAAAGACAACTGGCGGCATGACGGTCCATGAAACGCAACAGTCCCATCTGCATGAGGACACGGAAAACCAGTTCGCAAGTTGATGAAGCCTCGGGGAATGAAATCGACAGGTCAAAGTCGTCCTCGGGATCCAGATGATGATCAATAAGCACACGCTTGATGTTTAGCGGCTCAATGAGTTCGGCCAAACGGTCGATGCGCTTAATGGCATTGAAATCAAGGCAGAACAGGAGTTGAGCTTGGCTCAACACATTGCGCGCCCGCTGCTCGTGTTTGGTGAACACCACAATGTCACGCACACCAGGAATAAACTCCAGTGCACGGGGGGCCATGTCGGGTGTGACAACGACAGCGTCCTTACCCAGCCGCCGCAGCACATGACACAGTGCCAAGGTCGAACCCAGGGCATCGCCATCGGGTGACTTGTGGCAAGTAATGGCAATGCGCTGCACACCGTTGATCAAGGCACGCAAGCGTTCAATGACTGTCTGGTCTATAATCGGATTAATCATCTCTTCTTATATCGCATGAATTGGCAAAGGTAGTGCTTTTTTGCCACATAATGCCATTAGAAGCTGCTTAATTATGTTAATCCTCAAAACTTGAGGCGAACAAAGACTGGATAATGGTCCGAGGGCTGGCGGCGAGTGTAGGTACTGAAGGAAATCTCTTGAGGTGCGTTTGACGCTTTGCGCAACTGCCCAGAGTCGGCATTGGGTACCCAATAGCTATTGGTCAAGATGCCATAGGCATCCACTTGAATGTCGGGAGAGACAAACACGTGGTCGATGCGGCTATCGGTGTGGATGTTGATGTCAAAATCGTTAAAAGTGCCATTCTCGGCAAAGCGCATGCGTGAGGCCTCATAGGAATCCTTCAAGAGCCCTGATTCGGAGAAAATGGTATAAACCTCATCGTTCTGGTCCACATTGAAGTCACCCGTGATAATGACAGGAGCGCCATGGGCAATCTCACGCACTTTTCTGACGATGAGCTTGGCCGCTTCACGGCGAGCCACCACACCGACGTGATCCATGTGGAGGTTGAAGAAATAGAATGCCTCGTCGTCGGTAGCCGTCTGACCCGTAAACCGTCCCCATGTGCACACGCGGATGCAAGCGGCATCCCAGCCCAAACCAGGACGGTCAGGAGTCTCGCTGAGCCAGAAGTCCCCATGATCCAGCAAGCGCAGGCGATCGGTCTTATAGAAAACTGCTGCATACTCACCACCGGTCTTGCCGTCGTCACGGCCCACCCCGATGTAGTCATAGCCGTCAAGCCCTTTAAGCATGTCTATGAGCTGAACATGCAACACCTCTTGTGTACCAAAGATGTCGGGAGACATAAAGTTGACCTGGTCGCAAATCACCTGACAACGCTTGGACCACACTTCGCCCTTGGCGCTGTCACTATCTATTTTCAGCCTGATGTTATATGAACCCACGAGCATTTGGGCCGACATCAACTGACAGGCAACCAACAGCAATAATGCAATCAATGAAAAACGTTTCATATTGTTTTTGAGTTGTAAGTTTTAAGTTGTAAGTTTTAAGTATAATTACTGTCGCCTAATGGTTATCGCCTAATGCCAGCTTGAGTGCATCAAAGCCCTCTCTAAACTGCGAGCATAGCGAGCGTCTAGAATGGATAACCGATAGCCAGATGGAAGGACCAGACATCTTTAAACGAGGGAATGTTGAAGTAACCGCTCTTTGTGGTTTTGTAAGGGGCATGAATGGCGATACCAAGATCGGCCCTCACCACGAGCATAGACATGTCAAATCGCAATCCAACGCCAGTTCCCAAGGCCAACTCTTTAAAGAAATTCTTAAACTTCAGCTTTCCGCCCGGGCGAGTCTCGTCTTCCTCCAGTAGCCAGATGTTGCCCGCGTCAAGGAATACGGCGCCATTAAAATAGCCCAGGATGGGGAAACGGTATTCAGCGTTTGCCTCAAACTTAAAAGTACCTGTTTGGTCGTAATAGGCATAACGGCCTTTGCTTTTTACTTTGGGTTGGTCGTTTTCATCGGGGTTAGCATTGTTTTCGGGGAGAGGCTCTACATGTCGGTAACTGCCGGGACCCAGCGTGCGCACGGCAAATGCCCTCACCGAATTAGAGCCGCCCACATAGAACTGTTCTCTGTAAGGCACCTCACTACTGTTGCCATAGGCATGGGCGATACCAAGCACAAGTCTCGATGCCACCACGCTTTTGAGTCCCAGGCGGCGCGTCCACACCACCTGTCCCTGAGCCTTGACGAACTGTGAAAACGGCGTGCCCAGCAGTTGCTTGGTGCCTTTTGCGCCAAACAGTGACCACAGTCCCGAAGCGATATTGCCAGCCTCGGCCACGTTGCCAACAAATGTGATGTGGTCTCGGCGTGTGATGTCACGGTCGAAGGTATAAGTGTATTCAATTTTGGGGACGAACACATTTTTGAAACTCTCTCTCAAAGCGGGGTTTTCGGCCATCACCGAATCAAATTCATGACTTGTGCTCAACAGTCGGTTATATGTCAGTTTGAACGGTGTCAGCACGTGGCTCGAATAACGGTCGGCATGCCATTCCCATGTAGCGGCAAACGAGAGCTGCGACATCTTGAAATTACGCGGGCGGTTCATCAGGTCGGCACTTATCGAGAAGCGGGTCCAATTGGTGTAACGGCGCGAGGGGTACAGGAATTTAGGCGCCAGTAGGCGTGGAAAATCCAATTTGGACTCAATACCAAATTCGTAGGAATTAAAATCAGATCCCTTGTAAGCGCCAGAACCACCCGTCTGCCATTCATAATCGCCGTAGATGTCCACCGTGAACTTCTCCCCTGCCCCGAAAGCATTTTTATGGGTCGCACCAATTTCCACACCAGGGCCGATGAAACTATTGCTCTTGGATACGCCCTGCATTTCTAAAGTCACATCCCACGGCTTATCCAGTTGGCAGTTGATCACAAGGTCAAGCAAGCCTTCGCCATCGGGCGTCACACTATCCAGCGGATTCACTTGGATATCCACTGTGCTGAAAATGCCCAATCGGGATAATGCTGCCTGGGTGCGGTCAATGCTGTTGACACGGAATTGACGGCCCTTGCGGGCGCGGATGCAGTTCGGAATCACGTGATTCTTGATATAGACGGGCTCATACTTGATGAGGGTGCAACGGTCGGTCTCGATGGTGTCGGGTTCTCCACGGCCATCATCATTGAATACCGTCGCCAAGATATCGTGAGTAATATACCTCATGCGTGCATTGTTGGGAATATCGTTGGATTCCATCATCCGCAGGTGAATCACGCCACTTTCCTGTACGCTATCAGCCAGATATTGGATATATTCGGGACGGAAAAAATAGTAGCCGCGGTTGCGCACAAAATTGGTGATATCGATGCGTACGGCACTCAGTGAGTCCAGGCAGTATCGGCTGCCCGTCTGCAAATAATGGTTCTCACGAGCCAGCGAATCGACCATCATCATCAGGCGGTCTTTACCACCCGTGTATTGTACGTTGCCGATGGTGTATGGCGGATTGACGTTGACATCGTAAGAGATTTTGGCTTTCTTAGGATTTTTCTTGGGGTGAATCGTATAGCTGGCCGAGGAGGTGAAATAGCCATTATTGCGAAGGATCGTATTGATCATATCCACACGCGCTTGTGGGTTCACACGCTTCATGAGAACAGGTTTGGCTGCAAAATGCTTGTAGAGCCAACCCTTAAAACCTGTGGCATCCTCATCTATATTGTTGTAGATCATCAGACCGATGGGGAACGGTGTGCGGTAATATGGCGAATACAGCGGGTTGTTGGGGCGGACGTTGATAGCAGTGAATATGTCGTCCTTCACACCAGCCTCCAGTTTGGTGCCCTCTTCATGATATTTGAGATGTTTCACCCCTGTATAGAGTACATCATTTTCGCCCAACTTCTTGGTGGTCGAGCAAGATGTTGCCAGCGCAAGTGTAACCCACGCCAGGGTGAGCAACCAGAAAATATGTCGTTTATTCTTCGTTATCATCTCTCTTGCGGGTTACAGTGGGTTTGTCAATGGCCTGGTCGTTATCGAGTGGAACGATGTAAGTTTCTTCATCGCTGGTAATGGCCTCTATTGCCTTTTCCTGTAATTTCAATGCTGCCTTGCGGGCCTTTTCTAGCGAATCCTTCAAGAGGTATTCGCGCGAGTGCTTAAAGGTGAACAGGTTACGCAGGTTAGTAAGTTTTCGCTTGAGCACATAGGCTATACCCGTCTCTGTTACTTGGCCCTCCAGCACGTTTTCGTAGCTTGAATGGCGGAAAAGCTTCAGATAACGAGTTGCGTTGTCATTGAGGTAATATTCCAGTGAGACATCGTTGAACAGTTTGTCAGCGACATGCTCGTCCTCAGCAGCAACAGTACTATACTCACCACCCACCACAATCTTGAAGCGGTCATTGAACAGGGACTTGGCTAAGCGGTAACTGTAGCTGGTCTCGGTTCCATTTTGAGTGCCCCTATAGTGGTTGATGCCAAATGAGAGGTCGATACCCGGCAGCGTTTGGGCAGCCCATGCATTCAGCTTGGATTGCAGGAACGAGAATAAGGCTGATGTTCCTGTCTGGTCGCTGATAAGGCCAGGACTGTTGGTGCCCGAGTAAGTGTTGAAGAGCAACAAATTTATTGCTGCCTGCGAGCGCTGGTTCTCGCTCATTGACTGCAATTCATTCTGCACCGTTGTGTTGTTCTCGCTGCTCAGGTCAAAATCGAGGTCAATGTTGCTGAGGGTGCCTCCAACATGGGCATCAATCAGGAATTCCACTGGATCCTTCTCTCCTTGCACACTCGTCTTGACATGCTCGGTACCTTTGAGGTTAAGCTGAGGATTAAGCATCTCTCCAGTCCAGGAGATCGTGCTGCCGCTAGTGATGTCAAAGTTCTTTTGAGAAATCAGCGGAGGCGTGTATCGCAGGTTACCGTTTGCAATCGTGTAGGTACCCGTGAGATTGTCCTTTCCAGCGAAATCAAGAGTATATTTCAGACGTCCGCTACCGTCGATGGTGGCTCGGTTCTGACCGTCCTCCGACAGGTAAGCATTGATTCTCGCACCCTGCTGCACATCGATGTATGCAAGGATATTGGTAGCACTGCTGCCCTTACCCGTCACTAGAATGGTAGAACCCGCAGGCTGGCTGAAATCAATGAAGGTCACCATATTCTCATCGACAGCGGTCGAAAGCTGTGAAATGTCGTTTTTCATCACATAGGTGATGTTGGAACCCGTCAGCAGGGTGGCGTCTGCCCTGACGGTCATCACGTCGCCGTGGCTCTTGACGGTAGCACTGATGTCTGCCAGACCTTTGCCGAAAATCTGTGTCACATCGTCCTGCTTACTGTCCATAAATTGGACTTCACGGCCATTTGCCTTCAGGTCAATCACCATATTATTGAGATCCCGCAAGTCAACGATGCCGTTGAGATAGACAGGGCTGTAGTTAGCGCCCGTGAGTGTGTAATCATTGAAAGTGATGATATTGTCCTCAACAGGAATGCGTCTAGTTGCGAATCTGAGCGAACTGCCGTAACGGGGCAGATTAACTCTTGCTGAATCGGCAATCAGATAACCATTAACCCTCGGATTATCTACTGATCCGCTCACCTCCAAATCACCCACTGCATATCCTTCTAGCCAAATGTAATCGCCGGGAATGAAGGCATTAGCACGTACCAGCGGGAAACGGTTGAAATTGGCATGCATGTTGAACGGAGAATCAGCATCTGCGTCATTCAGTGAACCGCGCAGGGTAATGGCGTTATTACCGTCAAGTATGAGATCGGCTGTCAATCGGGTTGTAGTGGTAGATGGATCCAGGTCAAAGTCAGCATTGAGAGTCACATCGCCCTCGGGCTTGCCGTTATAGACGAAGTCCTTGATGTCAATGGTACCGTCGCCATCGGCGTTTGTGCCATCCCAGTTGATGTCAATATTTGCATTGACGGTACCGCTGGTCTTATCCAGCATGGGCACGATGCGGGTCCATTCCTCCAATTTCAGGTTGTCGATGGCAAGTTGAACATTCTCGGTGGTGTCACCTGGCAGACGGTGGGTCAACAATTCCACACTGCTGCTGTCGCTGCGCAGTGCCAGGTTGGCATCTATCATGCGTGTGCGGTAATCCACGTTCACATAATTGTCTTCATTAAAGGTCCAGTGCCTGTAGCCGATTACAGGATCCTTCCCGAACAGGCGAGCTTTCACTTCGTTCTCGGCCAATTGGGCATTACATCCCAGACGATAACCCGTCTCACCCTTGATGTTCTGCTGGTGTAGCATAAAGTCAACCGTATGGCCCTTCAAGCCCCCTTCTATATCGACCTGAGCAAACTCGTCCCAGGTGCCTGGGCGGTTGCCCATGTGGGCATTGAAGGCCATATACTTGTTGTTGAGCTCATGGGCGTTAATTGTAACGGTGTCTATATTGGTATCTCCCGATACAAGGCCAAATGCCCTTCCGTTGATAGTGAGCGTTGAGTCGCGGTTGATTTCACAACTGATGTGGCGGAAGTCCATATCATGTTGTTGCGCGTAGCGCTGTACGATACCATCGGCACCCATGTGCATGTCGAAGTCGAATTTGGGCATCGGTGCCTTCAGGCGCTCGACGTCGAGCCAGCGTTCCTGATACTGGCGCTGGATCTCTTTGGCGGTTTGCTGGAAATCCTCAATCAAAGGCATTACGCCGCTGGGGGCGTTCAGGTGGGCATAATTGTCCTCGTTCTCAACCATGATACATGTCTGCCACGGGGTGCTGTGAAGTGTGGCATTGGCATCATCGGCTACTAGCAGGGTACTATCGAGACGCCAATCCAGGTCACGAAGCGAGAGATCAGCATCCCACTCCTGGGTGCGCAAATTGATGTCGCCCTCGGCATGGAGCCGTGTCGAGCCGTTGCAGACTCCGTCATACATGCCTAAGCGATTCAGATCCAGGTCGCGCACATTGCCGTCGGCCGTGAAGACATAGTGGTCGTTGCAGATAGTGCCGTGGGCATTGGCGTCAAAATCGCAGCCTTTGTTGGCGCTTGATGCATACACGTCGGCATAACCGCCACGCAACTTCCCTCGGGCCTTGAGGTTGCCATAGTGAGTGCCATTGTAGCGTACGCTGGCCAGGTTGACGGTGGCATCGGTCCATGTGGAGCCGCAGTCAGTAAAGTCAAAGCCATGACCACGGGCGTTGACACTGCCAGTGAGATTGCTAACGTCATAGTCCGGCAGGAAGGATTTAACGGGGAAGTTATTGAATGAGGCATCCACGTCATAGTTCTCGTTGCACACATCGTAGTAGCCATCGCCCCGCATCGTGTCACCTCCGGTCGAGACGCGCAGGTTGCGGGCCACCCACTTGCAACCTTCCTTGTTGATTTTACCGCTCATCTTCATGGGCGGCAACTTCACGTCGTCAAGGCCCAGCATCTTGTTCAATACGCTGGGATCACGCAGATCCACCTCGGTATCGAGATCGGCCTTCATGCGGTCCATATCGGTGGGGTTGTAGATGGTGCCTTTGCCCTTAATGCGGCCGATGCCAGGCACGTCGGCGTCAAGTGAATGGATGTCTAGACGCTTGTCGTTGCCACGCGCTTTAGCCTTAAGGCGGACGGGCTTGTTGTGCGGGATGTCTTTAAGTGCCTTGCGGGCTTCGGGGACGAGTTTCTCGACCTCGTTCAGGTCGATTTTGCTATCGGTATCGATATTGGCCTTGCCGTTGGGCTTACCGTCGAGCATATCCTGATCCACATGGGCGTTCATCTTGATGTCGCTGCCCTTGGTCTTGAGCTTCACATCATTGAGATCCAGGCCATTCTTGTTCTTATTGACGGTTCCACTGGCATCATTGACCTGCAGGCCGCTGCGCTCCTTGCCGCTGAGATGCTTTACAGGTACATTGAGGTTCTCTCCATCATATTCAAAGTTATCGATATCGGCGTTGACGTCTTTTACCTCGATGTTGTCAGGGTCCAGCGTAGTGCCGGGCTTGTTCGGTTTTTTGCCAGTCTGGGCATATTTGCCCTTGCTGTCTTTCACACGCACTTTGCCGGCCTTAACTTTCCAGGGTTTGTCGTCGCCCTCTTTTCTCGGGGCTTCCTTGGGCATGGGATGGTCCTTACTGTATTGCTTGGCATCCTTCTCGCTCGGGTGTTCATATTTGACGTCGGCCTTATCGACATCGAGTTCTCCCACATCGACAGTCTGCTCGCCAGTATCGACTTTCACGTCACGGGCCTCGGCATGACCCACTTTGGCATCGAGGTTATCGACGGTAGGCTTCATGTCCATCTTGAAGTCCACGTCATCGGCAGTCACCTTGTCGGCTTTGACCTTCCAAGGTTTGCTTGGCTCTTTGTCGGGTGCTGGTTTCTTTTTCTCGGGCTTATAGCTCATCTTGGCTTTACCGCCCTTGAGTGCAGCGTTGCCCACGTCCACCCTATTGTTATTCAGATCCACCGATGCCCTGTCGACCTTAGCATCATCGACATCCACATCGAGATCCATAGAGCCATCGTCAGTCTTGATTTGACTCTTGGCACCCTTGAGCGAGGCATTATCCACATCCACTTTCTTGTCAAGCAATGACCCTGGCTTCACATTGCCCTTGACCTCGTCGGCCTTGAACAGGGTGTCGCCGTTCTGGTCAATGACTTGGATGTCGGTTGCGCTGACATCAAGCGGGAATTTCACCCTCACATCGCCCACGCTGATGTCCATACCTGTTTTTTTGCTGGCATAATCGGCCGCGATGTCAGCGGCCTTGTTCTGGACCCAAGGGATATAGGCGGCAAACGGTAACGCTGCCACCATGCCTAACAGACCGCTGCCCACCCAGGCAGCCACCTTAGAGAAGATATTTCCCTTTTTGCCAAACATCAAACAAACTAAACGTTTACAACGCGCAACAACTTGAGCAACTTATGTCATTGGTATGTCCCAAGTGCTGCCTGTCGCAAGGGTTTAATCTGCAAAAATACTAAATTATTGGAAATGACAAGAAAAAAAATCCGTTTTTCCGCTTTTCCTGCATTTAAAGCGATTCATCAATAACAAATTAATAAAGAATCTTACAACTAAAATTTGTTTCGTTACATTTTTATAATTATTTTTGCACCGTGATGCGGTGGGCATGTCCCATTGCTAAGCAAGACATTTTAGAAC
This sequence comes from uncultured Prevotellaceae bacterium, assembly GCA_947302275.1. GTDB lineage: Bacteria > Bacteroidota > Bacteroidia > Bacteroidales > Muribaculaceae > Sodaliphilus. Next base: position 16,024 of record CAMYUW010000021.1, read on the forward strand.
AAAGACGAAAGCGTTTTGTTTTTGGCCTCACTTAGAAATTTCGCCAATTTTTCCACTGGTCAAGAGCAGTCGATAACGTTCCGTCGCTGGTTGATTGGTTTGCCATCTCCCAAAACCAAGGGAGAGGGCTTGACCATAAGGCCAAGCGTGGGGGATGACTGTTCGCAGTGGAAGGGCGTTTGGCGATGCCTCTAAGTGAGCGAATAGACAGACAAAGTCCCTACGCTTTCTTTTATACCTTCATTAAATGCTGAATTCGGGGGACACAAGAGGCACTCTTTACTATTATGAAAAACTATTATCTGAGAACAGTCGTTCTACTCTTGCTGTTGCTGGGCACAGCGGCGACAGCAGGAGCCTATTCCTTTCAGGTTAATGGTATCTATTACGATATCGTTGGATCTGCCAGTGCGGGAGTTGTGAGTGTTACCTACAAAGACACCAATTACAATTCCTACTCCGGTTCGATAACGATCCCGAACACAGTAACGTACAACGGCAATACTTACGATGTCAATTCGATTGGGAGTAATGCTTTTATGAATTGCACCAATCTGACATCGGCGACGTTACCCAGCCAACTCGAAAGAATCAGTTCCTACGCCTTTAAGGGTTGTACGGCATTAACATCCATTACTGTTCCCAACAGAGTCACCAACATTGGAATTGAAGCATTCGCTAACTGCACCTCATTGAAAACGGTGATCCTCGGAACAGAAAGCACTTGTTCGCTCACCTCGATAGATCGTCAAGCTTTTGACGGCTGTACGGCATTAGGAACCTCCGACGCCAAGATCTATTGCCGAGCTAATACACCCCCCACGATTTATACCAATACATTTACAAGCGCTACTTTATCCAGTGCCAAGCTGTATGTTCCCGGGGCCAAACTGAGTGCATATCAAGCCGCTTCTTATTGGAAGAATTTCAGCAGTATCAATGCCGCCTTCGACTTTGTGGTCAACGGCATTTATTATCATATCACCGGCACCAATACCGTCGAAGTGACCTGGAAGACTGCTGACTACAATTCCTATAGTGGTTCGATAACGATTCCAAGCAGCGTGTCCTATAATGGCACGACTTACAATGTGACTTGTATCGGCAATCGTGCATTCCGTGAATCATCGGGTTTGACTCACGTGTATCTTCCCCACAGCGTGACGAAGATAGACCAATATGCTTTCTCAAACTGCACGGGTTTGACTGAAATCGAGCTAAACGAGGTCACTTACATCGGTAATGATGCATTCTATAACACAGGATTAACGGGAGTGGCGATTCCCTCTACGGTGACTTATTTAGGCAGTGAGGCTTTCTGTAACTGCGCATCTCTGTACACAGTGTTCATTCCCAATGGCATCACAACTATCAGATACAGGACATTCCAGAAATGTACCAGCCTGTGGAACATCGAAATTCCAAACACGGTGACAACTATTGACCACTCAGCCTTCCGCTGGTGTTCAGACCTGAAAAGGGTGGTACTCGGAAGCGATATCAGTTGTGAACTGACTTCAATTGGCAACTATGCCTTTGAGGGGTGTACTGCTTTGGGCAACAGTGACGGCAGCGGCTCCATCACCTGTATGGCTCTGACACCGCCCACCGTCTCTGAGAATACCTTCGGCGAACTCAACTTAACCTGGGGTACTAACAGCATTAGCGCTATCGAGCGTTATGCCATGCTCATTACACCCTATTCGGCTATGCGGACTTATAACACCTCCGACAGCAGGTGGAAATACTTCTTTAATGATCAAAATCCCCGTTGGGAGTTCATCTCAGGTTCTTACCATTATATCGTCAGTGGAGAGAACACGGCATATATTACCCACTATGGCACAACCGTGAATGATGCAACGGTGAGCTATAACCAATCCAATATCACGAGCCGCACCTTGCCCACCAGTGTGACCTTCAACAACAAGACCTACACGGTTAACGGCATTTATGGAGCCTTCTACGGTTGCACGGCATTACGGAGCGTGACCATCCCCAACACCTACACCTACATTGGTTGGAAAGCCTTTGATGGTTGCACCAATCTGTCCAGTGCCGATCTGCCTGAGAGCGTGACCGTGGTCGATGTCCTTGCATTCCATAATACGGCGCTGACCGACATCGTTATTCCCAGCCAAGTGACAGAAGTGGGTATCGGCGCCTACGCCAACGATGGCACTTCACCGATTACACGCGTCACCTGCTTGGCCACTACACCTCCCTATGTCTATCAGGTCATCAACAAGGGCGGCCAACTGAATAGTTGGGGCGAGTACGATGTGTTCAACAGCGAGACCTATAACTCTGCTCCGCTGTGTGTGCCCCCAGGCTGCAAGAGTGCTTATCAGGAGGCCTATGACTGGGAAGACTTCAGGACTATCTACGAGATGGGTTACGACTTTGAGGTGAATGGCATTTACTATAAAATCGCTGACAGCAATACCGTCAGAGTGACCTATAGGGATGCTACCCATAAATGCTATAGTGGCAATGTGACCGTCCCCAGTACGGTTACTTATAACGGCACGACCTACAATGTCACTGCCATCAGTGATTATGCTTTCTATAACTGTCCTGATTTGACAGGAATAACCCTGCCGAACTCGATAACAAGAATCTATGTTTCAGCATTCCAAGCATGTACCGGCCTGACAAGTATCACTATACCAAATTCTGTTCAGTATATTTTTGCCTACGCCTTCAAGGGTTGTACTAATCTGAAGACGGTGAAGTTGGGTACTGACATCAATTGTAGGCTCAATTCCATTGCATTATCAGCCTTTGAAAATTGTACGGCATTGGGCAATAGTAACGGCAGCGGTTCCATCACCTGTATGGCACTGACACCGCCCGTACTTGGCGATGATGTCTTTACTTCCGAAACTCTTCAGAATGCCAAGTTCTATATGCCCTATTCGGCTTATCAAACCTATAGAGGCAGTAACAGTGGTAAATGGCGTAATTTCGTTTACAGCTATCCCCGTTGGGAATTCTACTCGGCTCCTTACTATTATGTCATCAGTGGAGATAACACCGCCTACATCACTCATGGGGGTGCCGATGTGGACCACCCTGTGGTGACCTATAATACCTCCGGCAGCAGGACCCTGCCCACTAGTGTAACATTCAGCGGCAAGACCTACGCCATTAACGGCCTTTATGGAGCCTTCTACGGTTGCACCAACCTGAGTGGTGTGACCATCCCCGCGACCTACACCTTCCTTGGCCCGCAATCGTTTGATGGCTGCACGGGACTGAACAACAACAATGTTACCATCCCCGAGGGAGTGACATCAATTGAATGGAAGGCCTTCTTTAACACCGGCCTGACCAAGGTGGTTATTCCTTCTACAGTGACATGGCTTGGCTTTGGTGCTTTTGCCAATTCAGGTACCTCACCTGTGACCCAAGTCATCTCGTTGGCCACCACACCTCCCGAGGTCTTTGAGGTCATCAACAAGAATGACAATTCCACGAGAGCTTGGTACGAGTACAATGTATTCAACAATGAGACCTATACATCGGCACCCCTCTATGTCCCCGCAGGTTGCAAGAGCGCTTATCAGGCAGCGCATGATTGGAAGAATTTCACCCATATCTATGAGCTGGAGAGGGAAGCCTATGCTGTCTATAATTATATGAACAATACAATGACTCACTACTATGACATGAATAAGGACGAGCGTAGCGCAACGATGTCTTCTGATGAAGTGATCATTGACGGTCAAGGTTACGATGGCTATTTTTGGATTCAAGACTTCCCCGACACGAGAATAGTTGAATTCGATCCCTCTTTTGCTGATTACCAGTGCGTTTGGTCTGATGGCAGATTCGATGATTATTTTGCAGGCTTTAATCGCTTAACTGAGATTGTTGGTTTACAGTATCTGAACTTGACTGGTGCGAAATCATATAGGAACATGTTTGGTGATTGCGGCAGCCTGGTTACATTAGATTTGAGTTGCCTCAATACGGAGACAGTGACTGACATGAGTTACATGTTCACAGGCTGCAGTTCTTTACGCAACGTCAACCTCTCAAGTTTTAACACGTCTAATGTGACCGATATGAGTTACATGTTTAGTGAATGTCTCTCTTTGGACAGCCTTGACGTGAGCAGCTTCAACACGTCAGAAGTTACTAACATGATTAGGATGTTCTCGGAGTGCAATAATATGAAAAAGCTCAACCTCGGTAACGGGTTCAACACTGGAAAAGTGATAAATATGTCTCACATGTTCATTGGTTGTGAACTGTTAACAACCCTTGACTTGAGCAGTTTCAACACTACAAACGTCACCAACATGACCAACATGTTCTATGGCTGCTCTGAATTGACCACGATCTTTGTGACCAATGGCTGGACCACCACTAATGTGACCAGTTCTACCGACATGTTCAAGTATTGTTCGAGCATTGTTGGTGAGAAAGGCACAACTTATGATGCCAACTATACCAATAAGATCCGTGCCCACATCGACGAGGGCCCGAGCAATCCGGGTTACATGACTTTAGGCACCATTATTGGTGACGTTAACGGCGATGGCACTGTCAGCATCAGCGACGTGACAGGCATGATCGATTACCTGCTGGGCGGTGCTGATATCAATGTTGATGCTGCCGACGTAAACGGCGATGGCATTGTCAGCATCGGCGACGTAACTGCACTGATTGATCGTCTGCTGAGCGGCAACTGATCAACCATTCCGCCTCTATAGTTTAAAAGGTGTGGCTTCCCATGATGCGGGTGCCACACCTTTAAACTTTAAACTACGAATTAAACAAAGACATCCGCACTCCAGAAGAATGCGGATGTCCCTTTAAACTCTATCGACTAATGACTAGTGACTAGTGACTAGCGACTAGCGATCATCAGAACCACTTGATGTAGGCGAAGTCCTGACGATGAGGCAGGTCCTCGTTCCAGGGGAATGCGCGATATGCATAGCGGAAGATACCGTTCTCGCGGAAGGGAACCTTGCAGTTGTAGGTAAGCACATCGCCATCGGTGGCAATCACATCAAACAAGGCCTTGCGGTAGAACTTGGTCTGTCCGTCTTCTTCCTTGTAAACCACGAGCTCAAGCTTCACGTCCTCGCCCAAACCGGCGGTATCAAGACGCATGGTCACGTCAATGTCAGTCTTGCCGCTTGCGATGGCCTCACGGTTGCCCATGATTTCGCCCACGAGCTGCACATTGTCCCAGTGTTTTGCAACATTCTCTTTCCACTTAACGATCTTGCGTGCCAGCGCATATTTGTTTTCCATGAGTTTATGGGCACGCTCGGCCTGCGGACGGTAGAACTTGTCAAAGTAGTCCCTCATCATGCGTGACATGGTGTAGTTGGGTGCAATGTGAACCATCGAGTTCTTAATGTACTGAATCCACTCGGGGGAGTAACCCTTAGTGTTCTTAGCGAAGTACAGAGGAATGATCTCGTTCTCGAGCATGGAATAGATGGTGGCCGAGTCGAGCTTATCCTGCTGCGACTGTTCGGTATAGGTGCGCTTGCTGGTCAATGCCCAGCCGGCACCCTCGCGGTAACCCTCATACCACCAGCCGTCAAGCACCGAGAAGTTCAGCAGACCGTTCATCTCGGCCTTCTCGCCCGATGTACCTGAAGCTTCCAGCGGACGCGTCGGGGTATTCAGCCACACGTCTACACCAGTAATCAGGCGCTTGGAAAGTGTCATGTCGTAATTCTCCAGGAAGATGATCTTGCCCAGGAACTCGGGCATCTTGCTGATTTCGATGATGCGCTTGATCAGGCCTTGGCCAGCACCGTCGGCAGGATGTGCCTTGCCCGCAAAGATAAACTGAACGGGATAACGCTCATCGTTGACAATCTTTTTAAGGCGGTCCAAATCGTTGAAGATGAGGTGTGCACGCTTGTAGGTGGCAAAGCGGCGGGCGAAACCGATGAGCAGTGCATCGGGGTTGATCTTATCAACGATACTCGTGATGCGGGTGGGGTCACCCTGGTTCTTGAGCCAGCTCTCCTTGAAGTCACGCTTAACAAAGCGGATGAATTTCTGTTTCAAAGTCATGCGCATCTCCCAGATTTTCTCGTCGGGAACGTTCATCAGGGGAGCCCATGATGATTCCAGTTCCTGGTGCTCGAGGAAGTTATCGCCCAGCACCTGCTTGTAGAACACTTTCCACTCGCTGGCGGCCCAGGTGGGCATGTGCACGCCGTTGGTGACATAACCCACGTGAGATTCCTCGGGAGCATAGCCTTTCCAGATACCAGCGAACATCTTCTTGCTCACCTCACCGTGGAGCCAGCTCACACCGTTGCTCTCCTGAGTGGTGTTCAGGGCAAAGGTGCTCATGCAGAAGCGCTCATTGCTACCGGGATTCTCACGACCCATGTCCATAAGTTCCTGCCAGGTGATGCCCAGACGCTCGGGATAGCCGCCCATATATTTGCCGAAGAGTTCCTCGTCAAAATAGTCATGACCGGCAGGCACAGGAGTGTGTACCGTGTAGAGCGAAGTAGCGCGTACAATCTCCAAAGCCTCGTTAAAGCTTAAGCCATCCTCATGCACATAGTCCACAAGACGCTGCAGATTGAGCAGTGCTGCATGACCCTCGTTGCAATGGTAGATGTCAGCCTTGATACCCAGGCGCTTAAGCAGCAATACGCCACCGATGCCAAGCAGGTATTCCTGCTTGATGCGATTCTCCCAATCGCCACCATAGAGCTTGTGGGTGATCTCACGGTCATACTCACTGTTCTTTTCCATGTCGGTGTCGAGCAGGTACAGGGTCACGCGGCCCACATTTGCCTTCCACACGTTGACATAGATGGTGCGTCCGGGATAAGGCACCTCATGAACCAGCTGACGGCCGTTCTCGTCCAGGACGGGCTCGATGGGCAACTGGTTGAAGTTCTGAGCCTCATAGTTGGCAATCTGCTGGCCATCCATGGCCAGAGTCTGGGTGAAATAGCCATAACGGTACAGGAAACCGACCGAAACCATATTCACACAGCGGTCACTTGCCTCCTTAACGTAGTCACCGGCAAGAATACCTAAGCCGCCCGAATAAATCTTCAATGCGTTGCACAGACCGTACTCCATGCAGAAGTAGGCAACCGAAGGAATATCGGTGCGCAAGGGCTTCTTCATGTATTCCTTATAGAGTTCATAGGTGCTGTCGATGCGGGCCAACATGGCCGGATCGTTCTGGATGGCCTCAATTCTCTCGTTAGAGAGGCGCTGCAGCATCTTCACAGGGTTCTCGCTTGTGGCTCGCCACGTGTCACGGTCCAGGTCATGGAACAGGGTCTTGCCCTCAGAGTTCCAAGCCCACCACAGGTTGCGGGACAACTCATTGAGTTTGCTGAGTTTGCCAGGCAACTCTGACTTTACAGTAATACTCCTCCACTGAGGATCGTTGCTGTTTCTGGATTGAATTTTCATATTAATATATAATAGTTGTAAGTTTTAAGTTGTAAGTTTTAAGTACGATTACTATCGCCTAAAGTCTAAAGCCTTGCGAGCATTAAACTTTAAACTTTATGCTTTAAAGTGCTCTTAATGTTCGCACTGCGAGCTTCAAGAGCTTGCTTGTATGCCTTATCATAATACTCGATGAAATTGTCCCACGAGGCGGCCTTGCTGGTCGTTCGATTGGCATTGCGAATTGCGCGGTTGACCTTATCGCTCATCACATACAGGTTCATCAGGCTCATTGCGATGGCTCGGAAAGTCTCTTCGTAATTGCCGTCGGTTCGGTGTAGCACCTTTACGCCATAACGGTCGGAGTCGTCACCAAAACGGTCAAGCACCCACTGGCCAAAACCAGCAAGATCGGTCGTGATAGTAGGAACGCCGAAGGCTGCACTCTCCAGCGGTGTGTAACCCCAAGGCTCGTAATATGATGGGAACACCGCAGCATCTAGGCCAGTCAGCAGATCATAGTAAGACATGTTGAAGATGCCGTCGTCACCGTTCAGGTAGCAAGGCACGTCGATGATGGTGACCTTGTCCTCAGGCTCGTTGTGGAAACTCAGCGCATTGATGCGGTTGTAGATGGGATCGCTGTCCTGATTGTGCAGGTAATGGGTGATCACGGGATCAAACAGGCGGTGAGGCCTGTCGGCTTGTAGACTATCGATCAGGTCGGCACGAGGCGACTTCATCCACGCGGGCACTAGTACCAATGCGATTACCTTGCGTGCCTTGCTCGACATGAAGTTAAGGGAATCACGCAGCGAAGCGACAGCATCCAGATAGATATCAATGCCCTTGTTTCGCATCTCCAAGCGACCCGATGTGGCGACAATCAGCGTGTCGTCGGCATAGTGTTGTCCCGTGAGACAAGCTGCCACCTGCAACATGCGCTGGCGTGCGGCACTACGCATGGCGGTAAACTTGGCGCCCTTGGGTACATAGTTCTGTTCAAAACCGTTGGGCGTTACCATGGGATAACGCTCCAGCAGTTGGTGGCACTCACGTGCAGTGACTTCGCTCACCGTCGTAAAGGCATCTGCAGCATGGGCCGCAGCCTTTTCCAAGGAGTGTTTGGACTGCATGTTGAGTTCTACTGCCATCTGGTCACCATGATAACCCTGCATATAGTCATACAGCGGTTTGCCGTTGCCACAGATGCTGCGGCCAATACTCGTGGCATGGGTTGTGAACACGGTAGCCACTTGAGGCAGATGACTCTTCACATATAGCAGTCCCATGCCCGTTGTCCACTCGTCGAAGTGGGCCACTACCTTTAATTCGGGATTGTTTTTCCACTTGACAATGCTCTCTATAACGAGGGCAGCGGCATAGGCAAACATGCACGACTCGTCGTAGTCTCCATAGCCATGAAGTGAATCCACTCGGTAACGATTCCACATCTCGGCATAGAGGGCATTTTTGTAGGTGTAGAGTGACCCATAGGACACAAGCACCGCAATGGGTTTGCCGGGGATATCCCAGCGCCCTACCCTCACCTGCATTCCCTCGGGCAACTGTGCCTTGCGTAACCATGCTGAAAGCGGGGTACGGGTCTCAATAAAGGTTGGAGACGGGTTATCATCAGTCCATAGGTCTGGCCCAATGAAGATCAAATTGTCTTTGTATCGTTGATGAAGGGTCTTAGCCTTGGTCGACAGCACAGCATAGATGCCACCGACTTTATTGCACACTTCCCAACTTGTTTCAAACAGTAAGTCCAACATTACTTAGCAGTTAAACATTGATAATTTGGGCACAAAGGTACAAAAAAATCCTCAAAATCAGAAACAAAAGGCACCAATTACCATAATAATAAATGCATTTACTTTGCAAAATGTTATCAATCAAACAATTATAGAATACATTCCAATTATAACGACAATGCTGTTTATCGTCTGAAATACAATGAGATACGCAGTAATGCAATCGTTTGACAAACGAAAGAAGATGAAAAACCATTGTAAATTCTACTTTTTTAATCAAAAACTAACCTATTTCAACAATTATAGTTATATTTGCATTTAATTACACATTACTCCTTTTCAATCATTCATTGAAGATTAGATGTCTTTGTGGAGAAAACTCATAAAGAATAAAGATACTGCCAGTAAATCAGAAAGCAATAACTCTGAAAACTGGTCAAGGCAAGTATTTGATCCCTCACTTTATGCAATTGTTGATACTGAAGTGGGGTTTAATGACAATAAGATCCACGATATTGGTGCGTTGCGTTTTGACGGAGCTGTATATCATAACGCTTCTAAATCTGGTCTTTTTTCGTTTCTTAAAGGTGTTGACTACATATGTGGCCATAACATTATTCATCACGATGCAAAGTATCTTTTCGATGAAGGGCAATACCATTGGTTATTAGTTGACACGTTGTATCTTTCCCCACTACTGTTTCCAGAAAGACCTTATCACAGATTGGTAAAAGATGACAAATTACTAACTGAGCAGTTGAATAATCCAGTGAACGACTGTGAAAAAGCAAAAATTTTGCTTTTTGACGAAATTAATCATTGGAACTCATTACCCGATAAAAAACAAAAAATATTTAAACTCCTCCTTCAAGAGAAAAAAGAGTTCAAGGGTTTTCTAAGCATGGTCGGAGCACTTAGAGATGCTAATGATTCGGATGTAACCAAATTTATTCTTGAAGAATATGATGGATGTATCTGTCAACACGCAGATTTGAAAATGCTTGTGGCAAAATATCCAATTGAATTAGCCTACTCTCTTGCTTTAATTGACACTATTGATAGCCGTTCGATTACTCCTGGATGGGTGCTTCGCAATTTTCCTGAAGTAGAATATGTTATACAACTTCTTCGACATACTCCTTGCACCGAAGGCTGCAATTATTGCAATCAGCAACTCGATATATTTTATAATCTCAATTCTTTCTTTGGCTTTCAACAATTTAGGTCCTTTGAGGGAGATAATCTTCAAGAAAAGGCAGTTCAAGCTGCCGTTAGTGGGAAATCACTATTGGCAATATTCCCTACCGGTGGCGGAAAATCTCTTACATTCCAATTGCCTGCTTTAATTGAAGGACGTACCGTTCACGGGTTAACAGTAGTAATCTCACCATTACAATCTTTAATGAAAGATCAGGTAGATAATCTAGCTGAGAGAGGTATAACTGATGCTGTTACCATAAACGGATTATTGGATCCCATTACTAGAGCGCTTTCAATTCAACGAGTTGAGGATGGAGAGGCGTCACTTCTCTATATAGCCCCTGAAATGCTTCGTTCAAAAACGATTGAGAAAATCTTGATGTCAAGGCATGTCGTGAGATTTGTAATTGATGAAGCTCATTGTTTCTCGTCCTGGGGCCACGATTTTAGAGTTGATTATCTTTACATCGGAAAATTCATTAGTGACTATCAAAAAAAGAAAAGGATCCAGCATCCAATTCCCATTTCCTGTTTTACTGCAACAGCCAAGCAAAAAGTCATCCAAGATATAAGCGACTATTTCAAACAAACATTGAATATTGATTTAGAGCTATTTGCCTCAACTGCAACAAGAACTAATTTAAGGTATTCCGTCATTCATGTAGATACGGATGATGATAAGTACTCAAAATTGAGATCACTAGTTGCTGAATCATCTTGCCCGACGATTATATATGTTTCGAGGACAAAACGCACAAAAGAACTTGCTACAAAATTAACCCGTGATGGTTTTTTGGCACTTCCTTTTAACGGCAAGATGACTTCAGATGAGAAAATTGCCAATCAAGAAGCCTTCATGACAGATAAAGTCAGAATTATTGTTGCTACTTCTGCTTTCGGTATGGGTGTTGACAAAAAAGATGTTGGTTTAGTTGTTCACTATGACATCTCGGATTCACTCGAGAACTATGTTCAAGAGGCAGGTAGAGCAGGACGTGATCCGCTTTTAAATGCACGTTGTTTTGTGCTCTATAGTGATAATGATCTTGACAAACATTTCATCCTGCTGAATCAAACAAAATTAAGCATAAGTGAAATACAGCAAGTTTGGCAAGCTGTCAAATATTTCACCAAACAACGAAAGAGAATTTGTTGCTCCGCTTTAGAAATAGCCCGACAAGCAGGATGGGATGACTCTGTCATTGATATTGAGACACGTGTTCGCACCGCTATTTCTGCGTTGGAACAAGCAGGATATCTCGAGCGAGGGAATAATGTGCCACATGTTTATGCGACAGGTATTACTGTTAAAAACATGGACGAAGCCCGGAAGCGCATTACCGAGTCTAATCTATTTGAGAGCAAGGAAATAGAAAATGCTATCAGAATCATCCGCAGACTTATCTCAAACAGAGCAATTGCAAAGGCTCAGGATGACGAGGCTGAATCACGAATTGATTATCTTGCCGATATACTTGGCCTAAGCAAAGTAGAAGTCGTCTCTGCGGTAGAGCGGATGAGACAAGAAGGCATTTTGGCTGACAGCAAGGACATTTCAGCTTACCTTCAGGATGGCTCAAATTCGAAACGAGCATCGAGCATATTGCTTGAGAGGTTTGCCAGACTTGAAAAATTCATTTTGGAAAATATTCCAGACGATTCGCTGCAGATATCATGCAAGCAATTAAATGAGGACGCGCTAAAAGGTGGCATCAACTCATCCAAAGAGAAGGATGTTCGCACACTTCTGTACTTTCTAACTATTAAAGGATATATTCGCAAGAAAGAAGATGCAACCCACTTCATCAAATTGACGCGCCTCACAGATATGGAAACGACAATAAGCCGATTCGAGAAGAGACTGGAGACAAGTCGTCTTGCAATAGAATGGCTATATAATTTAGCGGCAGAAAAGACGGATGATCCCGATAAGAAGAATACAATTCGGTTCTCAATTGTCGAATTATTGAATTTCATTAAATCATCCTCTAACTCGATATTTGCAGGACTTGATAATTTGCAAATTGAAGACGTTGAAGAATCTTTGCTTTATTTGTCAAAAATCGGGGCGCTCAAACTTGAGGGAGGCTTTCTGGTACTCTACAATGCCATGGACATTACTAGATTGAAGGACAACAAATTGAGATATAAGATAGAGGATTATCGTATGCTCAATGAGTTTTATAAATTGAAAATCCAGCAAGTCCATATAGTAGGAGAATATGCCAATTTAATGGTTAGAGATTATAATGCCGCTTTGCAATATGTTAAGGATTATTTCCAAATAGATTACAAAATATTTATAGCAAAATACTTCAAAGGAGTACGAGTTGATGAGATTCAGCGTAATGTTTCGCCTGAGAAGTATCGGCAATTATTTGGTAATTTATCAAATCGTCAAAAGGAAATCATTGAGGATAAGGAATCACGTTGCATTGTGGTTGCAGCAGGACCAGGTAGTGGGAAAACCCGAATTCTTGTCCATAAGCTTGCCTCCCTTCTACAGCTTGAAGATGTTAAACACGAACAATTATTAATGCTGACTTTCTCGAGAGCCGCTGCGACAGAATTCAAGCAAAGATTAATGGAATTAATTGGCAATGCTGCACATTTTGTCGAAATAAAAACTTTCCACTCTTATTGTTTTGACCTCATGGGACGAATAGGCAGTCTCGAAGATGCGGATAATGTTGTAGCTCAAGCGGCCGAAATGATCGTCCAAGGGGATGTCGAACCCAGTAAAATTGGTAAGACTGTTCTGGTCATTGACGAAGCCCAAGACATGAGCTATGACGAGTATTCACTTGTTAATGCGCTAATGACTATCAATGAAGAAATGCGAGTAATTGCAGTTGGCGACGACGATCAAAATATCTATGAGTTTAGAGGGTCTAATTCAAAATACATGTATGAATTGACTAAAACCAGTGGAAGTAGGTTTATAGAGATGACAGATAACTTTAGAAGTGCGAAAAGTATTGTGAACTCTTCAAACTCTTTCGTTAAGAACATTCAACACAGATTAAAGAAATCCCCTATCATTTCCAAAAGAAATGAAGATGGATGGGTAGAAGTAATACACCACAAGTCAAATCATTTATATCAACCAATTGTAGATTCTATTAAATCACATTTAAACGAAGGCTCTATTTGTGTTTTAACTCAAACCAATGAAGAAGCGGTAATCCTTGTTGCTTTATTACATAGAAATGGGATTAGCAGCAAACTGATACAATCCATGGATGGATTCCGTTTTATCAATTTGGCAGAAGTGAAATATTTCATCAAGTACATTGAGAAAAGAGCAAAGACTCCCATTATTTCTATTGAATTATGGGAGAAGGCAAGACTAGAGACATTTTCCAAGTATCAAAGAAGCCAATGTCTATTATACGTAAAACGGTTTGTATTGTTGTTTGAAAAAACCAATAATGCAAAATACATAAGCGATTTGAAAGAATTTGCTTTTGAGTCTTCCATTGAGAACTTCTGTTATTCAAACAATAATAATGATGTTGTAGTTTCAACAATTCACAAAGCAAAAGGGCGTGAGTTTGATGACGTCTATATGCTGATTGCTGACAATAATTATTTTCAGGACGACCAACTTTTACGCCGTTATTATGTTGGTATGACTCGCGCCAAGAATCGGTTATTCATTCACACTAATACTAATTGTTTTGATAGATTAATTGCTGATAAGCATGTTGTAGATCAGACCGATTATCCCATGCCAGATGAAATTGTACTTCAACTATCACACAAGGACGTTTATCTAAAATTCTTTAAGGAACATAAGCAAGAAATTCTTTCATTACAAAGTGGTGACCCCCTTCATTATAAAAATCATTTTTTGTTTGAAACAACAAAGAATATTGCTATCGCAAAATTGTCATCTAGAATGAAAGAAACGTTATCGTCATGGATCGATAAAGGATATGAAGTAAAATCAGCATCAGTTAGGTTTGTTGTAGCATGGAAATCTAAAGAAGATTCAAAAGACGATCCTGAAACAGCAGTATTACTCCCTGATTTAGTCCTTTTCAATAAAGGCTTACATCAAGACGATTAATAATATCCACTTGAAAAAAATCCGTGTAAACCATAGGCTCACACGGATTCTTTAGTTGTGATTATGAAAAATTACTATTACTTCACTTCTTCGTAGGTGGTGTCTTCGACGTTGTCACCGCCCTGGCCGGGGTTGCCGCCCTGCTGGGGACCGCCTTGGAAGCCGCCCATGTTGTTGGGGTCGAAGCCTGCGCCTTGAGGTCCGCCTTGTGCGCCACCTGCCTGCTGATACATCTTCTCGAACAGGGAGTTCAGTTCAGCTGTTGCGGTGTCGATGGCAGCGAGGTCTTGGCTCTTGTGGGCATCCTTGAGTTTGCCCAGGGCACCTTCGATCTGGCTCTTGATGTCGGCGGGCAGTTTGTCGCCACTGTCCTTGAGAACCTTCTCGGTTTGGAAGATGAGGGCATCAGCGCCGTTGATCTTGTCGATGCGCTCCTTCTCGGCGGCATCGGCAGCAGCATTGGCAGTTGCCTCGTCCTTCATGCGCTGGATTTCGGCGTCACTCAGGCCGCTGGAAGCCTCGATGCGGATGCTCTGCTCCTTGCCGGTAGCCTTGTCCTTGGCGCTCACGTTCATGATACCGTTGGCATCGACCTCAAAGGTCACCTCGATCTGAGGAATGCCACGGGGAGCGGGAGCAATGCCATCCAGATGGAAACGACCCAGGGTCTTGCAGTCCTTAGCCATGGGACGTTCACCCTGTAGGACGTGGATCTCTACCTCGGGCTGGTTGTCGGCAGCGGTCGAGAAGACTTGGCTGCGACGGGCGGGAATCGTGGTGTTGGCCTCGATGAGCTTGGTCATCACGCCACCCAGCGTCTCGATACCCACACTCAGGGGCACAACGTCGAGCAGCAGCACGTCCTTGACGTCGCCGGTGAGCACACCGCCCTGGATGGCGGCACCCACAGCCACAACCTCGTCGGGGTTAACGCCCTTGGACGGAGCCTTGCCGAAGAACTTCTCCACAACCTGCTGAACGGCGGGGATACGGGTCGAACCGCCCACGAGGATCACCTCGTTGATGTCGCTGGTGCTCAGGCCGGCATCGGCAAGAGCCTTGCGGCAGGGTTCGATGGTGCTCTGGATCAGGTCATCGCACAACTGCTCAAATTTGGCACGCGTCAAGGTCTTTACCAAGTGCTTGGGCATGCCGTCGAGCTGCGTGATATAAGGCAGGTTGATCTCGGTGCTGGTGGAGCTGGAGAGCTCGATCTTGGCCTTCTCGGCAGCCTCTTTCAGGCGCTGCAGGGCCATGGGATCCTTGCGCAGGTCCATGTTGTTCTCCTGCTGGAACTCGTCGGCAAGCCAAGTGATGATACGCTGATCGAAATCATCACCACCCAGGTGGGTGTCACCATTGGTGGCCTTTACCTCAAACACGCCGTCACCGAGTTCAAGAATCGAAATATCGAATGTACCGCCACCCAGGTCAAACACGGCAATGCGCTTGTCGCTGTTGTCCTTGTCCAGACCATAGGCCAGAGCGGCTGCAGTAGGCTCGTTCACGATGCGCTGCACCTTGAGGCCGGCAACCTCACCGGCTTCCTTGGTGGCCTTGCGCTGAGCGTCGTTGAAGTAGGCAGGCACGGTGATGACAGCCTCGTCAACGGTGGTGCCCAGGTAATCCTCGGCAGTCTTCTTCATCTTCTGGAGAATCATGGCCGAAATCTCTTGCGGGGTGTACTGGCGGCCGTCAATCTCGACGCGGGGCTGGTTGCTGCCGTTGTTCACCACCTTGTAGGGCATGCGCTCCACATCCTTCAGGACGTGGTCATACTGCTCGCCCATGAAACGCTTGATAGAAAATACGGTACCCGTGGGGTTCATGATGGCCTGACGCTTAGCGGGATCACCCACAATGCGCTCGCCACCATCCTTGAAAGCAACTACCGAAGGCGTCGTGTTGCGGCCTTCGCTGTTGGGAATCACAACAGGCTTGGAGCCTTCCAGAACCGAAACACACGAGTTAGTTGTTCCTAAATCGATACCAATAATCTTTCCCATAATAATGTCTCTCTTTCTTTGTTTTATTTGTTGTTAGTGTTGTTAATTCTTGTTTTAGTTGTCAGTCTTTAGTTGTAAGTATGATTACTATCGCCTAAAAACTGAACTCTTGTGACTGTATGACACAAGTCACCGACCCAAGTCTTGCAAACGGTGTGCCAAAAGTGGCAGGCTGACACATTGTCAGCAAAACTGACAGGACATGCGAGCTGCGCTCGCGGTTTAGAGTTTAGAGTTTAAAGGGGCTTATGCGTTCCTCTTGGGGCATGCTAGGCTGCAGAGTATTTTCTGATTTGAAGACAAGAAGGACAAAAAAAAGACAAAGATATATTAATAATTTAGTCATTCTTGTCTCCTTAAATAACATCCGCACTCCGTTGATTTTCAACGAAATGCGGATGCCACTAAACTCTAAACAGAGAGCAACGCGAGTATTACCAACTGCCACTCAGCAGGTAGTCAATAAGGGCTGTAACGTCACCGATTGACACGCCATTGTCCTGATTGCAGTCGGCAGCTGCCTGGTTAATGCCCGAGGCATCGCCGCTGAGCAGGTAGTCAATCAGAGCCGTCACGTCACCGATTGAGACGCTGCCGTCGCCGTTCACGTCACCACGCATTGCAGCACTGCCCAGGCGGACATTGTCGATGGCAAAGAAGTCGCCCACGGGGTTGACGCTGTCATCCTTGGTGTAACTCCAGGTCAGCGTGTGGGTGCCGGCAGGCACTTGGGTCGTATAGGTTATCCAATCGGCATTCTGTAAAGCGCCCCAAGTAAACTCCTCACTGCCATCGATGGAGAAGGCACACTTGTCCCAGTAGGTCTGGCTACCTTCACCCCACGCCTTGTAGTCAAACGACAGGGGTGTGGCCTTGTCAACTGTGACGGTGGCCGTCACTGCCGATGAACTGGAAGCAACGCCCGCATTGCCCGATTGGGCATAGATGCGGCCATCCTCTTCCATCACCTGCCAGAGATAAGTGCCATCGGTAGTGAAGTGGAGGTTACCTCCCTCGACATTCAGAGCAGCGTTGAGTGACGGCGTTAACTGTAGTTCACTGATCTCAAAATAGTCATACGAGGAGTTGACGCTGCTATCTTTGGTATAACTCCACTCCAGGGTGTGGGTGCCAGGCTCCAGGTCAATGCTGAATGAGTTCTCCCAAAGATAGTTTACTTCTTCGAGATATCCATAGCAGAACTGCTGAACACCATCGATGCTGAACACGCATTTGTCATAGGGCGTATTTACACCCTCGCCCAATGCCCTGAAATCAAACGATAGTGTGGAAGTAGCTGTCACATTGACGGTTGCCTTCAACACCGAATTGCTGCTGTGAATCGACCTGTTGCCGGAGCGTAATGAAATACCCACTTCATCGACCACCGTCCAGAGATAGTCGCCATAGGAGTCTAACGTGAATTTGTCAGTATCAATGCCAGCTTTCTCGGCAAGATAGTCGCCAATGGTCTTGACCGTGGTAAACCGGCTCCAGTTCTCGGCGGCCTTATAGGCATTGACACGACCGGAGGGAACCACAAGCGTAGCATCATTATACTCATTTACATTGAACGTGTGACCCTCGACGCTAGGTGGTGTGGTAGCACGACAGATGATGGCATTACACCAAATGGAGAGGGCATAATCGCCGATGCTGGTCACCCCACTGCCTATCGTCACCTCTTCCAATTCCATGCAGCCGTCAAACGCCCTTTCGCCAATCGTGGTCACAGAATTGGGGATGACCAAACGAGGCAGTTTTTCGCACCGAGAGAAAGCGTAATCTTCGATTGTGGTCACCGAGCGCGGTATAGTAACACGTTCCAGATGATAACAGCCATAGAAACAGCTGTTGGGGATGGTGGTCACACCGTTAGGAATCACCACACTATGCAAGTTTTCGCAGTAGCCAAAAGCAGCAGGAGCAATGGCCGTGACCGTACTGGGGATGGTCACGCCCCTCAGTTTGGTGCTTTTGTAGAATGCAGCATAGCCGATACCTGCCACGGTGTAGGTCACGCCAGCGTGTGTCACCGTTGACGGGATGGATACATTGCCGCTATATGTCTGGTAAAGCTTGTTGCGGTAAGTCACTTCCACGGTGTTGGAGCCTGTGATGCTGTAGTAGATGCCACCCTCCTGAAAATCATACTCACTCTCCACGATGTTGGTGAAGTTCTTCCAATAATTTGCCGATTGATAAGCCGACTTGCAGCCTTTGGGCACCGTCAGCGTGATGCTGGAATACTGGCTCGTCGTGAATGTTGTGCTCTCGAGAGAAGGAGGCGTAGTGGCGTCACAGTAAATCTTAGTCAAATTGGGACAGTTCTCGAAGACATCTATACTGATCCAAAAAACACTGTTTGGTATCGTCACACTGGTCAGCCCTGTGCTGTTTTTAAAGGTATATGCAATAATTTGAATCACGTCATAAGTTCTTCCGCCATAGGTCACTGTCTCGGGGATGATAACATCACCACTGTAACTGTTATAGTTGTTCCTGTCCCCGTAAATGACACCCACATTCGTGCAACCCGGGCCCCAGTCATTTGCAGCCTCATCCCAACCATAACTATAATAGATGCCATCCATGATGAAATCATAGGGGGCATCAGGATTCGCATCTATAGCCTGGATGTTGGCGAATCTTCTCCATCCGTCGGCCACTTGATAAGCGCCGACAGATGACTCAGGCACATAGAGTACGCAGTCATCGGCCAATCCGCTAAAGGTCCAGCTGTCATCAGTAGGTGGGGGTGTTGTTGCCCGGCAAATTATTGTGGAAAGTTTTCCACAACTGTTAAAGCACACGCTGCCCAGAGTTGTCAGTGACGACGGCATGTCTATCGTGGTCAACGAATCAATACAATAGAAGTTCCAATCAGCAATCCTCGTGACGCCTTCAGGAATTGTGAGGGACTTCAAACCCTTGGTATAATAAAACGCGCCATCGCCAATCGAGTCAAGCGTCGTTGGCAATTGCAGCGATGTCAGGTTATAACAAGAACGGAATGCACTCGGGCCTATCGCTGTCACTGTGTAGGTCTTTCCGCCATTGGTGACGGTAGACGGAATGGTCAGTTCGCCAGAATAGTCCATTCCATACTGATTTGTATTGGTCACCTCAACGGTGTTGGTGCCCGTGATGTTGTAATACACGTTGCCCGACTCGAAGTCGTAGGCGCTGGCGCCCAAGGCGCACATCATGGCCGTCACCAGGACAACCAAACGGAGGAGGAATGTTTTTGTTTTCATAAGCTTTTCATTATTATAGTTAATATTTGCCGCAAATATAGCAAAAATACCATGAAAACACAAGCAAAATTCAAGAATAAAAAATAAACATACAATGCTCGCGATGTTATTTGAAATAGAAAGAGGAATCTGAGGTTCGAGCAATTATGCGTCTTGTGATTCGACGCAATATTTAACATTGCTACTGACTAAGGAGTACAAAAATGAGTTTTTTCAAAGTTTTCAAGAAAAATGATGGCGGTTTGCCGTAATTATGTTACATTTGCATGTTTGAATCATTACAAGATGAATGATTCCAAAAGAAGTGTGAACTCTAAAATCAAGTTAATGTTATGATTATCATCGGTATTGCCGGCGGAACCGGCTCAGGTAAAACCACTGTGGTGCGTAAAATCATGGAACGCCTACCCGAGGGTGAGGTGGGTGTAATTTCCCAAGATTCTTATTACAAGGATTCTAGTCACGTGCCACCCGAAGAGCGTCAAAACATCAACTTTGACGAGCCAGCTGCCTTTGACTGGAACCTGCTGCTCGAACACGTGAAGATGCTCAAGAAGGGTGAATCCATCGAGATGCCCACCTATAGTTATCTGACTTGTTCGCGCCAAAAGGAGACGGTGCCCATGGGTCCGCACGACGTGGTGCTTATCGAGGGTATCATGGCCCTGAGCGATGCCCGCTTGAGGAAAATGATGGATATCAAGGTGTTTGTTGACGCCGATGGCGACGACCGCCTGATTCGTGTCATCTCGCGTGACTGCATCGAGCGCGGCCGCACTGCCGAGGCTGTTATCGAGCGTTACCAGCGCGTCTTGAAGCCGATGCACCAGCTACACATCGAGCCGACAAAGAAATTTGCCAACATCATTATACCCGAAGGCGGCAACAACGAGGTGGCCATCAACCTGATCACCGACTACATCAAGGGCCGCTTGACTACCAACAAGAATAAATGAAACTGCCCTGGCAACACAATGGCAAGCCAGCCGAAAGTGACAAACAATCGGCCAAGCCAGGTGACAAAGAGACCACTGCCCGGCTGAATGCGTCGGGCGAGGCAGGCACATTGGTATTGAGTACCGATAACCTGGTGAAAAAATACCGCCAGCGCACGGTGGTAAACCACGTCTCTATCGATGTGCACCAGGGTGAGATCGTAGGCCTGTTAGGACCTAACGGCGCGGGTAAGACCACCACTTTCTACATGACAACGGGACTTGTCACACCTAACGAGGGACGCGTGTTCCTCAACGATGTTGACATTACCAATCTACCCGTGTATCGACGTGCTCAGTTAGGTGTGGGTTATTTGCCTCAAGAAGCATCGGTCTTTCGCACCTTGAGTGTGGAGGACAATATCCGAACCGTCTTGGAAATGACAAAACTCACTCCTGGCGAACAAAAAGACCGCCTGGAGCAACTCATCAGCGAATTCCACTTGCAGAAGGTGCGCAAGAATCTGGGTAACCGATTGTCGGGTGGCGAGCGCCGACGCACCGAGATTGCCCGGGGCCTGGCCATCAACCCTCACTTCATTATGCTCGACGAACCGTTTGCAGGTGTGGATCCCATCGCTGTTGAGGACATCCAGAGTATCGTCTATAGCCTCAAGAGCAAAAACATCGGCATCCTCATCACCGACCATAACGCCCCTGAGACCCTGAGCATTACCGACAGAGCCTACCTGCTCTTTGAGGGTAAAATCCTGTTCCAGGGCACGAGCGAAGAACTGGCCGAAAACCCCACTGTCCGCGACAAATACCTAGGCCACAACTTCGTCTTCCGCCGTAAACACTTCGACTAAATTAATAAGGGAAAACAAATAAATACAACAATACAAAGAATTAACCGGGACAACATCTCTTCTAGGATGCGGTCCCGGTTGGTTTATTCTCTACACTACTTAATCGCAGGAGATTGTTTGGAGATGCGCCAGATGGTGCCCTCGATAAGCGAGCAATAGATATCGCCAGTTGCGGGATCAAGTTCGAATCCGTTGACCTCACTTGAACCCAGGCGATAAGTGAATTCCAGTTCATGGGTCCCGGCATTGACGACAGCCAGCATGCCGCGACGCGAGCCGCAATAGATATAGCCGTTGTTTTCAAGAACAATACACGGGGCATGCTCGTAACCGAAGCCCAGATCTACCGTCCACAAGAACTGATATTTTTCGCCCGTTCCCATGGCAACCAGCGTGCCATCCATCGTCTTGGCGTAGGCCACCTGGCCATCTAAACTGCGACCCAGACTCTCGCGCACCTTGTTCTCGTTCTTTTCACGCCACAATTCCTTGCCGCTCCTGCGGTCAATGGTGGTAGTCACACGGTCGGGAGCTACGATAACTACGTGCTCAGGGGTGACAACTGGAACCACATTGCCGGGGCTGTACAGGTTGACATTTCTGCCGTTGTTCCACTGCCATTGCAGGGCACCGGTACGACGATTGAGAGAACGCAGGTAGGTGTCCCATGCCCCGAAGATGATATCATTGCCATCTACGACGGGTGCAGCCTGACAATAATTGTTGATACTGTCATAATGCCACAACAGGCGGTGCCGCTTCACGTCCCAAGCTTGGAATGTCTTGTAACCGCCCTGATAGAGAATGCCGTCCTTGACCACACCGTCGGCGACATAGGGTCCTGCTGCTTCATACTGCCAACTCGGCTTGCCAGTTTTTTTGTCAAGCCACACTACACGCTTGTCGCTGGTGGGGAGAACAACATATTTGCCGCTCACGGCAGGACGTGAGAATAACATCGCGTCTGTCTTATACCGCCAGCGCAATTCCCCCGTTTTCTTATCCACGGCCTTGCAATAGCCCAATGAGTTCCCAAAGTAGATGTTCTTTTCGTCAATCCCCACACGAGTAAAAATGGAGGCATTATCCGCTACCACGCGTTCAATGACAATGCCTTTGGGCACAGTGTATTGTTCTTCAGTAAGCTGGGGCGAATAATATTCAGTATTGATGTGGTAGGCATACATCTGTTCGGGGTCCTTGCCTATCACCTTATTATTTATATAAATCCATTGGCGGTCCAGGTCAATGTTCATCAACGTGTAACCATAGTTGCCTCCACCCATGTCCAGGGCACGGACCATCACGCCGTTAATGCCATCGGTCTCGTACAGGCGCCAACTGTGATAATGGCCACACTGGTGGGTGATGACGGGATATTTCTTGAGAATATCGACATAAGCGCGATAGTTGTCCAGATCATCTAAGATAGGATAGTGGTTCACGCTCAGTACGCGCATGCCTGGCTTTACCATTGCATTGAGCGTACTGTCGAGCCACAAGAGGTCTTCCTGCTTGATGTGCCCGTCGCCCATTTTCATGAACGGGCCGCAGTTCATGCCAACGACCACCAAGTTATCGACCGTAAATACAAAGCGGTCACTACCCCACAGGTCGTTGAACGTCTTGCAGGCACTCTGGCTCCAGTTGTTCTCGTGGTTGCCAGGGATGATATAGAATGGATGGGTGATGCCGTCAAGAATGCCCTTTATGTTCTGCAGCTGGTCATCGCTGCCCTCATTTGTAAGGTCGCCAGTAAGCATCACTGCATCCACGTCGGTCGCGTTGATCTCGGCTACCGCTTGACGCAATTTTCCCTCGTTGGCATTGCCGGGTGTCACATGCACATCACTCAGGATGGCCAGTTTGACCACCCCACCCTGCATGGCAAGCGACAGAAATACTATCGCCGCAAGAAATATCATTATTCGTTTCATATCTCTCGGATTAATCATTATCGACGACAAAGATAAGTCAAAAACTCTCAATTGACAACCGACAACTGACAACTTTTATTTACCTTTGCACCTGACAATGAATCATGAAATCTATATCGCACGGCGCATGAAGCTGGACAACGAGCGGCAGCAAGGCTCCCCGAGCCTGACGGTCGCCCTCGCCGGTATTGTGCTGGCCGTGGTGGTCATGATACTCTCTATTGCCATTGTCATGGGTTTCAAGGGTGAGATTTCGGGCAAGATTATGCATCTGGACGCCCACCTGCGGGTGACAAATGCCGCCTTGGGTATTGATGAAAACTATGCGACGGTTAACGGTCGCGAGGTTCGTGAGGCAGTAGTGAACGACAGTGCATTTGCCCCGCTGGTCGAGAGTATCAGCCTCGTAGCAGACAAGAGCGCTATTCTCAAGACCGACGAGGACTTCATGGGCATCATCCTGCGTGGCGTTGATAACGGCTATGATTGGCGTTATCTGGAGAGCAAAATGGTTGAGGGGCATATTCCTGCCGTGAGCGACACTGCGGCCGATAACCAGATTATTATATCCAAGAGTGTAGCCGACCGTCTCAAGCTACATGCTGGAGATAAGATCTTCACCTACTTTATTGACAGCAATATCAAGGTAAGAAATCTGACGATAGCTGGCGTGTTTGAGACCGACCTCGAAGCGTTTGACAATGCCTACATTATGGGCGGCATCGGTATTGTACAAGGCGTGAACGGATGGCATGGAGATATAGGCACCCAAGTGGCCATCAACCTTAAAAACACTGATGACCTTGAGAGCGATTCCTATTATCTCTATTCCTTGCTGGCAGAGAATACAGTTCAGCACGAGAGTAAAAACTTGTTCTTTGTCACGTCAACGCATCAGAACAATCTGCCTTTCTTTGCTTGGTTGCAGATGCTTGACATGAACGTGGTGATTATTCTCACCCTGATGATGATTGTGGCAGCTTTCACTCTCATTTCCGCAATGCTGATGATTGTACTTGAGCGCATTCGTGTTATCGGCAACTTCAAGGCAATGGGTGCCACCAACGGTTCCATCCGCCGCATCTTCATTTATTTGACAGGCAAACTCATCATCAAGGCACTCGTTATCGGCAACATCATTGGCATCGCTCTTTGCCTGTTGCAAAAGTATTGCCACATTGTGCGACTTGATCCGACGGCCTACTACATGCCCTATGTGCCCATTACTCTCAGCCTGCCCGCCTTGCTGATGCTCAACTTGGGCATTATCCTTGTGTCCTATCTCACCCTGCTGGGTGCGAGCCACATTATCTCGACCATCAAGCCCACCGCCACGATGCGCTTCGAATAACTTCAGTTAACCCAACCATCCACCCTAAACGGATTCCAACTAAAACTAACAACTAATATGAAGAATAAGCAAATGAACATGAGAGAAGAAGCAGCCCGTTGTCTGCTGTGTGAGAATGCACCCTGTAGCCGTGCCTGCGGCAAGGGAGACGTCGCCAGGGCCATCCGTGCCGTGCGCTTCGGCAATGAAGCCATTGCCCGCCAATGGCTGGAAGGCTGCGATGACAGTGACCTTGAGAAAGCCGAACAGGCCTGTATCCACTATGACCGCCCCATACGCATCCACGAAATGGTGAACCAGTTGCCCGAGGCAAAACAGGCCGACCTGCCGAGCCTGGCCATCGACTTTTGCGGAATACCCTGCGAGAATCCGTTCTTCCTGGCCTCCTCCTCGATATGCACCAACTATGAGATGGTGGCACGCGCATTTGATGCAGGTTGGGCTGGTGTCTTCTACAAGACCATCTGCCTGGATGACATCAATGAGGTGTCACCGCGCTTTGATGTCGTTCACCGTGAGGGTGACAAGGGTGACTTCACCGCCTTGCGCAACATGGAGCAGTTGAGCGAGAACCCTGCCGAGGTCGATTTTGACATCCTGAGTCGTCTCAAGAAGGACTACCCCAATAAGATTGTGGTGGCCTCCATCATGGGCTCGACCGAGGAGCAATGGATCGAACTGGCTAAAATGGCAGAAGCCGCAGGTGTGGACGCCGTGGAACTGAATTTCTCCTGTCCACAGATGCGACTAACCGGTATGGGCAGCGACGTGGGCCAGGACCCCGAGCTGGTAACCTTCTACACAGCCTATGTGAAGCATGCCGTCTCGATTCCCGTGATTCCCAAGATGACACCCAATATCACATTGATGAGTAATCCCGCCATGGGCGCCTTCTTCGCCGGCGCCGATGCCATCAGCGCCATCAACACCATCAAGAGCGTGACCATGGATGAACGTGCCGAGGTGTCGGGCCAGTGGACTGTCTCAGGCCTCTCGGGACGTGCTGTCAAACCCATCGCCCTGCGCTTCATCCTCGAGATGGCCAAGAACCCAGTGATGAACAACCTAAAATTGAGCGGTATCGGTGGCATTGAGACCTGGCAAGACGCGCTTGAGTTCATCCAGCTGGGTTGCAGCAACCTGCAGGTGTGCACCGCCGTGATGCAATACGGTTATCGCATTATCGATGACCTCAAGTTGGGTCTTCAGCACTACATGTCAAGCCGAGGCATCACCAAACTCTCCACCCTGGTGGGTGAGCGGCTTTCCAGCTTTGTTACGCCCAACGACCTGGACCGTGACACCGTCGTCTTCCCCATCTTCGACAGCGAGAAGTGCATTGGTTGCGGCAGGTGCTTCGTCTCCTGTATGGACGGTGGACACCAAGCCATCACCTTCGGCGATGACCGCAAGCCTCACCTCGTGGGCAGCAAGTGCGTCGGTTGCCACCTGTGCCGCCTCGTCTGCCCCACCGGCGCCATCGGCGTCTCAAAGCGCGTCCCCAAACGCAAGGTAAAATAGACTGCCTCGTCTTTAAAAACGATGAACTGATTACACCAAAAGGAGTGCCTTTTTTGCCAAAGTGATCTTTTTTTGAAAAAAAATTGAGATTTTTCTTGGTAGTAACAAAAAAAGCAGTACCTTTGCAGTCGCAATTAGGAATTGTCCTGTGGTGTA
>CAMYUW010000022.1 GCA_947302275.1 uncultured Prevotellaceae bacterium
TGCCTACCCAAGGAGCAAATTCACGGAAGTTCTCGCTGATGGCCATTTCCATGGCAAGCAGACCGAACAGAGTGGTGAACTTGATAATGGGGTTCAAAGAAACTGAAGAAGTGTCCTTGAAGGGGTCACCCACGGTGTCACCGACAACCGACGCATCGTGCAGGTCGGTGCCCTTGAGATCGAGGTCAACCTCGACAACCTTCTTACTGTTGTCCCAGCTACCACCAGCATTGGCCATGAATACAGCCTGGAACAGACCGAACAAGGCAATCGAGATAAGGTAGGAGACGAACAGCGAAACGGCATTTGCGCCACCCACGCTACCCGGTGATGCCAAGCAGGCGAAACCGAGGGCGAAGAAGAAGATGGCCAGGAAGATGTTGAACATACCCTTCTGAGCATACTGGGTGCAGATCTTAACCACCTCAACCGAAGACTTGGTATCGGCCTTCTTGGGGGCATTGGGATCGAGTTTGATGTGATCCTTAATGAAGGCCACGGCACGGTTGGCACCTACGGTAACGGCCTGGGTTGAAGCACCGGTGAACCAGTAGATGACACAACCACCCAGCAGGAAGCCGATGATGGTGTAAGGATTCAGCAGGTTCAGCAGAGCAGCGGGATCGACGCCGAGGGTCTTCTGGATCACGAGGATGATCGAGAAGATCATCGTGGTAGCACCAACGACAGCGGTACCGATGAGCACGGGCTTGGCAGTTGCCTTGAAGGTATTGCCGGCACCGTCGTTCTCCTCGAGGTAGTGCTTGGACTTCTCCCAGTCGGGCTTGAAGCCGAAGTCGCGCTCAATCTGCTCGTCCTTGTCGGCCACTTCCTCGATGAGGGAGAGTTCATAAACGCTCTGGGCGTTGTCGGTCACGGGGCCGTAGCTGTCCACAGCGATGGTCACAGGGCCCATACCCAGCATACCGAAGGCCACCAGACCAAAGGCAAAGATGGCGGGATAGGACATCAACGCCTCAGGGATATCGATGGAGAAGGCATAGCCGACAAACATCAGCAGCACAAATGCCAAACCAGTCCAGAAGCCCGAGAAGTTACCTGCCACAAAACCACTGAGGATGTTCAGCGAGGCACCACCATGGTGTGAAGCCTTCACAACCTCCATAACGTGGCCACTCTTGGGCGAGGTGAAAATCTTGGTAATCTCGGGGATGAGGGCAGCGCCCAGGGTACCCATCGAGATGATACTAGCCAATTGCCACCACAGGTTGGGCTGTCCAACGATGTTGCCCAGCTGCATATAGGAAACGATATAGGTCACGGCGATACTGAGCACGCTGGCAAACCAAACGAGTGAGGTAAGGGGTTTCTCGAAGTCAAGGCTGTCCTTGCCGGCATATTTAGCCTTGCAGAAGGCCTTGTTCACCCAGTAAGCCACCACGCTGGTGATGACCATGAGGATACGCATCGAGAAGATCCACACGAGCAGGTTCTTCTGCATCTCGGGATCCTTAACGGCGAGCAGGATAAACGATACCAGAGCGACACCGGTCACGCCATAGGTCTCAAAACCGTCGGCGGTGGGACCAACGCTGTCACCAGCGTTGTCACCAGTACAGTCGGCAATCACACCAGGGTTGCGGGGATCATCCTCACCGATCTTGAAGACCACCTTCATCAGGTCACTGCCGATGTCGGCAATCTTGGTGAAGATACCACCAGCGATACGCAGGGCACTAGCGCCAAGGCTTTCACCAATGGCAAAGCCGATGAGGCAAACACCTGCCAGATGCACGGGGACAAAGAGCAGGATAATCAGCATGATAATCAGCTCGACGCACACCAGCATCACGCCAATGCTCATACCCGCATTCAGGGGGATATTGAGCAGGCGCAGCGGGTCACGACGCAACGAAGCGAAGGCCATGCGTGCGTTAGCGTAGGTATTCATGCGGATACCATAAGCAGCCACGGCGTAGGAGCCGAGCATACCGATCACTGTCGATAACAGGATGATAAGCACCTCGCCTACCGACATGTGGCTGAGTCCACCAAAATAGAAGGCAACTACCACACCGATGAAGACAAACAGGATGGCCAGGAAACGGCCCTGCTGCTTGAGGTAGGTCGAGCAAGTCTTGTAAATCACTTCACCAATCTCGCGCATAGCGGGATGAACAGGCAGACTCTTGGTCTTCATGAAATGATAGACGCCGAACAGCATTCCCAGCACGCATACCAGGAAGCCCCAGTGCAGGAAACTGATTTCATGCAACGACTCCGGCATCACCAGGTCGGCTTCACTAGCACTCAGCCCCAGTGAAGAGGCCAATGCCAGCAGAAAAAGAAAAGATTTCTTCATAGATTTACTCTAAATTTACTTGTGTTTTATGTTGATAATTTTGTTTTCTCGGGTTTTCATGCCGATTCCAGAGGAATACCACTCTAAAAATCGCCCGCAAAGTTACTATCATTTTTTCTAATAGGTGTCATTTTATTGAGAAATTAACAGTCGGGCGACCAAAAAAATCTGTTCCGAGTCGTTAAAAGGGCAAAAAAGATGGCAAAAGAATCGGATTTTCACATTTTTCGGTGACAAAATGCCGATTCTTTTGCCAAAATGGTGGCAAATACCCAACTTTCGATTTGATACTTTACCGCGAATTATTCAAACACATAATTAAGGAAATCATGCAGCGGCTTGAGAGGTTGTAAGTCAGCAGCTACCCGCTCGACCCAGTCCTCACAGTCAAAGTAATCCTCGTCCACCCGCTTAACCATCAGATATTCCTTCATTTTGAGGTATTTAGCCAACGGGTGATCATTGGAATAACCCTGTGGCATGGACTTGAGTGAGCGCGACATCCACTCATAGCGTGTTGTGATCTCAGGATGATTGATGATGGCCAGAAACTCCTCGGGTTCTGCATCGATGAGGCCACGCAGCTGTTCTAGGACAGGTTTCTCTGGCCACCAAATGCCACCGCACAGCATCATCTCCTCAACACCAATATGGACATAATAGGCCGACTGCACCGTGTGCCTGCCGCCCTTGCCGATAACGCCCGAGAAATAAGTCTTGTAAGGGCTCTTGTCGTGCGAGAAACGGATATCGCGGTAGATGCGGTACACACAATCCTTGATATTGAGCCCACGCACGTCGGGGAAATACTCGGCAACGAGAGCAATGAGACGTTCCATGTCATGTTCCCATGCGCCACGCAAGGCGTCGTACTGGGGCTTGCGGGCCTTAAACCAAGTGCGGTCGTTATTGATAGCGAGCTGGCGCAGAAAAGCCAGCACCTCGGATATGTTGCTTGCTGATTTCATTGATCAAAATTGGATATATTGTTCACTACAAAGATAATCATTTTATCAATAAACGCCAAAAATACATCAACAAGCGGAATAGCTTGAGAATAATTATTCAATAGTAAAATCGCCATAAAAACATCAAACCGACAAGCCGCAAGCACCCAAAACTACAAAATTACTATCAAAAAGCTTGCGTAATTAAAAAACCGTTATTACCTTTGGGGCAATCAACCGAGAAGTAAAAAAAAACATCTTTCATATACTAACCTTAATTTATAATCAACCAAAGGCTTATGAAGAAATTACTGTTTTTCTTGACATCGGCGATGTTTGCGATGTCATTATCGGCCGCCCCAGTAGATCAGGCTGCGGCCATGAAGAAAGCACAAAGTTTCCTAGTCAATGAACTTTATGCGGGTCAAATCATGTCTCCTTCAGCAACACAACCAATGTTGCTGAAGGCCGAGATGGGCGATGTGAAACTTCACGGCCCCGTTTACTACATCTTCAACACAGCCACTACCTTTATAGTGGTCGCCGGTGATGACCGCGCCGAAGAGATTCTGATGGTGGGCGACCGTCCATTGTCAGATGTGGACAACCTGCCCCCAGGTCTTCAAGACATGCTTGGACAATACAAGGATCAAATCATGTTCCTCCAGAAGAATCCCAAGCTGCGTTCCAACACGTTGTTGGCCAACCCAGCTAGCCATCAGCTGCGCGCTGGCACCTACGGCCCGCTGCTGACTTGCAACTGGGATCAGGAGGCCCCCTATTATAACCAATGTAAGTTTGGTAGCTACCAGTGCTTGACGGGCTGCCCTGCAACCAGTGCCTCGATGGTATTCTACTTCTGGAAATACCCGACTGCAGCCACTCCCGCAGTTCCCGGCTACAAGTCAACCATCAGCTATTCAAGCTATGGTTCCAAGAGCTACACCCACTCGGCACTGCCCTCTACCACCTTTGACTGGGCCAACATGCTGGACAGCTACACTGGCAGCTACACGACCGCCCAAGGTACCGCAGTAGCCACGCTGATGCACTATGTGGGCCAGGCTGAGCGCATGGGCTACGGTACAAGCGCTGCTGGCGGTAGCGGTGTGAGCGTAGACAGCGTTTGCAACATTCGCGACGCGTTCACCTTCTTTGGCTATGATTCCAGCACCACCCGTTTCGTCAAGAAAACCAGTGCCTACAGTGGTGGCACCACACTCTATACCGATGCCCAGTGGGCTGCACTGATTCAGGAGGAGATGGCCGCAGGCCGTCCCATCGTTTTCTGTGCCGTTAGCTCCAACGCCGGCGGACACGCCTTCAACGTTGACGGTTACAACAGCAGCACCAACAAGTACCACATCAACTTCGGTTGGAGTGGTGACGGTAACGCATGGTGCTCATTAAACGCATTCGGCTACAGCAGCTACAACTTCAATGTTTATCAGCAGATGGTCATCGGCATCCAGCCGCCCAGTGGTGCAACCGCCACCCCGACGCTGACCGTCAGCCCCAGTTCGCTGAGTTTCAGCACGACCGCCGGACAGACAGTGACCAAGACCTTCACCGTGACCGGTACCAACCTCACTGGCAACGTGACCTTGACCAAGAGCGATGCCAATGGTGCCTACACCATTTCACCTACGACCATCAGCGCTAGTGCAGCCGCCAGCGGTGCTACTGTAACGGTAACCTACAATCCTTCAGCCGCCGGTTCACACTCTGGTACAATCACCGTAGCCAGCAGCGGTGCCAGCAGCAAGACCGTCTCTCTGTCTGGTACTGCACAGGCCGCAACTCTGGAGACCTATACTCCCGTGATGAGCGCCGCCAACAGCAGCTACATCACCACCAACAGCTTCCGCGCCAACTGGACCGACCAGACCTCGAGCACCAACGTTTCCAGCTACACTCTTCAGGTAACTGAGAAAGGCAGCACTCCCGCTACCTCACAACTGGCCAGCATCGACCTGAGCGGCGTGACGCAAGTCACCAACAGCGACGGTTACCTGACCGACGTGGCCAGCAGCATCGCCAACTATCTGGGCACAGGCTGGACCGCTTCGACCTATGTTTATGCCAACACTGGCATGCTCATCACCGGTGGCAACCTGGTATCGCCCACCTACAGCCTGAGCGGATACAGCAAGGTAACCGTTAAGGTAACCGCCTATTCTTACTACTCAAGCTACTATGGCAACGCCACCTTGAGCGTGGCTACCAACAGCGCAAGCAAGACGCAGGCCCTGACCGACAACAGCACCGAGTACACCTTCGTACTGAACTGCTCATCGAGCGATAAGATCACCATCGGCTCCACTAGCAACTACATCAGTGTAAGCAAGATTGAGATCTATGCCGGCGACGCAACTTCAGTCAACATGCTGGCAGCCAGCGAGACCGGTGGCGAGACTTCACGCACCATCACCGGTATCACCAACAAGTACTACACCGTGAGCAACCTGAAGGAAGGTGGCACATTTGTATATAAGGTGAAGGCCATCTACACCGACGGCACCCAGAGTGCTTGGAGTAACGAGCAGGAAGTAACCCTCAATGCGGCTGCTGTTGCAACGCCGACCTTGACCGTTACCCCCGCTTCGCTGAGCATGACAGCATACACGGGCGAGACCGCAACCGCTACATTTAAGGTAACGGGCGCCGACCTCACTGGTAATGTGACACTCACCAAGAGCGGTTCCAGCGTATTCTCCATCTCACCGACCACCATCACTGCTGCCAATGCCGCTAATGGTGTGAACGTGACTGTTACCTACAAGCCCACCGCAACAGGCACCCAGACGGGCACCATCACCATTGCCAGCTCGGGCGCCGAGAGCAAGACCGTGAGCCTGACGGGTACTGCCACTACTGCTCCCGTCACAACCTACACACCCGTCATGAGCGCAGCCAACAGCAGCTATGTTACCAGCTCGAGCTTCCGCGCCGACTGGACCGACCAGACCTCGAGCACCAACGTGGCCAGCTACACCCTACAGGTGAACGGTCAGGGCGGCTCAACGCCTTCGACCGGCACCACTCTGCTGGGCAGCATCGACGGCAGTCAGTACACCGGCAGCTACAAAACCATCACTCTGACTTCGCCGTGGGGCGGCAGCAACGTGAAGGGCGGCAACAATGCTGTTTACTTCACCAAGAGCGGTAAGATTACCTTCACCATCCCCTCGGGCTATAGCAATGCTACATTCAGTGTGAAGATTACCACCGTGAGCGGCACTTATGGAACGGGCAACGTCACTGTGAAGTCCACCCAGACCTCAGCAGTCGGTCACACCTTCGCTAAAGGTGAAACCTATACTTGGATTGTGGCAGGTAGCGCAGGCGAAGTCATCACGCTGACTACAACCGACAGCAGCTACTCACCCGACATGTCGCTGATCGAGGTTTATGCCGGCAACACGACGCTCAATGCTACCGAGACCGGCGACGCTACCGCGCGCACCATCACCGGCATCACCAACAAGTACTACACCGTGAGCAACCTGACAGCTGGCGCAACCTATACATATAAGGTGAAAGCCATCTACACCGATGGCAGCGAGAGCGCTTGGAGTAACGAGCAGAGTGTAACCCTCAAGGACGAAGAGCCCGCGGCTACTCCTACCCTGACTGTAACTCCTGCCAGCCTGAGCATGACAGCAAACGTGGATGGCACCCAGACTGCCACCTTCAAGGTAACGGGTGCTGACCTCACTGGTAACGTTACGCTCAGCTTGAGCGGTTCCAGCGTCTTCACCATCTCGACAACGAGCATCACTGCAGCCAATGCCGCCAATGGTGTGAATGTGACTGTCACCTACAAGCCCACCGAATACGGAACTCAGACGGCTACCGTCACTGTAGCCAGCTCAGGTGCAGCAAGCAAGACCGTTGCCCTGACCGGTAATGCCACGATTGGCAAGTCCAACCCCGTACTGAATGCCGCCACTAACATCACCGGCACGAGCTTCACTGCCAATTGGACCCACAACGTATCGGCTTCCACTGTTTCCAGCTACACGCTGTATGGTACCTTGACCGCACAGCCCAGCGGCGATGAGCCCAGCGGTGCGACCCTGCTCGGCAGCCTCGATGGCAGCAACTACACCGGCAGCTATACCAGCATCACGCTGACTTCGCCGTGGGGCGGCAGCAACGTGAAGGCAGGTAACGGCGCTATCTACACCAAGAACAGCTCTTCATGGTGGAGCACAAGCTATGGCAACATCACCTTCACCATCCCGTCGGGTTACACCAATGCCACCTTCACTATCCAGATCACTACTGCCGCCAGCAGCTATGGTACGGGTAACATCACTGTGAAGTCGGCCAAGACTTCGGCAGTAGGCCACACCTTCAGCCAGGGCGAGACCTACACCTGGACTGTGACCGGCAGCGCTGGCGACAAGATTACCATCTACTCAACCGACAGCAGCTACTCACCTGATATGACCTTCATCGGCATCTATGCTGGCACGATGAACCTCAATGCCACCGCAACAGGCGACAACACCGACTTTGTCATCACCGACATTGACGCTGGCAGCACCGGCATCACCTTGAGCAACCTGGTAGAAGGTGGCACCTACTCCTACTATCTTGTTGCCAACTATGTTGACGGCACCACCGCCACCAGCAACACTCAGGAAGTAACTCTGGTAAGCCTCAACATGGGCAATCAGACTGCTATCAATTCGATTAACCCCGATGGCGACGAGATTGAGTCTGTCACCTACGTCAACATGTCGGGTGTTCAGAGCAAGCAGCCGTGGGATGGCGTTAACATCGTGGTTACGCGCTACAAGAGCGGCGCTACCAAGAGCAGCAAGGTGCTGTATTAAAGCTAATCCCGAATATTAGATCATACTGATATTAATCACTAATAGTGAGGGTGGTGACCAGACGGTCATCACCCTCACTATGTTATAGAATAATAAAAAACAAGCCTGATTGGCACACAAAACCAAGAAAACTTTTGGAGTTTTAAAAGTTTTCTGTAATTTTGCACCTTCAAAAAATAACGAGAATTACTAAGCAACAATCATGGATACAAGAGAACGTATCGTGGCAGAATGCAGCCAGATGCTGATGAGTGTAGGTCCCACATCAATGACAATGGATGGTGTGGCACGCGCTTGCGGCATTTCTAAACGTACGCTATACGAGATCTTCCCAGACAAGCGTACACTCATCAAGGAGTGCATACATCGCGAACATGAGAACAAGAATGCACAGATGAAAGAGATCTTCAGCACATCTTCCAACTGCTTTGAGGCGATGTATCGGGTCTATAAGCGTGCCCGCAAGATGTATGAGACGACTTCGGTGGCTTTTATCAATGATATCAAGCGGTTGTATCCCGACATCTTTGAAAAACATGTTGAGAATGAGAAGAACGTGATCAGCGGCATTGCATCAGTACTGCGTCAGGCACAAGAAGAAGGCCTGGTCATCAAGCGCATCAACCCCGAAATCGCCGCCTTCCTGTTCTCCCAGTCCATGCGTGCATTGCATGAGAACCCCAATGGCACCAAATACGGCTTTAAGGAGGAAGACGTGTTTGACCACGTGTTTATCAGCTTCTTGCGAGGTGTGGCCACCATCAAGGGTATCGAGATGATTGAGTACCTCGAGAATCAACAACAGGAAAATCAATAAACTACACAATACTACAATGTTCAACAAGAAGTTTTTCTACATTATTCTATTAATGTTATTCGGCGGTGTCTTGAGCGCCCAGGCCCAATTGAAGTTGTCGCTCGATGAGTGCATCCGCATCGCCCTTAACGAGAATCCCACCATCAAGGTACAGGAGATGGAAATCACCCGTGTGGACTACAGCCACAAGGAGGCACTGGGACAACTGCTCCCTACCATCAATCTGGCGGGACAGTACCAGCGTAACCTGTCGTTGCAGACAATGTACATGGACACCGAAGCTGGAACAATGGCTATCAAGATGGGTAGCGACAACACCCATACGGCAGGTTTCCAGGCACAGATTCCGCTGGTCGTGCCCCAACTGTGGAAATCCATCAAGCTGAGCGAGAACCAGATTCTGCAGAACGTGGAGAAAGCCCGCGCCAACAAGCTGTCACTGGTGAACCAGGTCGAGAAGGCCTATTACGCCCTGCTGCTGGCGATGGACAGCAAGCGCGTCATCGAGGAGAACCACGCCACGGCCAAGTTGAACGCCGACATCTTTCAAAAGAAATACGAGCTGGGCGCCGCATCAGAGTATGACGTGCTGCGTGCCAATGTCGCCGTGACCAACTTGGAGCCCTCGATTCTTGAGGCCGAGAACTCCATCAACGCCCTGTTGTTCCAGTTGAAGGTCCTCATGGGCATGGATGTGCGCACGGAAATCGCTCCGAGCCAGGAACTGAATGACTTCAGGGGCGAGATGTATGCCCGAGCCCTGAACAATACACTGGGTGCCGACACGACCCTGGCCAACAACACCAGCCTGAAGGCAATGGACCTGCAGACCGATTATCTGAAAAAGGCTCTCGACGTGCAGAAGATGGCCTGGTACCCCACCCTCACGGGTAGCGCCAGTCTGATGTGGCACTCGATGAACAACGGCAGTCCCTTCTCCGGACTGCGATGGAGCCGCGCTTCGAATGTGGGTCTGGCTATCGCCTTCCCCATCTTCCAGGGCGGCCAGCGCTACTACAAGCAGAAACAGGCCGAAATCGCTGTCGAGGAGATGAAGTGGCAGCGCGAAAACCTGGAGCGCAGCCTGCACATGCAGGTGGCCACCCAGAACGATGTCATCGTCAAGAACCTCAAGCAGATCGAGAGTAACGAGGCAGGTGTGACCATGGCACAGAAGGCCAACGACATCATGCAGCAGAGCTTTAAGATCGGGGCAGCCTCGTTCATTCAGCTGCGCGACACCGAGGATGCTCTGATGGCAGCCCGACTCGCCTATTACCAAGCTATCTATAACTATCTTGTTGCCGAGAGCGACCTGGAGTTTGTGCTGGGCAATACTCACTATGTAAGGAATTAAGAGTTAGAAATTAACATCAACAACATATCAAAAAAGTAATGAAGACAAAGAAATTTTTACCGATTGTGATGCTCATGCTGGTGCTGGCATCATGTTCCAGCAAAGATGACAAAAAGGCAACTCAAGTGAAAGAAGAACTGCCTATTGTCGAGGTAGTGACCATCGGTGAGGAAGCCGTGAAGCAGACAAGCGAGTACACGGGAACGGTTGAGGCCTTCAAGACCAACAACATCTCGTCGAACAGCGGTGCGCGCATCAAACGCATCCTGGTTGATGTGGGTTCTCGTGTGTCCCGTGGCCAGCGCTTGGTTATCCTTGACGATGTAAACATCGCCCAGCAGCAGATTGCCCTTGCCAACACCAAGCGTGAATTGGACCGCGCCCGTGAACTGGTAAAGATTGGCGGCGGCACACAGCAGGCAGTGGACCAGTTGCAGGCACAGTACGATGCCACGGCACGCGCCATCCGCACCATGCAGGAAAACACGGTGCTCACCTCACCCGTGAGCGGCGTGGTAACTGCCAAGAACTATGATGCCGGCGATCTGCCCGCAGGACTTCCCGTGCTCACCATCGAACAGCAACAGCCGCTCAAGGTTATCGTCAATGTGAACGAGAGCGAGTACCCCAAAGTGAAACGCGGTATGCCCGTGACGGTGAAGTTTGATACCTATGGTGACGAGACCTTCAACGGTCAGGTTTACCTGATTCATCCCACCATTGACGCCACCAGCCGCACCTTCCAGGTGGAGGTAGCCATCACCAACCGCAATGACAAGGTGCGCACCGGCATGTTTGCCCGTGTGAACTTCAACTACGGCACGACCCACAGCGTTGTCGTTCCTGACCGCGCTGTGCAGAAGCAGGTGGGCTCAGGCGTGCGTTACGTCTGGGTTTACCAGGGCGGTGAAGTTGAATTCCGCGAGTTAGAGTTGGGTCAGCGTCTGGAAGATCGCTATGAGGTCAAGGGTGGTCTTGTTCCTGGCGCCCAGGTGGTTATCTCTGGCGCATCACGCCTGCAAGACGGTGCTAAAGTTCAACTCAAGAAGTAAATCAAGTTTTGCCGGTTGCAGATATTGAAGGTTAGAGGTTAGATAGTTCAAGATAATCAAGACCTAATGTTCAAGATAGAGCAATCAGTGAGACCTATTCAATAGATTTCAATTATGAGTTTATATTCCAGTTCAGTAAAACGACCAGTGACCACGGTCCTCATTTTCGTGGCACTGATTGTGCTGGGTCTGTTCTCGCTACGGAGCCTGCCCATCGACCTGTTCCCCGACGTGGAGACCAACACCATCATGGTGATGACCAGTTATGCGGGAACCAGTGCGTCGGACATTGAGCAGAACGTGACCCGCCCGCTCGAGAACACACTCAACTCGGTGGAGCACCTGAAGCACATCACCTCCAACAGCCGTGAGAATGTGTCGGTTGTGACCCTTGAGTTTGAATACGGTTATGACATCGAGTCGTTGACCAACGATGTGCGAGACAAACTCGACATGGTATCGAGCATGTTGCCCGATGATGCCAATACGCCTATCATCTTCAAGTTCAGCAGCGACATGATTCCCATCGTGCTGCTGTCGGTGCAGGCCGAACAGAGCATGCCCGGTTTGTATAAGATTCTCGACGAGAACGTCGCCAACCCGTTGGCACGTGTCGATGGTGTGGGTTCGGTATCTATTGCAGGTGCACCCAAGCGTGAGGTTCACGTTTATCTGGACCCGCTGCGCATGGAGGCTTACAACCTGAGCGTAGAGACTGTTGCCACCCTTATTGGAGCCGAGAACCGCAATATCCCTGGTGGTACGTTTGATATCGGTAATGAGACTTACCCCCTGCGTGTGCAGGGCGAATTCTCTGACCCGCAGCAGATGGGTAATATCGTCGTTGGCATGTCGCCCCTGGGCGGTGTCGTTCACCTGAAGGACGTGGCCCGCATCGACGATTCGCTCGAGGAGCGCGCCCAGGAGAGTTACAGCAACGGCCAGAAGGGTGCCATGATTATCGTTCAAAAGCAGTCAGGTGCCAACTCGGTGCAGATTTCTGAGAAGATTGCCAAAGAGCTGCCCAAGATCCAAAAGAACTTGCCCAGTGATATCAAGTTGGGCTACATCGTCGATACGAGCGACAACATCCGCAACACCATCGGCTCGTTGGTCGAGACCGTGTTGTTCGCATTGTTGTTCGTAGGTATCGTGGTGTTTGTGTTCCTGGGACGCTGGCGTGCAACCGTCATCGTGCTGGTGACCATCCCTATCTCACTGATTGCCTCGTTTATCTACCTGTATGCGACCGGCAATTCGCTGAACATCGTGTCACTGTCGGCCTTGTCTATCGCCATCGGTATGGTGGTCGATGACGCCATTGTGGTGCTTGAGAACGTGACGACGCACATCGAACGCGGCTCGGCACCCATGCAGGCTGCCGTCAACGGTACCAACGAGGTCGCCCTCTCGGTAATGGCATCTACCTTGACGCTGATTGCCGTGTTCTTCCCGCTGACCCTGGTTAAGGGTATGACCGGTGTGCTGTTCAAGCAGCTGGGTTGGATGGTGACCATCATGATGGTGCTGTCACTGATCTGCGCCTTGATGTTGACCCCCATGCTGTGTTGGCGCCTGCTGCGCCTCAACGTGGGTGACACCAAGATTTTCCAGAAGGTGTATGGTCCTATCCTCAAGGTGCTGAACAAAATCGACGACTTCTATGCCAAGGTGCTCGACAAGTGCGTGGCCCATCGCTGGATCACCACAGCAACCGCCCTCGGTATCTTTGTCGCCTCGATGTTCCTGATGAAATTCATCGGTACCGAGTTCTTCCCCACCAATGACAACAGCCGTCTGGGTGTTCAGTTGGAGTTGCCCATCGGTTCCCGCGTAGATCTGGCCAAGGACGTCAGCGAGCGGCTCTATAAGGAGTGGACCGTGAAGTACCCCGAGATCAAAGTGTTTAACTACCGTGTGGGTCAAGCGAGCAGCGACAACATGTTCGCCTCGATGCAGGACAATGGTTCCCACATCATCTCGATGAATATCACCCTGGTGGATGCCGACAAGCGTAAGCGAGGCATCGTTGAGATTGCCGGCATGATGCGTCAAGACCTGAAGAACTATCCCGAGTTGAAGAAAGCGATGGTGAACGTCGGTGGTTCGCGTGGTGGCGGCATGAGCGGCCAGAATATGCTCAGCTATGAGATTTATGGCTATGACTTCACCAAGACCGACAGCGTTGCCCAGAGGCTGAAGCGCATTCTCGAGAAAGTGCCCGGTGCTGCTGACATCAACATCAGCCGCAGCGACTATCAGCCTGAGTATCATGTGGACTTCGACCGTGAGAAGCTGGCGATGTACGGTCTGAACCTGAGTAGTGCCGCTACTGCCGTGCGTAACCGCATCAACGGCACGACGGCAAGCTACTTCCGCGAGGACGGTATGGAGTATGACATCAAGGTGATGTATGACCCCGAGCACCGCCGCAGTATCACCGACATCGAGAACATCATGCTCTATAACGCGATGGGCACGGGTGTCCGCCTCAAGGAGGTAGGAACCGTCACCGAGCAGTTCTATCCGCCCAACATCGAGCGTAAGGACCGCGAACGTATCATCACCGTATCGACTGTTGTTCAAGAGCGTCCCATGAGTGAAGTTATCGCCGATGCCCAGCCGCTGATCGACAATATGGACAAGCCTGGCGATGTCATCATCCAGCTGAGCGGTAGCTACGAGGATCAGCAGGATTCGTTCGGCGACCTGGGATTGCTGGGTCTGCTCATCATCCTGCTCGTGTATATGGTCATGGCCGGCCAGTTTGAGTCGTTCACCTATCCCGGAATTATCATGACCTCAATTCTGTTCGCATTCTCGGGTATCGTCATCATCCTGTTGCTCACGGGTACCAACCTGAACATCATGTCGATGATCGGTGGTATTATGCTGATCGGTATTGTAGTGAAAAACGGTATCGTGCTCATTGACTATATCAACCTGAACCGCGAACGAGGCATGAGCATTCGCCGCGCCGTTATCAACGGTGGTCACTCGCGTCTGCGTCCTGTGCTCATGACCTCAATGACCACTATCCTGGGTATGGTGCCCATGGCAGTAGGTACGGGTGTGGGTAGCGAGATGTGGCGCCCGATGGGTACCGCCGTAATCGGTGGTCTAGCCATGTCCACATTGATGACCCTGCTGTTCGTGCCCACGATGTACACCATCTTCGCGCTGACCGGCATCCGCCGCACCCGCAAGAAACTACACGAAAAATAACAGTAACAACCGAAGGAAAACAATAAGTACTACATATTGATCTATAACAGATTGTATTTATTGTTTTCCTTTTCCCAAATCTCAATAAAACAGGAAGAAATGAAAGCGATATTTATAGCCTTTGACGAGGCCTACTACGACCGCATCGTCGAGAAATTGCACCTGCTCAACTGCCGCGGCTTCACCGGCTGGCGAGAGGTGCAGGGACGCGGCAGCAAGACGGGTGAACCCCATTATGCCACCCACGCCTGGCCCTCAATCGCCTCGGCAATCCTCACCGTTGTTGACGACCGCCGCGTGGACGTCGTC
This sequence comes from uncultured Prevotellaceae bacterium, assembly GCA_947302275.1. Lineage (GTDB taxonomy): Bacteria > Bacteroidota > Bacteroidia > Bacteroidales > Muribaculaceae > Sodaliphilus. The sequence continues at coordinate 14,875 of CAMYUW010000022.1, forward strand.
CTCGACGAGTTGCACCAGATGGACCTCGCGACCCCCAAACTAGGCCTCCGCGCCTTCGTCCTCCCCGTGGAGCGCACCATCTAACCCCGCCCCCACAGATTTAAGAAAAAAGCGCTGTGTCATAATAGGTCTCTGGCTTTTTGATCGGCCTGACGGCCGAGAAATTAAACAAAAATTTATATAAAGATTAAAACAAGACGACATTTTTATTTAATTTTATTAATAATTTTGCTTAATTTCTCGCGCAACGCGCGATTCAATTTGCGACAAATGAATTATGACACAGCCACTGCGCCTCAACAATGCAATAAAAACTTTTTTTCTTGTCATTGTATTCGGCTTGCACTATCTTTGTCGGTTGAAATGAAGAGATGTCTTGTCATATTGTCCTTGATGGTGATGGCTATGGCGGCTAATGTGGCCGTGGCTCAGTTCACGCAGGAGCATTCCAAGCCCGCTAAGACGAAGAAGCAGCGGGTGGAACCGTCATTTGCATGGAGCGTGAGCGAGCCGCTGGGCCTGCACTATCCATCGACCATCGATACTATCCATCTGGATTATCACCGCACGATGGTGCCGTCGATGGTGAGCGACGCGTGGCTGACCACAGGCAACTATGGTGCACCTGGGCAGGACCAGATTTTCTTTAACCGACCTGTGACGAGTGAATTCTTCTTTGAGGACGCCATCGGTGCATGGATGCACAACACGGGCACCATGCGCTACTACAACACGCGCATTCCCATGACGCTGCTCAGCCACTCGACAGGTGGCGACAAGTACAGCAATCTGGACCGCACTCAAATGGAATTCTCGGGCAATGTGGACCGCAAGACCCAGGTGGGCGGCGGCATTGACTACATCTACAGCAAGGGATCATACGACATGCAGGCCGACAAGGACTTCACATGGCGCCTGTTCGGATCTCACATGGGTGACCGTTACGAGGTACAGACGTTCTTCAACCACTATAACTACACGACCAAGGAGAGCGGCGGAATCACCGACGACCGCTTTATCACCGACCCTGCCGAAGTGCAGGGCGGCGAGACCCGTGTGGACAACAAGAGTATTCCCACCCTGCTGAGCAGTGCCCACAACCACCTGGAGGGTAGCCAGCTGTACCTGAACCAGCGATACAAGGTGGGTTTCTACCGCTATCGCCGCGACAGCATCACCGACACGGTGATTGACCGTACCTATGTCCCCGTGACGAGTTTCATCTGGACACTGGACTTCAAGCATGCCAAACACCAGTTCCTGAACAGCAACGGATATGAGGACACCACCTACTTTGATCAGACCTACCTGGGTCTGGGTGGTACCGACGAGAAGACCAGTTTCTGGCGCTTGCGCAACACGGTAGGCGTGTCGATGCTGGAAGGGTTTAACAAGTATGCCAAGTTCGGGTTTGCCGTCTATGGCACCCACGAGGTAAGACGCTATACCCAGGTGACCGACAGCGTGACAGGCGGCGTGCTGCCCGATAAGCTTGACGTCATTCCCGCCATCGTGCCTCATCGTGTGACTCAGAATCTGCTGTGGCTGGGCGGTCAGCTCACCAAACAACGCGGCTCGCTGCTGCGCTACAACGCCACAGCCCAATTTGGCGTGCTGGGCGACGCTGCAGGCGAAGTGGATATCTCCGGTGACGTGACCACGCGCTTTAAACTGCTTGGCGATACGGTGAGTGTCAAGGGCTACGGCTATTTCAAGAATCTGGCTGTGCCCTATCTGCTGAATAACTTTGTTTCCAACCACTTTGTTTGGGAAAACGATTTCTCCATGACCAAGCGTGTACGCGTGGGCGGCGAACTGGACATTCCCTTCTCGTGGACTAACGTCAATGTGGGCTATGAGACCCTAACCGACTACATCTATTGGGATGCCGATGGCCTGCCCGCCCAGCATGGCGGCGCCATCCACGTGCTGAGTGCCCAATGGCGACAAGGCCTCCACTTCAAGGCCTTTAACTGGGAGAATCGCGTGACATTGCAGACAAGCAGTAACGAGCAGGTGTTGCCGCTACCCAAATTCGCAATCTACAGCAACCTGTACGCTACATTTACTATAGCCCACGTGCTGCATGTGCAGATAGGTGTTGACGGCAACTACTACACCAAGTACTATGCCCCCGCCTACAATCCCGCCACGATGACTTTCCACAGCCAGCAGGAACAGCAGTGCGGCAACTTCGCTATCATGAACCTGTATGCTAACTTCAAGATGAAGCAGGCCCGTTTCTTCGTCGCTTGGACCCATTTCAACCAAAAGGTCCACAGCGGTGATGCCTACTTCGCCACACCGCATTACCCCCTTAACCCTGCCCGCCTGCAGGTGGGCGTGTCAGTCAACTTTGTGAACTGATCTTCACTTGTTTTTATTTTTTCGTTTTTTCGTGGCTACACGTGCATTCGAAAAAAGGAAAAATCGGGAAAAAACATGAATTAGCTGTGTAGTGTGAAGAGTCTCACCCTCATGCCCAGACCCAACACTATTTTAACACACATAACTTAGGTTTTTGCTTGTCTGCAGTGATGTCTTTGTTGTTTGAAAAAAAATGTGTAATTTTGTCGGCCGAAGCTAACAACAAATATCATTAACAAGCAACTAAAAGAAAATCAAACTAATTATGCCTAAACTATCAGAACGCAGCATGAAGATGCCGGCATCGCCCATCCGCAAGCTGGCTCCGTTTGCAGCCGAAGCAAAGAAGCGTGGTATCAAAGTTTATCACCTGAACATCGGTCAGCCCGACATCCACACCCCCGAGGAAGGTCTGGAAGCAATCAAGCACGTGGACCGCAAGGTGCTGGAATACTCGCCCTCACAGGGTATCCCCAGCTATGTGGAGAAGCTGGTAGGTTACTACAAGCGCTATAACATCGACCTGAGTGTTGACGACATCATCGTGACCTGCGGTGGCAGTGAAGCCGTACAGATGGCCTTCATGGTTTGCCTGAACCCTGGTGACGAAGTCATCATCCCCGAGCCTGCCTATGCCAACTACATGGGCTTTGCATGCGAGACTGGTGCTGTGGTTCGCACCATCACAACCCACATTGAAGACGGCTTCGCCCTGCCTCCCGTCGAGGAGTTTGAGAAGGTCATCAACGAGCGCACCCGCGCCATCATGATCTGCAACCCCAACAACCCGACCGGTACGCTCTACAGCCGCGAGGAGCTGATGCGCCTGCGTGACCTGGTGAAGAAATATGACCTGTTCCTGTTTGCCGATGAGGTTTACCGCGAGTTTATCTACAGCGATGCACCTTATACAAGCGCCATGCACCTGGAAGGCATTGAGAACAACGTCATCATGATTGATAGTGTGTCCAAGCGCTATAGCGAATGTGGTATCCGCATCGGTGCCTTCATCACCCGCAACAAGGAAGTGCGCGCTGCCGCTATGAAGTTGGCTCAGGCCCGCCTGAGTCCTCCCCTGCTTGGCCAGATTGTTGCCGAGGCCTCGCTCGATGCACCTCAAGCCTATCACCAAGGCGTATATGACGAATATATCGCTCGCCGCAACTGTCTGGTTGAGGGTCTGAACAAGATCCCCGGCGTTTTCTGCCCCATGCCCATGGGCGCCTTCTATACCGTGAGCAAACTGCCGGTGAAGGACATTGACGACTTCTGCCGCTGGTGCTTGGAAGAATTCAACTATGAGGGCGAAACCGTGATGATGGCTCCCGCCAGCGGTTTCTATGCCACCCCCGGCCTGGGCAAGGACGAGGTGCGCATGGCCTACGTGCTCAAGATTGAAGACCTGAAGCGTGCCCTCGTGGTACTCGAGAAAGCCCTCGAAGCCTACAACGCCCGCTAATCCAGGTCATCCCGACACAAATATCACTACCGCCAGCTTTCTTTATCATAGAGAGCTGGCGGTATTCTGTTGGATGGACTTGCCCAGTCCGGGATTTTGTGGTAATTTTGCTCGTTGAATTGAATGGAGAATGAGGTAAGACATATTGAAGAGGAAAAGCGACTGGTGACGGTTGTCATACCCATTTATACCCTCGGCCTGGATGAGATCGAGCTGCTGGCACTGCGACAGTGCTTCAAGGTGCTGGGGCATCATGACATCGCGATTGTCAAGCCCAAGAGCCTGGATCTCTCGCCTCTAGCGGGATTGATTGGGGATGAGCCGCACTACAGGGTGGAAGAATTTGAAGACAGTTATTTTGCCGGGCGTGAAGGGTATAACCGTCTGATGCTCTCGACCGACCTGTACCGGCGCTTCCTGGATTCCCGCTACATCTTTATCCACCAGACCGATGTGTATGTATTCCGTGACGAGCTCAACGATTGGTGCCAGCGAGGATATGATTACATCGGGGCACCATGGCTGCCTGCCACAGGTGACGTGAGCGGCTGGAATCTGCCACAACGCGCGCTTTATCAGCTGCGCCGCGCACTGGGTAAAAACAAATCCTCATGCCACGCTATCAATCTGAAATACCGTGTGGGTAACGGCGGCTGCTCATTGCGGCACACGCGCCACATGCTGGAGGCGGCAGAAAAACTTGCGCCCGAATTTGAAAAAATCAACTCCCTGCCCTATAGTCCGGAGAAATTTGAGGATGTGGTATGGTCGGTACGTGTCAACGAACTGTGTCCAGGGGCGCTTAAAATCGCCCCGTGGCAAGAGGCTGTCCATTTTTCCATCGAGTCCCATCCCACAATGGCTATGCGGCTGACAGGAGGCAAGTTGCCCATGGCTACCCACGCGTTTGCCCGCCGCCGTAACCGCTCCTACTGGAAACAACACATCCCAGGATTAGGGTGACAGTCTTGCAGGAATGGGGACAAAAGAGTAATTTTGTAGTCCTTAACCAGCATCAGACAATGATAAGACAAACCCATAACATCAAGCGAGGCCAGTTTATACTCTATGCGGTATTACTGGCCGTGGTGGTGGCATGCATGTTTGCTCTGAGCATGTGTGACCGTCCTGTCGAAGCGCCTGGTTCACAGCCTAGTGGAGGGGACACGCTGGATGTCGCCATCGAATTCTCGCCAGTGACCTACTACACCTATGACGACACACTGGGCGGATACAACTATGACCTGTTGCGCATGATTTCAGACAGCGTGGGATGCCCCATGAAGTTCCATCCCATCGTGACCCTCGAGAAAGCCATTGCCGGCTTGGATGACGGGCGTTATGACATCGTTGTCGCCCAGTTCCCGATGACAGCCGATGACACCTCACGGTTTGCCTTCACCGAACCTATCTATATCGACCAGCAAGTGCTCGTGCAGCGGCGTGGCAGCCAGGCTATCCATTCCCAGCTCGACCTGGCAGGTGATACCGTGTGGGTGGTGAAAGGTTCACCGATGATTGACCGCATCAAGAGCCTCAGTCGCGAGATTGGCGACACGATCTATATTCACGTTGACGAGTTATACGGTCCTGAGCAACTGATCATGATGGTATCGACAGGCGAGATCCGCTATGCCGTTGTCAACCGCTCCATTGCCCGCGCAATGAGTACGCGATTGACAAATCTGGACCGTTCAGTCGCCATCAGCCTGTCACAATTCCAGTCATGGATGGTGTCCAAGAACCGCGAGAGCCTATGCGACAGCCTCAACCGGTGGCACAACCAGATAAAGCGCGACACGACCACCTATCTGGATTTGCAGCGTCGCTACTTTGGTGGCACATTCCCCACGTTGGCTCGATAATATCCAATTATCGGCTGCACCTCAGCCATTGATACAAGCATCATGGCGTTCGGTTGGCACGATAATTGCAGTATTCTTGTACATTTTACCCATTAAACACATCAACCACTATGCGCATCAGGAAGAAAAAATACTCAATCACCAGTGACTTTGAACATTTCCTCAAAGAGAATCAGTGCAAGTATGACATTGAGCGCGAAGCCAATGCCACAATTTACAACTTTGAATACCAAGCAGCCCACTTTGTCGCAACCATCCGCAAACAGGATGACTGTATCGACGTGACCTACCCCAACATGGCAACCGCGCCCATCGGGCAGCTAGACCTGGTGCGTTCCAAGTGCAACGAGCGCAATAACAGCAACATCCTCTTTAAATACAGCTACTCGGTTGACCACGAGAATAACGTTGTGAATATCCACATGTCGTTGTTCAACAACCAGGTCAATTCCGAAAATATGGTGCACCAGCTCAACGCTGCATTCCATTTCCAACGCGACTGGTACAGGGACTATGACGAAGCTGTTGCCATCGCCAAGGACAATGACACCCTGGACCTGGAGAGTGAGCTCTACAAGCACCAGCGGGAGATGTTCATGTTGCGCCGGTTGGAGTTGAAGCATCAGCTTGACAGCAATGCCGCCAGCATTGCCGCGGGAACGGGCACACTGCCCCTGTGGCAGATGATTGAGACCATCTCTCCCCTGCCCCAGTGTCTGTTGCTGTTTATGAAGGTGAACACCGTAGATGGGCAGCAGCTCATCGACAACGTGGACGATATCCGCAACTTTGACCTGCGCCGTGCACTGGTTGATGGCCAAGGCAAACAGGCCAGGTTAATCCGTGATTATGCCGTGCTGGACCTGCATTACAAGCAGGGACAAGACAACCAGCCCCGCATGTCCACCATCATGCTTACTGCCGAGGGCGAGGATGACCACAGCATCTATACCCGCGTAACTGTAACCCACGTGCCCCGCAATGCCAGCCGCATGCACTCGTTGAGCAATGAGAACTTCCAGCCCAGGAGCGTGAGCATGCTCATTGCGCTTGACCGCAACGACGACAAGCAGCGCCAGCAGGAGTTTGAATACATGTGGACCGATGCCCGGCTTAAATCCAAGAAAGGCGAACAAGAGAGCCTGAACGAAGATCAGGAAATGCTGAGCCAAGTTCATACCGCCGATGTCGCCTATAACTTGTACTGGGGCCAGCAACTGTTCCATGCCGAACGATACTATGAGGCCATCCTGCATCTGGAAAACGTGTTCAACAGTTTCCGCGAGAATTTCTTTGAGATGAAGGCCAATCACAGGCGAGTGTTCATGGAAGTAGCCTATAAACTGGGGTTCTGCTACAATGAACTGGGGCTGAGCAAGCAGGCATTTTACTACCTCGACCTGATGGCCAATGACGGGAACATCAGGCACACGATGGAACTGGTCAATGCCCTGGCCAACAGCAAAGACCTGCGCCTGTTCAACTACACCGAGGAAGTGATGGAAGAGGTGAAGCGCAACTTCAACGAAGATGATGAGTTGCCCGATAACATCAAGGACCTGATTAACTTCCTGAGAAGGCGCCGCGGCTATGCCTACATCGACTTCAACCAGCTTGACAAAGCAGAAAAAATCTTCACCCAGATGCTTGATGAGGAAGACAATGCCGACTATGCCATCAACGAGCTGGCCTATATCAAGAAACTGCGCCAACTGCGCGGTGAGGATGTGGCCACCAGTAGCAATGGCGACCTGCCCGACGGCATCACCTCATCCCCCAATGAGCCGCCATTCTAAGGCTTAAGGCTTGGCGTGAAGAGCCGTTCCAAAGTAGCGGGGAATAGGCGTCTCGAAAAATAACGGCTCGCCTGTCACCGGATGGTGGAAAGCCAGACGGAAAGCGTGCAGACACATGCGGCTGCCAGGATCATCCTGGCGGCCGTATTTTCCATCACCCACCACAGGGTGACCGATGTCGGCCATGTGGACACGGATCTGGTTCTTACGCCCGGTGAGCAAGTGGAGGAACAGCAACGAACGGCTCTGGGCTTGTTCGACAAGTTCCCACTCGGTAGCGGCCCACTTGCCGCCATCATCCACTGGACTGCTCACGACAACCATTCGGTCGGTGTCATGCAGCCAACTCTCAATCCTGCCCTGGGGCTCTTCCATGATACCCTCGACCACAGCAACATAGCGACGATCAATGATAGTGGCATGCCAGTCGGCAGTCATCTGCTGCTGGATGTCAACGCTCTTGGCATAGACCATGAGGCCCGACGTGCGGGCATCCAGGCGGTGTACCACATGGGCCGTGCAATGCTGACGGGTCTCGGCGAAATGGCGGTCAAGCAGGGTTTTCATGTTCAGGCTGCCTGCCCCCACGGGCATCGACAAGACACCCTGCTGCTTGTCCACCACAACCACCCACCGGTCTTCATAGACAATGCGGTAATGCGGGTTGTTGGCCGAAGACAAGCGTGCATGACGCCTGATCTGTACCACGCTACCCTCGTCGAGAGGGAAATCCACATGGGACTGAACCTGGCCATCCACGGTGACACCACCATGAGCCAGTATGGATTTAGCCTTGTTGCGGCTGATGCCATCAAGGCAATTCATTACAAAATTAAGCAGTTTGTCGGGCTGCTTGACCTCGCAGGTGACAGCCTTGTCATCGTTGCGGGGCACGCGGTGGTCGTGGCGTCGGGGCATTTTTATTCTGGAGTTTGGGGTTAAACGATACTATTAGTCGAAGATGTGACGCAAACGGGAGAAGATGCGGCTCTTGTCGCCCTCACTGGGCTTAACATGTTCGCTATTGTTCTGAAGCATCATGATGGCTTCTTTCTCCTTATCGTTCAATTTCTCGGGCATATAAACCATCACATTGATGAGCAGGTCGCCTGTGCCATAGCGCTCAGGCGAGGGCAAGCCCTTGCCACGCAGGCGAAGGATGCTACCAGGCTGCGTGCCAGGTTTGATGGTGACACGTGCCTTGCCATCAACGGTGGGCACCTCGACCTTACCGCCGAGAACCGCCGTGGGGATATCAAGCATCAGGTTATAAATCAAGTCGTTGCCGTCACGGGTGAGCTGTGCATCACGCACCTCCTCGATGACCACAAGCAGATCACCGGGCACACCGCCACCAGGGGCATCATTGCCCTGACGGCCCATGCGCAGGGTCATACCATCGGCCACACCTGCCGGAATGCTGATGCTCACGACTTCCTCCTTGCGGACGAGACCATTTCCTCTACAATGCGGACAGGCTTCCTTGATGCGCTTGCCACTGCCACCGCAAGTGTGGCAAACACTCTGGGACTGCATCGTGCCGAACATCGTGCGCTGCATCCGCACTTCCACACCACTTCCATGGCAAGTGGGACAGGTCTCCATAGCAGTACCATCCTTGGCACCCGTGCCGTGGCAATGGTCACAAGACTTCATACGCGGAATGCGCAGTTTCTTCTCGGCACCCTTGGCTATCTCGTTGAGGGTCATCTTGACACGCACACGCAGGTCAGTACCGCGCTTCACGCGCTGAGCCTGACCGCCTCCGCCTCCACCGAAGAAATCACCGAAGCCTCCAAAGCCACCGAAACCGCCGAACAAGTCACCAAACTGGCGCAGGATGTCGTCCATCGACATGCCGCCGCCATAGCCTCCGCCACCCATCTGTTCACCAGTAAAACCGAACTGGTCATAGCGGGCGCGCTTATCGGGGTCGCTGAGCACATTATAAGCCTCGGCAGCCTCCTTGAATTTCTCCTCGGCGGCCTTTTTCTCGGCGTCACTCTTGCCCTGTTGCTTGTCGGGGTGATACTGGATAGCCAGTTTGCGGTAGGCCTTCTTCAGGTCATCGGCAGTGGCATTCTTGTCCACACCTAACACCTCATAATAATCTCTCTTCTGAGCCATAGTTTTTTTATTAGTTTCTAGTCCCTAGTCCTTAGTCCCTAGTTTCCAGTTTTTTCTTCAAGTCTATTATTTATCAGCTGCCGACAACCACCTTGGCATAGCGCAAGACTTTGTCGTTGATCTTGTAACCCTTAATGGGAGTGTCAATGACCTTACCCTTCATCGAAGGATCAGGTGCGGGGAACATGGTCACGGCCTCGTGAACGTCGGTATCAAAATCCTTGCCCGTAGAGTCGATGGCGGTGACATGCTGACTTTCAAGATATTTCACAAACTTATTGTAGATGAGGTTGACACCTTCCTTGAGGCTGTCCAGATCACCACCCTTGTTGATGGCATCCAAAGCACGTTCCAGATCATCAATCACCGGCAGGAGGTCACGCATGGCACTCTCAGCACCGTTCTTGATGAGCTCAGCTTTCTCATTGAGGGTGCGCTTACGATAATTATCAAACTCAGCCAGTTTGAAAGCGTATTCCTTCTTCTGATGCTCTAACTGTTCCTTCAGGTCAGCAATGATCTTTTCGGGATCCTCGTTGACAGCATTATCTTTTTCAGCGGCATGAGGTTCTGTGTTCTTTACCTTCTGCTCCTGATTCTCTTCTTGAGCGGCTCTAGCCTCTTCGTTTTGATTCTTTTTATTTTTCTTTGACATATCGTAGTTGTGTTAGAATTCCTTTTACCTTACCGTTTCTTGCAAAAACCAGTCCAATGCCTCCATGTCATAGTTGCAGGACAAAGGTGGCGCAATCGGTAAATGTGTCAGCCGCCCGCTCTGCCAGTTTGTCATTATCAAAAATGCCGAAGATTGTCGAGCCTGAACCAGACATCGCCGCATATTGTGCACCAGCATCCAGCAGTTGCGCCTTGATGAGCCACAACTGCGGCAACGCGGCAAACACGCTAGGCTCAAAATCATTCACCAGCAGGCCGTCCCATGTCTCGACTGGCTGGGCGACGACTTGTGACAGGTTAACCGTAGCTGGAGCAGGAACAACGCGGCTGTAGGCCGTGCGGGTATCCACACCCACGGGAGGCTTGACCAGCAGCAAAGTCTTTCCATGGATATCCACATCGACAGGCGATAACACATCGCCGATGCCGGTCGCCATCATGGGGCGGTTGTAGATGAAAAAGGCGCAATCGGCACCCAGTGTGGCAGCCATTGCAGCAAGGTCGTCATCAGCGATCTGGAGGTCAAACATCCTGTTGAGCATCACCAGCGCATGAGCCGCATCGCTGGAGCCTCCGCCCAAGCCGGCCCCGTCAGGGATGTGCTTGTAGAGATGTATTGCCACGGGTGGCAAGCGGTGACTATCCTGCAGGAGTCGATAGGCCCTCATGACCAAGTTTTTCTCTACAGGACAATTCACCTCATTACCATAGCACGAGAGCGACACTTGACCATCGGTCGCAGGCACTATCTCAAGCACATCGGTGAGCGGTATGGGATAAAACACTGTCTCGATATTGTGGTAACCATCGGGACGGCGTTCCACTATATTGAGACCCAAATTGATTTTAGCGTTAGGGAATGTGATCATCTTATCGAAATTACAGGATGGGACTGAGCAGGCGGACGATGGACTCGAGCGCTTTCTGCATAAGCGGGCGCTGTTTCCACTTGCCCATGCTCACGCGTGTGCATTGAGCCATATCTTCTTCAAATATAGCCTTCATCTTGCTATTGAATTCCTTGCTGTAAACAAGGGCGTTGAACTCAAAATTATGCTCAAAACTGCGGAAGTCAAAATTGGTTGAACCTGTGGTGACAAACTCATCATCAATGATGAGCACCTTGGCATGCATCATTCCTGATTCATAGTAATAGACTTTGACGCCCGACAACATACACTCCTTGATATAGGAACCCGTGGCAAGCCGCAGCATGACCGAGTCGGGTTTGCGCGGTATCATCAGCCTGACATCGATGCCCGCCAGTGCAGCGCTCTGCATGGCCTTGAGCAGGGAATCGCTAGGCAGGAAATAGGGTGTCTGGATATAAAGACAGCGCTTGGCCAGGGTAATCGCCTTGAGGAAGACAAACGAGATGTTGTTCCATCGGCCAGTGGGTCCACTGCTCACCATCTGAACAAGATGCCCAGGAATGGCGGGCGGCACGTCAAAATGCTTCGGAGGATTGTTCAGCAGTTCCCGTGTGGTAAAGTCCCAATCGATGGCAAACGAATACTGCAATGCCGCAACCGCCTCGCCCCTGATGCGCAAGTGGGTGTCACGCCACGGCAGTTCCTTTGCCGTGCCCTTGACGTAGCGGTCGGCAATGTTCATACCGCCCACATAACCGATCTCGCCATCAATAACGACAACCTTGCGGTGGTTGCGCCAGTTGAGTCGGAAAAAGAACTGGGTAAACGTCAATTTCAAGAACGGGTGGACATCAACGCCAGCAGCACGCAGCTGCTTCAGCACCCGCGAACGCATATAGAAAGACCCGACATAGTCATAGAGCACCCGCACCCGCACGCCCTCACGCGACTTGCGCTCCAGCAGGTTGATGAGGCGCCTTCCTGTCTCATCATCCTCAATGATGAAGTACTGCAAATGGATGTATTCCCTGGCTTGTCCAATGTCATGCAACAGGGCCTCAAACTTCTCCTGGCCCTGGGTAAACACCGTGATATCGTTACTGTCAAACAAATGAGGTTCGGTCAACTTGTTGACCAGCGAAACCAATTGCCGCGAGTCTTCGCTCAAGGAGGGTTCCATGCTGACGGCCTCGGGAAAATCGTTCATTCGTTTCAATTCCCTCAAGTGGGAACGGGAGATGACTCTCATACCTCTGAGACTGCGGCCAAAAACCAGATAAATAACCAATCCCACAACAGGCAGCAACACCAGCACGAGCATCCAAGCCATCGACTTGACAGGATTTCGGTTCTCGCTCAACACCACCACAATGACGGCAAGCACAGTCAGGAAATATAACACCGTGAGGATGTCATAGACCAGGTTGGCGTATGGGAATAGTTCAGCAAGAATCATATCGCTGTTGGTATTTCAGGCATGTATCTATCAAAACAATAAACGGACGTGACACAGTCACGCCCATTCCAGTCTTTCTCTCCTCAAAACCGCGACAAGATGAGTCACTTGCAGCGCATTAACGCACCACCACCTTGCGCGACCACTGATTACTGCACTTCACAATGTAGAATCCCTTAGGGAAATCAACCGTGGTGCGTTGCTCGGCAGCCACGCGGACAACCTTGACAAGCTGGCCAGTAATCGAATAAACATTGAAAGTGGCGTCACTGCTGCCCGCAATAAAGACGATGCGACCCTCAGAGCCCTGTGCAACAGGACCATTGGAAGCGGTCTCCACCCGTTGGGGCAAGAAGTTGTCGGGCATTGGGATGGCTTGCATTCCACCCATTGCCGACAGGGCTACCAATATGTAGAGTAATCGTCTCATCTTGCGTTTCGTTCGGTTTCAATCTGCAAAATTAATACATTCTGCAAAAAAGTCAAGCATTTTTCGCGATTTTTTATGTTTTAGACTCCTTTTAGGGCTTAAAGTAACATCGCATCGGCCATTTTTAACATGAATTAATCCCCATCCATGAGTAAAAAAAGAAAGAGTCGACTCATAAAAAAGCCGACTCTTTCTTATCAATTTTACGCTATGGCCGATTACCAGGTACCACTCAACAGATAGTCAACCAGTAAGGTCACATCGTTGATATTCACCTCGCCGTCCAAGTTGCAGTCAGCAGCCACCATATCAAAGCTGGTGCTGCCACTGAGCAGGACGTCAACCAGGAGGGTAACATCATCGATGTTGATCAGGCCATTGCCGTCAACATCACCACGGATGCTCTCACCTTGCTTGAGGACAACTTCCTTAATGTTACTCCAGTTGCTCTCGGTACCATTGACATAGTAGGATTTCACGCGGTACAGATAAGGAGTAGCGGGAAGCAAGCCGGTTACCGTATAGAACTTGTCGGATGTGATGCCTTCAATCAGACGGAACTCAGCATCTCCACTTTCATTGGCACGGAACTGGAAGGGCTCGGGATCGGTGATCTCGCCGCCATAAATCTTGATGCTCTGAATCTCAGGATAGTAACCTGTGATGAACTTCACAAATCCATGACTGCCCACCTCAAGGACTACCAGATAGGTCTCAACATCCTTAGCCAGCACAAGATTCTTGGTCTCAAGATCAGTAGCTACATCCAGAGTGGTTGCAGAGCCCTTGGTGTAAGACTTGGCCTTGATGATAACGCTTACTTTGCTATAGCCAGCCATATCACAGTTTGCAGTGATAACCGAATTGCGGCCAGGCGAGAGGAAACCACCGTCCAGATAGAGATTGGAGCCGGTAAAGGTCCAGCCTTCGGGCAAATAGTTGGCGGCATCTGCAGCATGGTTAGTATTCTCCTTGGGCACATCACTCCAGTCGGCCTCGGAAAGGAGAGTCACATCGGGCTTAACCCTTACCTCAAGCGTGTAGCTGGTCACATTCTCGGCCGGGGTCTGGTCGGTCCAGTCGGCACGGAACGAGGTTGCAGTAACGGACTGTTCGTCGACAGGCTGCATGACGGGACGGTACAATTCATAAACCGATACGCCGTGCAATGTGATTACGAAGTCCTCAACACCATCGGTGCTGACGGTAATAGTTGCAGTGTAGTCGCCCTCGGTCTTAGGAGCGTAGGTCACGTTGATGGCCTGGTTTACCTTGCCATCTTCATCGGGAGTGAGGGCATTGTTATCGAGGCTGAACACACCGTTCTCGTCGTTGAGCGTCAGAGTTACATTGCTCTCCAGATTGCGGCCAGTGAGGGTGAATCTGGACGAAGCGGTATTGTTCTTGTAGCATTCCATCGAGAGCTCGGTCTTATCGGTCTTGAGGCGAGGAGCCTTGATGGGGGGCTGGATACCGATCACCATCTGCTGATACTGGTTGAAGGTTGAACCACCACCATTGAAGGCATTCAATGCATAGTAGTTATTGTAATCACCGCTCCAGCCGAAGTTGATGTGGTATTTATTGGTGTTAGCGTCATAACCGTCCACATTGAAGGCATGGCCACCGCCAAAGAAGCCACCGGCAATTGCGCAGAAGACGATGGGGCGCTCCTCGACCAGCTCATCCTGGATCATTGCAGCCCACTCGGCATCGGTGTAGAGGGTGGTACCACCACTGTAAGCGCTGGTCTTCTTGACAACGCGCACGGTTTCCTCATCATAGCCGAAGAACTTGAAAGCATTGGCAATCAAGATGACACTGTCGGCATCCACACCACTACCACCTGCAGCACTGGTACCATAGGCCATGTGTTCGGCCTGGCCCACATAGCGCATCAGAGTGGCGACGGCATTGGCTTGTTGAGTCGTATAACCACTGGTGTAACGGTCAAGCATATTGTCCCAGTCAAAGGTAACAGGAGGCAGAGCTGCAACGTTAACATAGGAAGAGCTCCAAGCAGAAGTACTCAATTCGCACCTGTAGCCCGGCACCTGAGGAGTCTCATAGTCGGGATATTTCCAGTAGTGGAACACCAATGCAGCCGAAGTAGCAGGACAACCTGTGTAGCACTGGCTACCATTGATGACACACTGGTTCCAATAGGGAGCTTCCTGGTCCCATAAGCCGGTGAGCAGGGGAGCAACACTTGGAATGCGTGCAGGACCCATCATCGATGGTGTCTCTACCTGCATACCCTCATGAGCCTGAAGATACTCGATCTGCTCCTTGTAGGTTGCCAACCAAGCCTTCATGTTGCAAGGTATGGTATTGATGTTCAGGGGAGCATCGCCATAGCCCAAGATTTCCTCGGCCCGGTCATCACCTGACACAATCACATAACCATTCTGGGAATTGAAGATGTAATAAACGGCACGGTCCATCATCTGGGAGTTCATCTCGGCATGAGCTAGTTTCATTTCTCCACTAATGGGAGCCCTGAGTTTACCACCATACAGCTTCTGCTGTACAAAATTCTGAGCTTTCGCCTGGGCCGTCCTCACATCGACGGGCATGGCCGACAACTGGATTGCCGCAAACAATACTGCAGCAAATAGTAAGATTCTTCTCATAAAAAACTATTATAAACTATTGATTATTAAGTAATTAATTCTAACGCTTCAGTAGGTTAATGCTGATTAAACACATTATAATTATGCATAATGGTGCTTAAAACGTTCGCAAAATTACACCAAAAACAATAAAAAAGCAACTATTTTATCTAAAAAAATAAAAGAAATAAAGCCCCTTTCAACAGTATTTATAGATTACGGTAGTTAAACGTCTCGTTTTCAGGCCACAATCAAGTTGTGGCTCCTCACTGCGCCCCCAAAGCACGATGTGGAGCCACAACATTATGGATTGGGTATCGCAATGGATTAATGTCCGCCTAGCAGCAGATCGATAAGGACGGTCACGTCGGTGATGTTCACAATGGTGTCGCCATCGACATCAGCACAGATAGCACAGGCACTGCTACCGCTACCCAGCAGATAGTCGACAAGGTCAGTCACGTCGGTGATGTCCACCACATGGTCATGATTCACATCGCCCGCATCAAAGTTATGCCCACTGCCATCGAGGGTAAGAATCTGTTCCTCGCTCCAGCCGCTGTCCGTTCCGTCAATGTAATGGGCCATCACATGATAAAAGAAGGTGCCGCCAGCGGTCAGTCCATCAACCCTGTAGCTCTTGTCGGTAATGCCAGTAATCAAGCGGTAATTCTCGTCTCCGCTCTCGCTGGCCCTGAATGACACAGACGAGGCATCACCTGCATAAATCCTGATGGACTGGATCATGGGATAATAACCCGCTTTGAAACTTATCTGGTCGCCTTCGGCACAATCAAGCACGACAGTGATGGGGGCATAATAGAATGGAAGTTCTATCGTCTCGCTGGCCAGGCTGGTCGATACTGTAAGCTCAGACGGATCACCCCAAGAGCCATAACTGCGGCCGGTCACAACTACGGTCACCTTATCATATCCCTTGAGTTGAAGTTCATCGGTGGTGATGACACTGTTGCGACGCGGCATGATGCAACCGCCCTCCAGGTTAAACTCGGTACCCGTGAAGCTCCAGCCTTCCGGTAAGTAATCGGTGGCATGGGAAGCCTGGTTACTGGGGTTCATTTGCGGCAGGTCGCTGAAATCGGCCTCTTCCAGCAGGATATAGTCGGGCTTGGCATAGACTTCCAGCGAATAACCGGTCAAATTCTGGGCAGGGGTCTCGTCGGTCCAACGAGCGATGAAAGACGTGTTCGTGATGTCACTTTCAAGCGCCGGTTGCATCACCGGAGGATAAACCTCAAGTGGTGCCGTGCCATTCAAGGTGATGGTAAGAGGATAAGCACCCTCACTGGTACAAACTATGGTTGCAGCATCAGTGCCTACTGCCTGGGGGCTGTAGGTCACAGTAATATCCTGTCCGGCCTCGGCGGCATCCATGCTCAATGTTGCGGGAGCAATGCTGAAGACACCCTCAGAATCGTTGAGGGTCAAAGTCACGTCACCCGTCAGGTTGGTACCTTTGAAACTAAAAGTAGCCACAGAAGGTTTACCCGTGTAGGCCACCATATCGAGTCTATTGGGATAGGCCTGTAGGCGAGGATTCTCATAACCTTCAGGTGGCTGGATGCCAATGACCATCTGCTGGCCGGAGCCGAAGGTGTAATCACCATAGGAGAAGGCATTCAAGGCAAAATGGCCGTTACCCCTGCCATTCCATCCCCAGTTGATATGATAAGTGTCACTGGCTGCATCATAACCATCCACATTGAACGCATGCCCGGCACCCGTCAGATTGTCATAGGCACAATACACGATGGGACGGCCTGCCGTCAATTCGGCCTGAATCAAGCCGCCCCACTGGGTGTCAGTGTAGTTGGCATAGCCCAAATCATCGGCCTTGAACAAGAGCTGGGCATTCTGGTCATACTCAAAAAACTTGACGGCACGCAGAACATCATTTCCATAGGCACCGCTGCCGCTGATGGTATAGTCCATCTCCTCGACCTGACCGATATAGCGCATCAAGTGAGCGACAGCAGTGGCTTGCACGTCATTGTAGCAACCCTCGATGTAGTCGTCAAGCATATTGGCCCAGTCAAAGATTGTAGGCGGCAGCTCGGGCAACACGACGCCATAGCTGGGCATGGTGTAAGACGGAGCGGCAGGTGTCTGCTGCTTAGGGTATTTCCAGTAGTGGAACACCATCGAAAGCGAGGTGGCTGGACACCCTGTGAAACAGGTGTCGGTGCCGAAGACGGGACACTCGTTCCAGTAGGGGGCATCCTGACTCCAGTTAGCTGTCAACAACGGATTGACCGTTTGACCGACACGTTGTGGAGCGTTCACCTGCACATCGGGATGGGTCTGCAAGTATTCAATCTGATGCTTGTATAGTGATAACCAGTATCTCATGTTCGCTGGCATCTGATTCATGTCGAGCGCTTGGTCACCGTAGGCTAGCACCTCGTGGCCGCGGTCATCACCCGAAACGATAACGAACGAGTTGCCGGCATTAAAGATATAATAGACAGGAACTGCCGCATTGTTCAACTCGACATGGGCGAGTTTGAGGCCATTACGTGCAGGGGCCATCATTCGGCCCGTAGAAATCTGATGATTCAAGAAATGCTGTGCTCTGGTCCTTGCTGCCGCCTCATCGACGCTAGCCGACCATACCTGGATTGCCGACAGCAAGAGAGCTGCAAGCAGGAAATGGATTCTTCTCATGTTGATAGTGATAAGTGTTATGTTAAAGGTAGGTGCCGCAAAGGTAATACAATATCGGCGATTAAGGCCCATACTACCGGGGAAATCACCACACAAAAAGCGGGCCTAGGGAATCATCTCCCTTGGTCCCGCTTTTACAGTTGATTGTAGCAGATTAGTTCTGGCCTCCTAACAGCCTATCAATAAGGGCCGTAACGTCGCCGATGGTCACACCCTCAACACCATTGACATCAGCACAGTCGGCACAGATTTCCACATCACCGCCCAGCAGGTAATCAATCAGATCGGTCACGTCCTTAATGGAAACGTTGCCGTCATGGTTCGCGTCACCATCCTTGTGAACCGGGCCGTTATCTACCAGAGTCACCGTCTCGATGTTGCTCCAAGCGCTCTGGGTACCGTTAATATAGTAAGCCTTTACTCTGTAGTTGAATGTGCCACCCTCGGTCAGACCCGTCACGGTGTAGAACTTGTTGGTGATATCGGTAATCACTCGGCTGTCGGCGTCATCCGACTTGGCGGGAATGGTAAACATCATCTTGGCTGCATCGTTCGTTGCGCTGTAGATGTCCACCTGGTCAACGACCACACGCTTGGTATTGGAACCATCACCTCCAGTGATGGTCACCTTCTGCTCGTCATTGGCCTCGCAGTTCAAGACAAAAGTATATATCTGTTCGGTTGTCACGACAGCACTGGCCACGCTGTTACCACATGAAACGGTAACGGGAATATCGGAGTCGACATCCTGATAAGGCCTCATGGTGAGCATAACGGTCATCTTACCGCCGCTCTGCGTCATGTCGAGTGCGGGCGTGGTGATCGTGCCCACACTGCCGCCGCCACCCAGACGGACGCCACCGCGGGCCTCGTAGGCATTAGAGCACTCCCAGCCAGCGTTAGATGCGACACTAGACATCTTCTTAATGGGTGTTGACGAATTAGTACTAGCATAGGGGAAACTCTCGCTGAATACCAATTCATACACACCGGGCTCACTGCCGTCGTCGGCGTTCACCTCCAGGGTGTAGCTGGTGACGTTCTCGTCAGGAGTCTCGTCGGTCCAGTCGGCACGGAACGAGGTCAGGGTGATATAGTTCTCGTTGGCAGGCAGCATCACGGGATCGTAAGATTCGATGGGAGCAGGCGGCTCAATGCCCATGACCATCAACTCACCCAAGCTGTAGCTATAGCCCTGATTGTTGAACGCACGCAAGGCGAAATAGCCGTTACCTGTGCCACCCCAACCCCAGTTGATGGAGTAGTTGCCACTGGAAGCATCATAACCATCGACATTGAAGGCGTGGCCGTAGAACGAGTTATAGGCATTGCTATAGCTGTAAGCGCAATAAACCACGGGACGGCCTGCGGCGAGTTCTTCCTGAAGCATCACGCTCCAGTCAGCGTCATTGATGAGCATGTTTTCGCCATTGGTATCAAAGTTCAGTGTGGCCTTGTACTCGACATGGGCATCCACATAGCCAAACAGGTGGCAAGCACGGATGATGTCATCCTCCCAAGCCTCGCTGCCCTCGTTGGTGTAATCCATTTCTTCGGCCTGGCCAATGTAGCGCATGAGCCATGCCACAGCATTTCTCTGGACATCGCTAGCACTATAATTGTACACAGGCAACATGTTAGCCCAGTCAAAAGTGATGGGAGGCAGAGCGGCAAGGTCAAACTTGCGGGTGCGGGTCGTGTAACCAGGAACCGAGGGTGTGGGCTGGGTGGGATACTGCCACTTGTAGAACACCTGTGCCAGCGAGGTGCATGCGCAACCGGTCAAGCCGCGGCGGTCACCATCCATGGGGCACTGGTTATAGTAGGGGTAGCCCTGATCCCACTTGGCCTCAAGCATCGGTGCAATGCTCTCGGTGCGGTTGGCTCTCATCTGAGGTTTCTCCACCACCAAGCCCGGGTGGGCCTGCAAGTACTCTACCTGGCCCTTGTAGCTATCCAGCCAGAACTTCATGTTCTCGGGCAGTTTGTTCATGTTGAGTTCACCCTCGCCAAAGGCAAGAATTTCCTGGGCACGGTCATCACCAGCGACAACGACAAAGCCCCTATCGGTGTTGATGACATAGTAGGCCGCCTTGCTGGCATTGGACGAATTCAATTCCTGATGAACTGACTTGATAACGGGAACTGTGGCATTGATTCCCTGTTTGCTCATTCGGCCCATCATGAATTGTTGAGCCATCGACTTAGCCGCAGATACATGGATATCGGCTGCCGAAATCTGCAAGGTCGCCATCACGAGGGCGACAAGAAGTAGCATCTTTCTCATAAAATAAAGTGTTATAATTGTTTATAGCTAATGGCAAGTACTCATTAATTGTGACAAAGGTATAGTAAAAACCGCAATTAAGCAACAATAATGAAGAAAAACAAGGGAAAAGGCCCGGATACCTCATGAGTACCCGAGCCAGAATCATTCTATTACGACATGACGGCTGATTAATGGCCGCTCAGCAAGTTATCGATGAGATCGGTCACGTCGGCAATGGTCACAATGGAGTCACCATTAACGTCGGCACAAATTTCACAAACCTCTCCACCACTCAACAGGGCGTCAATCAAATCGGTGACATCGGCAATGGTCACTGTACCATCATGGTTGATATCACCTACCTGATAATTGTGTCCGCCCTCGAACAAGGTTACCCGCTGGAAGTTACTCCAATGGCTCTCGGTACCATCGCTATAGATGGCCCTCACCTTAAAGTAGAAGGTGCCTGCCTCGGCAAGATTTTTCACTGTGTAGAACTTGTTGGTAATTCCGGTGATGAAACGATAATTGGCATCGCCATCCTCATTAACCGCATTCAGCGTATTCAACTCGTTCACATCGCCTGAATAGACCTTGACCATACTCATTTCGGGTGAGAAGTAATCATCGGTCGAGGTGATGGTGATCTTCTCACCAGCACTTGCAATGACAAGCCAGGTAAAGGTTTCACCATTGGTGAATTCATGCGCAACTGCTGCAGTCTGATTGGAGCCGACGGTTATGTTGCCGCTGCCATAGTAACCGCTGACACTCGTGATCTGCATTGTGAAAATGTCGTTGTTATAACCCTCAGGAACTGTGAAGGAAATATAGCCGTCGCCTGAATAGTTGTTGAAATAGTAGGAGCCATTACCCACTCTGACATCCTTACCGCTCCAGGGGGCCGTGAGCGTGATGCTCTCGTAGCTGCCAGGATACATGCTGCCATCCAGAGAACCGAGCAATTCAATGGCAGGACGGGTGGAAACCTCAAGGGTGTAGCTATCCACGTTATGAGCAGGTGTCTCGTCGGTCCAGTCGGCACGGAACTCAGTTAAGTTGATGTAAGCCTCGTCGGCGGGAAGCATGCGGGGAACATAGGTCTCCATAATTGCCGTGCCATTGATGGTAACGGTTTTATTGTCAACGCCCGGACTGCTCAAGGTGATTGTAGCGGTGTGATTACCGGCTGCCAGGGGCGAGTAAGTCACGGTAATGACCTTGCCGCTCTCCTGATCGCTCACGGGCACACTATTGGCATCGATGAAGAAGAAACCACTTTCGTCATTGAGCGTGAGAGTTACTGCGTTGTTGAGCTCATGGCCCTTGACAGTGAATGTGGCCGTAGCGGTCTTGTCAATGTAAGCGTTCATGTCCAACCTGGACGGATTTACCTTAATAGCAGGGCCTTGAGCAGGGGGCTGAATACCCATAATCATCTGCTGCTCGATGTTGAAGGTGTAACCACTCGAGGAGAAAGCATTGAGAACAAAGTCGCCATTGCCATCACCACTCCATCCCCAATTCACATGATAGGTGTTGTCGGCCGGATTATAACCGTCAACATTGAAGGCGTGGCCACTCCAGCCCCACCAACTACTGTAATCATAGGCACAATAAACCACGGGGCGACCCTCATACATCTCATTCTGGAGCAGAGCTGCCCACTCGTCATCGGTATAATAAACTGCGGTGTCATTGCCATAATCGTCGGTACGGGTCTTGAACTCCAAGCGGGCCGTCTCTTCATCATAGCCGAAGAACTTGACAGCGCGCAGGATGTCATCACCCATGGCACCACTGCCGCTAGGAGTATAGTCCATGTGCTCTTCCTGGCCTACATAACGCATCAGCCATGCTACGGCATCGGCCTGGGCATCGTTGTAAGACCCTGTGTACTTGTCGAGCATGTTGTCCCAGTCAAAGGTGATAGAAGGCAATGCAGGAATCTGCAAATTGTAACTGCCGTTGATATAGCCCTCTACTTCAGGGGTCGGGTCGGTGGGATATTTCCAGAAATAGAACACCATCGACAACGACGTAGCGGGACAGCCTGTCAAGCAAAATGATCCGTTATAGGTGGGGCAATGGTTGTAGTAGGGAGCATCCTGGTCCCACTCGGCAGTAAGCAGCGGCTCAACCTTGGCAGCATTCAGGCCCCTGTTGAAAGCAGGTTGTTCAACAGCCAGCCCTGGATGGGCCTGTAAATATTCGATTTGGCGCTTGTAGGTAGTCAGCCAGAACTTCATATTGTCGGGCATGCGCTTGAGATCCAGAGGACGGTCTCCATGGGCGAGAACGAGATGAGCGCGGTCATCGCCCGACACAATTACAAATCCCTGGTCGGAGTTAAAGATGTAATACACAGCCTTGTTTGCCTGGGTAGAATTCACCTCGGTGTGCAATAACTTGACATTTGAGGCTGGCTGGCCAGCCAACAGTTTGCCATGTACATTCATCTGCAAATAACGCACAGCAGTAGCCTGTGCTACCGTCAGATTCACATCTGCAGCCGCAGCATGCATAACTGCCATCAATAGAGCAGCAAAGAATAGTAATTTCTTCATAAAAATAAAGATTGTTTAAATGATTAATATTAGGTGGTTAACAGTCGTGGTCACAAAAGAACAGATATCTATTCCGCGCGCAAAATTAAGCAATCTGCCAAAAACAAGCAACTTTTTTCAATAATTTGCCACTGATTAGCCCCAATTTGCAGCATTCTTGCCTAAAACACAAAAAAGCCCAGAGATTGCTCTCCAGGCCTTTTTATGAAACGCTCAATAACTTTATCTGTTGCCGCCAAGCAACTTGTCAATAAGAGCGGTAACGTCACCGATGGTTACGCCTTCCACGCCGTTGACATCAGCACAAGT
Organism: uncultured Prevotellaceae bacterium; assembly: GCA_947302275.1. GTDB lineage: Bacteria > Bacteroidota > Bacteroidia > Bacteroidales > Muribaculaceae > Sodaliphilus. Next base: position 38,364 of record CAMYUW010000022.1, read on the forward strand.
GGTGCAGATTTCCACATCACCACCCAGCAGATAATCAATCAGATCGGTCACGTCCTTGATGGAAACGTTACCGTCATGGTTTGCGTCACCAGGCTTGTGAGCGGGACCATTGTCAAACAAGGTCACCTCTTCAATATTGCTCCACTCGCTCTCGGTTTCATCGGTATAGATGGCTTTAACCTTGTAAACATAGGTACCCTCGGCATTCAGATCGTTCACGGTGTAGAACCTGTCGGTGATACCAGTGATCAGGCGATAAGCAGCATCACCTTGCTCAGTAGCACGGAGAGATGCGGGAGGATCAATCTCACCCGAGTAAACTGTAACATTCAAGAAGCCAGCATAGGCCATTGTACCACCTGATACAGTAAAGGTCACCTTGTCGGTCTCAGCGCAATTAAGCACGACTACATACTGTTCAAATGAGGAATTATTCAATGTGTAACTGCTTGTGCCCTGACTAGTGGAGACAGTAAGGGTGGGAGCAGTACTATAAAGACGTTTGGCATTGAAGACAACCGTTACCTTGTCATAACCGGTAAATTCAGGTGTGCTCATCGATGCGCCCTGGAGAGAAATGAAATGATTTTCAGCCCACAGATTTTCGCCCGAGAATGTCCAACCATCGGGCAAGAGATACGAAGGAGTGCTAGCCTGATTGCCAAAGACTTCCTCGGTGTCACTCCAATCAGCATCAACCAGGATAGAATAGTTGGGTTTGGTCTTCACCTCAAGGGTGTAGCTGGCAACGTTTTGGGCGGAGGTTTGGTCGGTCCAGTCGGCTCGGAACGAGGTAGCGGTAATGTTAGCGCTATCAGCAGGCAACATCACGGGCACATACTTCACCAGGGGAGCCTGGGTAGCGGTACCATAGAGGGGAATAACCACATCCTGGGCACCAGGAGTGCTCAAGGTAACCACGGCCTCATGCTCACCGATAGCTTGGGGGGCATAGGTCACAGTGACAGTCTTGTTAGTTGCCTCATCTACGGCGATGGTAGCAACATCAGTGGAGAAATAGCCATTCTCGTCGGTTACGGTCACGGTAATGGGATCGGTCAAATCAAGACCAGCCACAGAGAAAGTTGCAGTCTCGCTATATCCGGCATAAGCCTCCATCTCAAGGTACAAGGGGTTAACAATTATGCGGGGAGGTACAGCGCCTTCGGGTTTCTGCATGTTGAGGAACATCAGCTGGAAGTATTTGTACACAGTAATTCCATAGCCGAAAGCATTGAAGGCATAGTTACCGTTCTTATCCTCATCCTGACCGAAATTCACATGATAGGTATCGTCATCAGCATTGTAGCCATCAACATTGAAAGCATGACCGTAGAAACCGCTGCCATCAGACATGGCTGCTCCCGCACAATAGATCAAGGGGCGACCAGCAATCAGCTCAGCCTGCATCATAGCAATCCAATCCTCATCACTATAGTATTCGGTCATGGCATAATCATAACCATTCTTGAGCACATAGTGAACATCAGCAGGATAACCAAACGTGCGAATAGCCATGTCAATCTGATCCTCATCGGCACCACTCTTATCGGTAGCATAGTCCATATACTCGGCTTGGCCCACATAACGCATCAGGTTAGCAATTGCATCACGTTCAGCCTCGCTCCAGTTGTCGTTCTTGTAGGAGTCACGCATGTGTTCCCAATCAAAAGTATAGGCGGGCAGAGGAGAAACTTCAACGCCTCTAGGCCCCGTGTAACCGGGCAGAGCAGGAGAAGATTCGGGATACTGCCAGTAATTCATTACTTGTGCCAAAGCAACTGCGGCACAACCTGCCAAGCAGTATGAGCCACCACTAACGGGACACAATCTATTGTAAGGAGACCTGCCTGAGAGGCTGCCTTGCTGCCACGTGGTGGTCAGCATAGGTTCTACTGAAATACCGTCACGGGTATTGGTATTGCGTTTCTTCACTACCATGCCCGGATGCGCCTGGAGGTACTCCATCTCAGCCTTGTACATATCCAAGAAGAACTGCATGGCTTCGGGCAGGTCGTTGAGATTGTCAAGCTGTCCATCACCATAAGCGAGAACTTCACGGGCACGGTCATCACCTGAAACGATGACGTAACCCTTATCGGTATTGACGATGTAGTAAGCAGCCAGAGCGGCATTGCTTGAGTTCTTCACCTCATGGGTCCACTTGATCGTGGGAGCCGAGGTCATGAAACGACCTTTGGCGGTCTGACTCTTCAGGAAACGCTGGGCTTTCTGCTGAGCAGTAACGAGGTCAACATTGGCTGCTGTGAGTTGCATGGCTGCAAACACGATAGCAATTAATACGAGAATTTTTTTCATAAAAGTATTTATTTAAAAAGTTGATAAAAAGAATGTCAGGTCAATGTTTCATTCCATAAAGATGCACAAATGAAAGCGTGGTAGGTTCGTTAATGGCCATCTCTTGAAAATTGTGCAAATATAGCAAAAATATTATAACTATACGCTTTTTTCAAGCATTTTTATCAGACCTCCTGTCCACGCTGGCAATGATACTACTGTAAAGTACAAAAATAACCGCCACAAATGACGGTTACACATATTGAATATGGTCTGTTCCACACTTTTCTACAGCCTGAAGTTGATGGGCAATACCACCCTAACGGGAACGGCATGCTTACCCACTTTGCCCACACTCCACTTGGGCATCGCGCCAATCACGCGGATAGCCTCACGGTTGAGACTCTCATCCTCAGCACCACGTATCACACGCACGTCACTCACCTTGCCATCGGTGCCCACAATGAAACTGCACAGGACACGGCCCTGAATGCCTTTCTTGTAAGCATGGTAGGGGTACTCGCGCGTCTTGTTGATGAAATTGATGAGCCCACGCTCGCCACCAGGGAACTGCGGCTGGATGTCCACATAGTCAAACTCATAGACCTCCATATAGGACTGCTTGGACTGAGGATTAACGGTGGTAACATGGCGCACCTGCGCTGCCATGGGCAACACTACCGCCAGTGTCATCAGTGCCAACAATCCAAAACGTAACTGTTTGAGCATAGGCTATTTAGTTTATCTTATCGGTCATAAAAAGCGGCCAATGGCCAATTTTCTTCCCGCAAATATAGAGTTACGATTGCAAACCTCAAAATGATTTAATTTAATTTTGCAA
>CAMYUW010000023.1 GCA_947302275.1 uncultured Prevotellaceae bacterium
AGATTGTCGCACTGCGTGAGCGCGACTACACCCAGAGCGAGAAATTTGATTATGCTCCTCTTGATTTTGAGGATGCTATGGATTCTTATGAGCGCGTGCTGGACATCATCGGTGAGGTGTGCGGTGATATTATCGCCCCCAATGCCAAAGATGTTGACCTCGAGGGTCCGCACCACGAGAACGGCCGCGTGCGTTACGCTAAGGGTACCGAAGTGAACCTCAAGGCGCTGAACCAGGCTGGATTGATGGGCATTACCTTGCCCCGCCAGTATGGTGGCCTGAACATGTCGTCGATTCCCTATATCATGGCTGCCGACATGGTGAGCCGTGCCGATGCTGGTTTTGTGAATGTTTGGGGCCTGCAGGATTGTGCTGAGACCATCAACGAGTTCGCTAGCGAGGACCAGAAAGAGCGTTTCCTGCCCCGCACCTGCAAGGGCGAAACCCTGGCGATGGACCTGACCGAGCCCGATGCTGGTAGTGACTTGCAGTCTGTTATGCTCAAGGCCACTCAGGACGAGGACGGTACTTGGCGTCTGAACGGCGTAAAGCGCTTTATCACCAACGGTGACGGTGACATTTCGCTTGTGCTTGCACGTAGTGAGGAAGGCACCCGCGACGGCCGCGGTCTGTCGATGTTCATCTATGACAAGCGAGACGGCGGCATGACCGTTCGCCGCATCGAGGACAAGATGGGTATCCATGGCAGTCCCACGTGCGAACTGGTGTTCAAGAACGCCAAGGCCGAGTTGTGCGGTGACCGCAAGTTGGGCCTCATTAAGTATGTGATGTCACTGATGAACGGTGCACGCCTGGGTATCGCAGCCCAGAGCGTCGGCGTGAGCGAGGCCGCCTATCAGGAGGCAATCGCATACGCCCGCAGCCGTGAGCAGTTTGGCAAGGCTATCATCAATTTCCCTGCCGTGAGCGAGATGATTGCCAACATCAAGGCCAAGCTCGATGCTTCGCGCACCCTGCTGTATGAGTGCACCCGCTTTGTGGATATGTACAAGTCGTTGGAGGCCATCAGCCGCGAGCGCACCCTCGCCCCCGAGGAGCGCAAGACCATGAAGGCTTACAACCGCTTGGCCGATGCCTTCACGCCGCTGGCCAAGGGCATGACGAGCGAATTCTGCAACCAGAATGCTTACGACTGCGTTCAGATTCACGGTGGTAGTGGTTTCATGCGTGATTATGCCTGCGAGCGCATCTACCGTGACGCCCGCATCACCAGCATCTATGAGGGCACAACCCAGTTGCAGGTGGTGGCAGCTATCCGCCACGTCACCACGGGCACTTATCTGAATCAGATTAAGGAGTACGCCGCCCGCGAGTACAGCGAGGCCGTTGCTCCGATGAAGGCCAAGCTCGAAGCCATGACCGCCCTCTATGAGGAAACCTTCGCCAAGGTGCAGGCCGTCGAGAATCACGAGTATATCACCTTCCACGCACGTCGTCTGGTCGAGATGCTCGGCCACATCATCATGGGCTACCTGCTCATTGGTGACGCCAGCAACGAGCCCGACTTGTTCATGGACAGCGCCAAGGTGTATGTTAACATGGGTGAAGCCGAGGTTGCACGCCACGCACGCTTCATCGGCGCCTTCAACCCTGCCGACCAGGCCGCCTACATGAGGAGTTAGGAGTGAGGAGTTTCTTGACATTCCTCTTAGCTTCTTATCAATGATTATCAGCCCTTGCCGAGATCGGCAGGGCTGATCTTTTTGTTTTGGAGGCAAATGTTGGATGATTTGGGAAAATGGTATATCTTTGCGGCGTTATGAATCGGGAGAAAGAGATATATAAGGTGACGTTGGTGGGCAGTGCCGGCAATGTGGCGCTGTTGACCTTCAAGTTCATTGCGGGTGTAATGGGCCACAGTTCGGCGATGATAGCCGATGCCGTACACTCGCTCTCGGATTTCATCACCGATGTCATCGTGCTGGCCTTTGTCCATGTGAGCGCCAAGCCGCAGGACAAAGACCATGATTACGGCCACGGCAAGTATGAGACCTTCGCCACATTCATCATTGGTCTAGCGCTAATAGCAGCCGCTACGGGCATCATCGTCTCGGGTGTGGCCAAACTAGTTGATTGGGCAGGAGGCAAACAGCTCGCAGCACCAGGCTGGTTGGCTCTGGCTGCTGCCATCATCTCGATTCTTGTTAAGGAAATCCTTTATCGTTATACCGTCATCCGTGGTAAGAAACTTGACTCCCAAGCGCTGGTCGCCAATGCCTGGCATCATCGCAGTGATGCCCTTTCATCGATAGGCACAACTGTAGGTATCGGCGGCGCTATTCTGCTGGGCAAGCGCTGGACGGTACTCGATCCGTTGGCATCGGTACTGGTGGGCGCGATGCTGGTTAAGGTGTCGATTGAGCTATTGAAATCAAGTATTGGCGAACTCACGGAATCATCGCTTTCGGGCGAAATTGAGAAAGAGATTGAGGAAATCATCCGCTCGTTCCCTGACGTGAGCGAGCCTCATAACCTGCGCACACGCCGCATAGGTAACCGTTTTGCTATCGAAGCCCACGTGCGTATGGACGGTAATGTGTCACTCACTGCTGCCCATGACCGCGCCACGGCCATCGAACAGCGCATCAGGCAACGCTTCGGCAACCAGACCCACGTCACAATACACATGGAACCCACAAAGTGAACCCCACTAAACTGTAAACTTTAATCTACTATTTTAATGATCGGCGACTTCCTCCAGTTTGGCGAGGAAGGCGATACGTGCGCCCTGCAGCAAGGTGATGGCGCGGGGAACGATGTCACCCAGTTCGGGTGTGGTATCGGCGAGGATTTCAAAGGCTACCCACACGCTGGTCTCCTTATGACCTTCCTCGTCTTCCATATCCATGGTATAGAGTTTCACCACTTTGATATTGCCGTTCACATCATTCATGGCGCGCAAGATCATGTCCTCGTTGTCCTCGGTGACGACAAAGATTGCAGGCATCATGAGCCTGAAGTATTGCTCATCTTCCTCATCCTTGAAGAAAAGGAAATTTATGCCTTCCTTTTTAAACGCGATACCGAATGGGGTCTCGTGGGGGCGGAACCCTTCTTCGGCCAGATATTCTATCATCAGTTTGTTTAAGTCCATTGTATTTTAGTTGTGAGTTGTAAGTTTTGAGTTTTAAGTTTTAAGTTGTAAGTTTTAAGTTTTAAGTTGTAAGTTTTAAGTGCGGTTGCTAACGCCTTATGTTTAAGGCTTAAAACCGACTTGGGGCAGGGCATTGGTGCGTGAAATGCCTTCCATCTTGTTGCGCATGTCCTCATATTCTTTCAGGAGGTCCTTGCTGATGGATGGCTTGATGCCCTCGATGGTCTTGATGAGGAGCTCCTGGGTGATATTCTCATGATTGAAGGCAGCAATGGTGGCAGCCTCGTTTACCACGTAGGCAATGTCGCTGGCTACATATCCGTCGGCTTTCTCGGCCAGTGCGTTGTTGTCAATCTCGTCACAGGGACGGTCCTTGAGGTACAACTCGAACATCAGGCGGCGGGCTGTCAGGTCAGGCATGGGCACATACACCTGCTTGTCGATTCGACCTGTGCGCAACACGGCGGGATCCACCTTGTCGGGGCGGTTGCTCGTGGCAATCACAAAGATGCCTCGCTTGGAGCAGTTGTTCAGTTGGGAGAGGAACTCGTTGACCTCACCTGCCTGGTTGCTGCCCAGGTCGCCCGAACGGCTGGGGACGAAGGCGTCAAACTCGTCGAAGCAAAGTACCGAAGGCGCATTCTCTTCGGCTTTCTTGAACAGGTCTGCAATCTTCCCTTGTGAGCCGTGGATGTAGATAGAGCCCAGGTCGCTCGCCTTGACTAGGATGAAGTTGAAGCCAGTCTCCTCGGCAAACTTCTCGGCAAAGAAACTCTTGCCGCAGCCCGGAGGGCCATAAAGCAGCATGCCGTTAGGAGGGGTTAGTTTGTATTTCTCGGCCAGTTCCTTGTCCTGCAGAATCATGATGACACGCTTGCGGAGCATTTCCTTTAGGTCATCCATGCCTGCAATGTCGGCAAAACCGTTGCCGCCTCCGCGCTTGATCTCAACGTCGGCACTTGTTTCGGCAGCGGCTTGGCTACGGTCGCTGTGACTGCTTCTGCTGCCAGATTCCTCGGCGTCGTTGGAGGCTGATTCCTGCTCGCGGCGTGCAAGGCGTTCGCGTATCTCTTGTGCCATGTCGCTGTCATCGTCCACCAGCAGGTCGTTGAGAATCTCGTCAACGCACTCATAGCGGTCAACGTAACTCAGTGACAGACCACAGGCCACAATGGCTTGCAGTTTCTCATCGTGGATGTCGTCAACATCGATTTCGCCCTGTTCGCTACGGGCCTTCTGCACAAGCCTGATTTTCTCTTTGCGGCTCATGCCAGGCTGGAATTCTACTCCCCATGGAGCTTTGCCCGTCAGCATGGTGTAGAAGACACCGGTGGCAGCAAAGATGTCGTTGCGCTCGTCATACTTGCCCAGGAACGACTGCCCGCTGGCATAACGCGGATCCAGGTCGGCCGTGTCAAACGGGGCATTGCCCATGAAGCGTGATGAGACATGGCCCATGTCGATAAGCTCGGCAGTGCCACGCGTCTTTTTACTCAGCATCACATTGGTGGGGTTGATGTCGTTGTGCAACAATACCCCGGGACGCTCGTGCAAGTACTGCAGACCTTGCAGCATCTCGATGAAAATCCTGACGGCAGCCTTCTGCTCGAGTTTGTTCTTTTTCTTGCGCTGGAGCATTTCGCTCAAGAGTTCTCCACTGAAGTAGGTTTCCACCATGTATCGGCATTCGCCGGCCTCGTCATTATATACACCGTCGGCAATGTAGCTCACGATATTCTTGTGTTGCAACTGGCGGCAGGCGGCGATTTCGGCCACCTCACCATCGTGTATCAACTTGTCGGGCGTGTTCTTGAGGCGGTAAATCTTCAGGAAGTAGGGATTGCCGCTCTCGTCCTCTACACGGTAGCTCTCGGCATAGGCGTTTTCCTTGATGAGGTAAACGACATGCCAGCGGTTATCGATGGGTTGTCCTTGTTTGAGTATCATATATTAGTTTCTGGTTTTTGGTTGCTAGTTGGTTGTTTTTTCTTGAAAAAGAGTTGCCAGAGCACCAATGGGGTGCGGTTAATCAGGAGCAGGGCGAGCATGGCACCCATGTAAACAAGCATCAGGTTAGTCAGGATGCTATCGGCGTCATAGTCTTTGCCCAGATCGCTCAACTCGATGGGCTGTTCTACATCATTGAGTGACGAAAGGGTGCGTTTCCACTTGATGATGCCGTCTTCGAGATAGACCACGGCAGGGTTGCCACGGGCCAACATCTTGAGTTCGCTGTCATCCATGTTGTAGATGGGATAACTGGCCATCGACAGGTCCCGCCATGTCTCGATTTCCTGTGACGAGGCGGGAGTGATGCCTATGACATCGGCATTGGCTACAAGTGCGGCATCGTTGAGCTCGTTGAGGGCATAAGAGTTGATAACCCCCACCTTAGGCAACTCGGGGAAAAGCAGCAGGACGGTGCGATGGCTGTCGCCCAGCACATCGATAGTGACGTCATTGCCATCCTCGTCGAGCAGGGCAATGCCATTGTCGTTAGCACCATTCTGCATGATGACTTTGCCGCGTGGGCGGCGGGCGTGGAAGCGGGTCACATATTCCCAACCGTCATCCTCGTCAGGCAGGCTGTCGATGGTGAACTCATGTTCCTGGCCATCCTTGCTGTAAACAAAGATGAAGTCGTCCTCATTGTCCTCGCTGTCCTCGACCGTGGCCGATGACACCAACCGTGTGCCCTCAGGGTAGGGACGGTAGTCGATGAGTGGCTGGGTGAAATAGCCATAGTAGGCTACGGCCATCACCAGTGCAAACGACAAAGCGGTAACCACCCAGTGCACTGCTGGACCATAGACGCTTCTCAACGACGTGTTAAACGCCAGCAGGTAGATGGTGCCCAGCAGCAGTAGCAGGTTTTTGCCGAATGTCGCCCAGTTGCTCAGATGCAGGGCGTCGCCAAAGCAGCCGCAATCTTTCACGGCCCCAGTCACGGCAATCCATAGTGTCAATGGTGTCATTACCAGCAGCAGTACCAGAGCGACGATGGGCGCGCTGTGCCGATAGGCTCCCACGACGATGTTCACGCCTGTGAAAAATTCCACCGCTGCCAGAGCTACGGCAAAGAGCAGCGCCATGCCGGTCCACTCGGTCAATCCCAGGGCATTCAGGTAGTCGGTAATCTTGTAGCAGGTCCCCCAAGGGTCAATGGCCTTGGTGAATCCTGAAAAGACGAACACTCCGCCCACAGTGAGGCGCATGAGCATCGTCATGAACAGGCACCATTTCTCGCCCTTGACCGCATTGATGATGGCTTTGAGGGTCATGTCGGGGTCTTTAGTCGTTAACGTTACCCTCGTTGTGCTTGATGAGGGCAAACACGCTGTAGTTGATCATGTCTTGATAGTTGGCGTCGATGCCCTCGCTCACCAGCGTAGCACCGCCATGGTTCTCGATTTCCTTGGTCCGCTGGATCTTGGTGAGAATCAGGTCGGTATAGCTCGAGATGCGCATGTCGCGCCATGCCTCGCCATAGTCGGTGTTCTTGGCAATCATCAGATTCTTGGTCTCGGTAATGAGCTTGTCATAGAGCTCCAAGGCGTGTTCGCTTGTGATATCCACCGTGTCGCTATAGCCCAGTTGCAACTGGATCAAGCCGATAACGCCATAATTGATGATGCCGATGAATTCGGGCCAGATGCCTTCGCCCACCTTGGTCTCGCCATTGAGTTCAAGGGTGCGGATGCGCTTAGCCTTGATGAAGATCTGGTCGGTAACCGAGCGCGGCCTGAGGATGCGCCACGAGGGACCGTAATCCTTCATTTTGTTGATGAACAGTTCGCGGCACTGGGCAATCACCTCGTCATATTGTTTGCTGGTCTCTTGCATATTGAGTGAAGTTGAATCATTGTTTAAACCTACAAAGATAATGCTTTTCCCCATGCCAATCCATGCTTGTGCCGTTTTTTTTCACCAACAATTACAAAACAGCGGCCGCACCCGTGTAGTAGATGGGTGCGGCCGCGTGATTAGTGTCTGTAGTTGCGATGATTATCGCAGGATTTTACGTGAAGAACGGGAACCGTCACTATAGGTGGTGACTACGATATTAATGCCGTCAAACGGTTTGTCGCTCTTCGCACCCATCAGGTTGTAGTAGCTCACGCCAACAACCGTGCGGGATGAAGCCACATTGCTGATCACCTCCTCGACAGAGGTCACGTTACCCATGCCGTCGCCGTTAGAACGTTGGGCACTGGCCTTGATGGGGAAGATGATGAACTTACTTTCATCAAGGTCACGATAACTGGCGTGGTACATGTTAGCATATCCAGAGATACCGTCGTCCTCGCGGCGCGGTGCGTTAAAGACGGTGTTGCCATCACTGTATTTATGCTCCTCGTCTTCTTCATAATTGCCGATGCTGGGTCCGTAGTAATAGTTGTTGGCGGTATCATCGATATCGCCCGATTCGGGATCTGGATTGTAGCCGCTACCGCGGGCATAGCGGATGATGGCCAAGAACTTATAGGCCTGTCCTGGCTTGAAGATATGCCACCAGGGAGTATCCTCCTGGAAGAGTGACCAGTTGACCTTGATCGCACCATACTGCATGTAACCGTTGCTGTAGGGTCCATAATCGGAAGTCCATGCGCCGAGGGACTTGTCCAGTTCGTCACCTGCAAGGTACTGGAGAGATTCATACGCATCACCTGAAATTTCTATGTTTCGGTTCCAGTTCATGGGAGCGTAGAAGCGTCCGGGATCAATAGGCGGAATGCTAGACGGGTTCGGGGAGGTATAGGGCTGATAACTATTGGGGTCATAATTTGGCCAAATCGCTGGGTCTTCCCCGCTTCTTGGTGTGTTATAGTTATCATATACCATCCAGGTGATGTAAGCAATCTCTTGGGGCTTAGGAGCTACATAGTACATGTAGTAGGGATCTGTTTCTACGAGCTCGCGTTCAACCGATCCACCAGTAACACCGGTAATGACGCCTTGTTCATCGTAAGTATAGTTCCAATCGATGTGGGGCTGGGTGCGATAGTTGCCGTTGTATGTGCCAAGCTGCCAATCCTTGTGGGTGTAGTTGAATACTACCGTGTCATTGAAGTGGCTTGAGATATACACGTTGGGCTCATAGTTCATCACGTCACCCTTCTGGATGGCCAGCACGTGGGCCGTCGGGTTGATGGTGTCGGTCATGAACACGTCGAGGGTGCCGGCGGGAATGAGGTGGCCGACGTAATCTTCCAAGTTGGGACGATCACCAGGTGCTACCACTTCATGACGATTGTCGTAGTTGGGCGACATGACGAGCTTCACCCAGTTACTCTGGTCGTAGGTCGTCCTCTTGATCATGATTTGAGAGCGGCCAGAAGTATGGTTGCTGGCACAGGTCTGATATACATAGTCAGTATAGCTGCCATCAGGCATGATTGACTTCTCGCCGTACTGGTTCAAGTCCTTGGCATAAAGTGCGCCAGTGATGTACTCGTGAACATCCTCCTCATAGGCATTCTTGTAGTCGATTCTTGTCACCGCCTTGGGATCGTAGTACACGGCCAGCAGGTCGTTGCTCACGGTGTAGCGCACCTCCTTGGCTGCAGTGCGGATCAGGTTGTTCAACGTATAAGCGCCATCAAACAGGCCAAGGTAGTCATACACGCCACCGTTGATGTACTCAAAGTCGCCCGTCTGCTCCTTGGAGTCGCTCAAGGCGTTGGTGTCACCATCGTTGAAGAGGATGCCGTCGGGGGCATGATCAATGCTCGAAATGGTGCCCAAGTCATAGCGCCATACCTCATAGCCAGTAACGGGATCGATACCCACCAGCTCGCATACATGGCCGGGCCAGCTTTCCATTACACGGTTATAACCATCAGTATATTGGCCATCTGCGTCATCCCAAGCGTAGCAGAATACACGGTCCCAGCCCAGGGTGTTGATGAAATATACATAGTAGTGTCCCTCCATCACCACGGCATTGGTGGGCAGAGCGTTAGCGGCTGCTTCAAAGTACTCGCGTGAGTGGTCGGTCATGACGGTTTGTCCGTTAATCTCATCCCAAGTAACCCACAGGACGCCGGCGTGGCGAACGATGGCCTCACTTTGTTTGGGATCCTTGTTGGTGCGGCTGAAGAATACCTCGGCAATCGAAGCGTTAACCTGCCAGTGCCACCAGTGCTTGCCATCGACGGTAGTCGTGTCGCCGATGTAGGTGACGGGGTAGTGCTGGCTATCGCTATTGGGATCCCATCCGCCCTGCTCCTGGTTGTAGGCACTCAGGGGCCAGTAACCGTCAAACATTGCGGTCGTATAAGTGGTACCAGGCTCCTTGATGTTATTGATCTCCACATTGCTTGTCTGCTCAAGATAAACATTCATGGGCGAGAGGTTCTTGTGGTCGGTCTTGATGAGCTTCACCCAATGCTCGGTGGGATTCACCAGAATGTTGTAAACGCCAGCAGTAAACATCTTGTACTCGCCATAAGTTTCGCTCCATACATTCAGGGGCATGTTTGTGTTGATTCTTGATTCGGTGACTTCCAAGTAGTTGGTGCCATTGGGGATGTCAGTATATTCTGTTCCTCCATTTCCGTAACGTACTCCCACATGTTGCCAGTCTTCACCCAGTTCAGTGGTGAAACAGAAGGTAGCGTTGCTGCTCAGTGTGATGTTGTTGATGTAATAATTACCCGTGTTGCCGTCATACTTCAACTCTGAGCCAGTGTCGCTGGTATAAGAGAATGTTTCTCTGTTGTGATAGTATCCACCGTGGATGAATAGTTGATGATCTCCAACTGCGCTGGGAGGATCGTTATACAGCTCAAAGTGGTTATATGACTCACCGTCGGCGCGCTCAGGATACCAAACAATATAGTAGACGCCGGGCTCAAAGTTGGTGATGTCCTTGGTCTTAGTGTTGTTGGCATTGTCGCCACCAGCGCTGACGATAGCGTTCAAGACGTCAACCAGAATGTTAGTACTGTATTTGTACCAGGTCTTGCCGTCTTGCAGGACCTCGGTAGTTGTTACCACATTGCCAGGGAAGGCATTGGTGTAAGGATTCTGGGCGTTGTCCCACAGGTAGATGTGGGGCTGGGTTGATCCATCAGTCGGGTAGATGTAGAACGTATACTGGTAGGACGGAGCCGTGGCAACTACCTTGAACTGCATGTTGGCTGGGTCAAAGTAGATGGTCACGGGGCCTGCTGCCACATTGATTTGGTAGGCGCCACCGTCGGTGCCCGCCATCTGGGTAGCTACCCACTGGTCGTCAAGAAGAATGGCTTGGTCGCCGCTTTGCGGACCAATGCGGTAGTTGGCATTGAAGTCATCCCAGCTGGTGCCTTGTCCGTTACCAAACATGAAGTTGTAAGTGCCGTCATGTTCTACTGTATAGGTATAGGTGTAATAGCCCGTCTCCGTGTCATAGGTCATCGCAGTGGTGGGTGCATAGCCCCACTGGAGACCCAGACCCTCGGAACCTTCAATGTATAAAGGAACAGCGTCAATGAGTGTCAGCGTATGGCTGACTGTGCCGTCGCTGTTGCGGGTGATCTTTACAGTGTAAGTACCGCTAACCGTTACTGAGAAGGATGCATTAGGTTGACCTTCGCCAGGACTCCATGAACCATCATCGCCAAGAACTTTGTACTCATAGTTGGTGCCGGCCGTGAGTTGAACTTGGTCAGAGGTCCATGAGTAGTTGTTGTCGTTACTGTCATAGGTCATGTTCGTGCCATCACCCATATTCCATCCATTGGGGAAGATGGTGTTATCATCTCCCACAACATAATAGGTAACAGGAGGCTCTGTGCCCTCGACCTTGTACTGCATGGTCACGTTGTTGAAGTAGAACGTCACATTGCCAGCACCAGCGGTGACCTTGTAGGAACCGTTGTTGCCGCCAGCCATCTGTGTGCTGGTATAACCGCTATTGATGTTATAGGTTTGGCTGCCATTGTTCGGTCCGATGCGGTAATTGTTATTATAATCGTCCCAGTTGGAGCCCTGGCCGTTACCGAACACGAATTGTATCGTGGATTTGGTGGCGAGGTTTGCGGTGTAGGTGTAGATGTGATCGCCCGTGTAGGTCATTGTGTGACTGGGCTGGTAGGAGAACCCTCCCAGAATGTCGTCACCGTTGATATAAATGGTTGCGGGTGTCGGGGCGGTGGGTGACACGCTTGCTTGGGTTTTGTTGCCGCCATCCCAGGTGATGTAATGGGTGCCAGGAGCCAGATTGTTTATATTGGCGCTCTGGTTTTTGTTATTACCGAGGTCAACAATGGCGTTGATCTGCTGTGAGATATAACTGCCCGTGAATTTGTACCAGGTCTTGCCGTCATCGAGGATTTCGGTTTCGCTCATTGCTGTTCCCGGCCAATCACCGTTAAGTTTGTTCTGGTTGCTATCCCACAAGTAGAGGTAAGGTGTACCTTCATTGGGCAGGTTCACATAGAAGGTGTAGTCATAGGTGGGCGGAGCAGTACCTGTAACCTTGAATGTCATATCGGTGGGATTGAAATGGATGGTCACAGAACCAGCAGCCACAGTGACCCGATATGTCCCGTGGTCACCGCCTGCCAGCTGTGTCTGCTGGAAACTGCCATTGAGGGTCACGTTCTCGTTGCCATCGGTCGGTCCGATGCGGTAGTTGTTGTTAAAGATGGTCCAATCGTTATTCTTGCCGTTGGCCAAGATGAAACCGTATTGTCCTGTCGCGGTTGCGGTCGTGGTGCAGGTGTAGATGCCATCGTTATCGCTGTCGGTCAACTCCAGCGAGGGATTGCAGGTGAAGCCGCCAAGTCCTAAACCACTGTCGCCAGTAACATAGTAGTGAGGCGTGGGTGGTATGGGTGCAGTTTGGCTCACCTCGGGATAGGCTCCATTATTACCATTCCATGTGATGTAATGTGTGCCAGGTGCCCGATTCGTTATGTCTGCTGTCTGGCTCTTCCCTTGTCCCAAATTGACAATGGCATTGATTGTAGAGACTTTAAAATTGCCTGTGAACTTGTACCAAGTGTTGCCATCGGCAAGAGTCATGGTTTCTGTCATCACGTTTCCTGGCCAGCCCCCGTTGTAGTCTCCATTGTTCCACAAGTAGAGATGTGGAGTGCCGTCGTTTGGCAAATGCACATAGAAGGTGTACTCGTAGGTTTGTTCGGTAATCGTGAATGAGTTGTTAGAGGTGTTGTAGGTGAACACATAGTTACCGTTTCCATTAAACAGGAATGAGTTGCCACTACCTTGCTGCGTGAAATAAGTGTTACCTATTGTGACGTTTTGGTTATACTGCTGTGCGCCCAAGCGGTAGTTATTGAAAGTGCTCCAATCTTGCTCACCTGAACACAGTTGAGTAGCAAAGGTAAAATAGATGTTGCCGTTAATGGTTGCAGTCGCGGTGTAAGAGGAACCATTTTGGGTCATCTGCATGCCTTGGTTAGTCTTCCAGCCTCCAAATGGGGCATCTCCAACGATGTACATTGCTGCCTGCATCTGCGGGATGGATGCGGTTAGGCATAGAACCAGAGCTAGTAGCCGGAAGGCTACTGTGGTTAGAAATTTTTCACTTTTCATCTTGATTGTTGTTATTAAAGTTTGATATAATTAGTTCAGTTGATGGTAATTGGCTGTCTTTAGGCAACCGGGGCGCAAAGATAATTGATTCTTTATATTAATAATGTGTAAAATGACTTGGCCTTAACGTTTTTTAGCGTGTAATCGATTGCATTTTTTTTATTGAAAACAGAGCGTGCAAATGCTAGCACGCTCTGTTGAGATGACGGTTTTTCGTGGTATCAGATCGTTGGGTTTATGTGGCTTGGAGGAGATCGGCAATCGCGTCGGCAGTATCGGGGTTGTCGGTGAGGTATTGCTTGGCGGCTTCACGGCCCTGGCCCAGTCGCATGTCCTGCCAGCTGAACCATGCCCCGCTTTTCTTGATGATGCCAGCCTCGACCCCCATGTCGATCAGTTCGCCCTCACGGCTGATGCCGGTGCCGTAGATGACGTCGAACTCGGCCTTGCGGAAGGGTGGGGCGACTTTGTTCTTGACAACCTTGACGCGCGTCTGTGCGCCCAGCACGCGCTCGCCGTCCTTGATGTGGGCCAGGCGGCGGATGTCGAGGCGCACGCTGCTGTAGAACTTGAGGGCGTTGCCGCCAGTGGTTGTTTCGGGATTGCCGAACATCACGCCGAGTTTTTCGCGCAGCTGGTTGATGAAGATGCAGCAGGTGCGCGTCTTGGCGATGGTGGCGGTGAGTTTCCTCAGGGCTTGACTCATCAGGCGTGCCTGCAATCCCATCTTGCTTTCGCCCATCTCGCCCTCGATTTCGGCCTTGGGAGTGAGTGCAGCGACGCTGTCGATGACAATGACGTCGATGGCCGCTGAGCGGATGAGCTGGTCGGCGATTTCCAACGCCTGCTCTCCGTTGTCGGGCTGGCTGATCCACAGGTTGCGGGTGTTCACACCGACGGCCTCGGCATAGGTGCGGTCGAAGGCGTGCTCAGCGTCGATATAGGCCGCGATGCCGCCCATCTGCTGCGCTTGGGCGATGGCATGCAGGGCCAGCGTGGTCTTGCCCGATGACTCGGGGCCGTAGATCTCGACGATGCGCCCGCGGGGATATCCGCCCACGCCAAGTGCTCTGTCCAGTCCAATGGAACCCGTGGGGATGACGTCCACGTCCTCGACGCTCTCGTCGTTCATGCGCATGATGGCGCAGGTGCCAAACGCTTTTTCGATTTTGGCGACGGCATTCTGCATCACTTGCAGCTTCATGGGGTCTACCTCGACGGTGCGTGGCGAGTGGGGCGCGGTCTCAGCGACGTGATTGGTCACAATGTCGGGCGTGGCGATGCTCAGTACCTGCTGCCCGTCAATCATCAATTCTTGCTTTAAAATCTGCTCAGTCATAGTTGTATAAGTTTTTAGTTCTTAGTTGTAAGTTTTAAGTCTTAAGTTTTAAGCGTGATTACTGCCGCCTGATGACAGTGGCTAGTTATCGGTTGACGATGCAAAGGAACTATGACCAAGTGCAAATTCTTGGCACTGATAATTTAAAGAAAGTCAAATCGTTTTGGGCGAGCTGTCTTTCCCTAAGAATACTTGACAGATTTGAGAGCGATTAACTAAGTTGGTTTACACTAATTTTATCGTTCGCCTAAACCGGGTTGACAGTTTTGCGGTTTTATCATTGAATGGGTTTGCAGCTCATAAAAAGTCAGCCGCGGCAGCGGGATGTGCTGTCGTGGCTGATAGGAATGCGTTGTAGAGTGAGTTAGAACTCGGCGTTGTTCGGCGTGCGGGGGAAGGGGATGACGTCACGAATGTTGGCCATGCCCGTCACGAAGAGGATAAGGCGCTCGAAGCCCAGTCCGAAACCGCTGTGAGGCACGGTGCCAAAGCGGCGGGTATCGAGGTACCACCACATGTCCTTCATGGGGATACCGCGGCGCTCGATTTCGCTCATCAGCTTGTCGTAGTCGGCCTCACGCTCGCTGCCGCCGATGATTTCGCCGATCATGGGGAACAGGACGTCCATGGCGCGAACGGTCTTGCCGTCCTCGTTCTGCTTCATGTAGAAGGCCTTGATCTCACGCGGATAGTCGGTGAGGATAACGGGGCGCTTGAAGTGCTCCTCGACAAGGTAGCGCTCATGCTCGCTCTGCAGGTCCACACCCCAATCCACGGGGAATTCAAATTTCTTTTTGGCCTTCTTGAGGATGTCAATACCCTCAGTATAGGTCAAGCGCACGAACGGCTCCTTGAGAACACTGTGCAGGCGCTCGATGAGGGTGTTATCATACATCTTGTTGAGGAATTCCAGGTCGTCCTGGCAGTGCTCAAGCGCATAGTTCACGCAGAACTTGATGAACTCCTCGGCAAGGTCCATGTTGTCGGTGATGTCATAGAATGCCATCTCGGGCTCGATCATCCAGAACTCGGCCAGGTGGCGCGGAGTGTTGCTGTTCTCGGCACGGAAGGTGGGACCGAAGGTGTAGATGGCACCCAGAGCGGTGGCACCCAGCTCGCCCTCCAACTGACCTGATACGGTTAAGCTGGTGGATTTGCCGAAGAAGTCCTTCGAGTAGTCGGTCTTGCCGTCCTCGGTTTTGGGCAGGTCGCCCAGGTCGAGGGTGGTTACTTGGAACATATCGCCGGCACCCTCGCAGTCACTGGCGGTGATCAGCGGGGTGTGCAGGTAGAAGAAGCCCTTGTCATTGAAGAACTTGTGGATAGCAAAAGCCAAGTGGTGGCGGATGCGGAAGACGGCCCCGAAGGTGTTGGTGCGCATGCGCAGGTGAGCCTTGGTGCGCAGGAACTCCAAGGTGTGGCCTTTCTTCTGCATGGGATAGTCCTCGTCGCAAGTGCCGTAGATTTCAACGGTTTCGGCCTGAACCTCAACAGTCTGGCCCTTGCCCTGCGACTGGACGAGCAAGCCCTCCACGTGCAGGCTGGCACCCGTGGTGATGGGTCGCAGCTCCTCCTCAGAGAATTTCTCAAGGTCGATGACGATTTGCAGGTTGTTGATGGTCGAGCCGTCGTTCAAAGCGATGAACTGGACGAACTTGTTGCCACGGCGGCTGCGTACCCAGCCTTTCACACATACCTGTTGGCCCACGAGTGCGGGGTCAAAGATATCAACGATTTTAGTGCGTTTTAAAGACATTGTTATATAAATGTGTATCCTGTTGTTGTTTCTAAATCACCTTGACCCGACATTTAGCCGGGTCAATGGTGAGAAGATGTTGATTATTCAAATGAGTTCTGTTTCAAGAAGTTCACTTCTTCCTGAGTGAGGTAGCGCCAGCGGCCGCGGGGCAGGTTCTTCTTGGTGAGACCTGCGAAATAGACGCGGTCGAGCTTCACCACGTGATAACCCAGCGATTCAAAGATGCGGCGCACAACGCGGTTGCGGCCCGAGTGGATCTCAATACCGGCCTGCTTGCGGTCGGTGGGGGAGACGTAGCTCACTGCATCGGCGTGGATGGGACCGTCATCGAGCTCAACGCCGTCGGCGATGTGCTGCATGTCCTCCTCGCTGATGGGCTTGTCGGTCCACACCTGGTAGATTTTCTTCTTGACATACTGCGGATGGGCAAGCTTGGCAGCCAAGTCACCATCGTTTGTGAGCAGGAGCACACCAGTGGTGTTGCGGTCCAGACGTCCCACGGGATAGATGCGTTCCTCGCAAGCTCCCTTGACAAGGTCCATGACGGTCTTGCGGCCGTTGGGGTCGTCGCTGGTGGTGACGCAATCCTTGGGCTTGTTGAGCAGTATGTAGCACTTCTTTTCGGTGGTCACGATTTCACCGTTATATTTTACCACATCCTTGGGGGTGATCTTCATACCGAGTTCGGTGACCACATTGTCATTGACCGTGACAAGTCCCTTCTGGATATATTCATCAGCCACACGGCGCGAGCAGATGCCGGCATTGGCCATGAACTTGTTCAGGCGGATCTCCATGTTGGGATCGATAGCTGGCTCTTCATAGATGACGCGTTGGGGCTTGGGCGTGAAGCGCATTTGGGGCTTGGGTCCCTGACGCTTGGGCCTCTGCTGGTAACCGCCAGGCCTCTGCTGATATCCGCCAGGCCTCTGCTGGTAACCGCCGGGCCTCTGCTGATATCCGCCGGGCCTCTGCTGGTAGCCGCCTTGACGCTGCTGGTAACCGCCCTGACGGGGCTGGTAACCACCCTGCTGACGGGGCTGATAACCACCCTGACGCTGCTGGTATCCACCCTGGCGCTGCTGGTATCCACCCTGTCGCTGCTGGTAACCGCCTTGACGGGGCTGATAACCACCCTGGCGGGGCTGGTAACCACCCTGACGGGGCTGATAACCGCCTTGTTGCTGCTCGGGGGTCATGGTGTTGCCCTCGGCGTTGGCAGTTGGATCCTCCACACCTTGGGGCTGCTGATAACGTTGCTGATAACGGGGCTGGTAGCCGCCTTGACGTTGCTGGTAACCACCCTGACGGGGCTGGTAACCTCCTTGACGCTGGTAGCCGCCCTGACGGGGCTGATAACCCTGACGATGATATCCACCCTGTTGACGGTAGCCTTCTTGCTGCTGATAGCCTTCTCCAGCAGGCTCGTTCTCGCTCTGCTGGGGCTCGGCGCTATATTCCACTTTTTCATAGCGACCGCTTTCCAAGTTCTCTTCTAGATTGGGATTGCTTTCGCCGATTCTGGGCCTTTTGGGCTTTTTCAAATTCTCGTCCATTGTCTGCTTATAAGATTGAATGGTTACAGTTAGTTTGTCTTAAAAAAATAAAAGTAAGAGTTTTAGTGGCCTCGCGGCCTGTAGCAATAAAAATATCAAACGATTTTGTTTTCTATTCTCTATATGTCTTATTAAATGGTGGGCAGTGAGGGATTCGAACCCCCGACCCTCTGCTTGTAAGGCAGATGCTCTGAACCAACTGCGCTAACTGCCCGTGTTGGGACTTCTCTCACGAAAAGCACTGCAAAATTACTTCAAAGATTCTGAATACCCAAATAATTAAGAAAAAATATTATTAATGTGGGTCCTAAAAAGAACCTGGGACAAGATTATCTTGCCCCAGGCCAAATATTAACTTATAAACGATACGATTATGTGTGTTTACAGGTTCGGATTTATCTTGTTCCATTCACTGATGGGAGGAACGATGCCCAGGTCAACCAGTTCGTCGCGCATCTTGCACAGGTGCTGGTAGCTGGCATCGAGCCTCTCGTTCTCTGATGGTAGACCCTGCGGGACCTTGTAGGTAGCACCATTCTCGTCAAGCGTGGTGTCCATGGCCATCATGATGTGGTTGTACTTGTCGTTGCAAACGTAGGTGCCCACGGGGAAGCGGAACTTTTCGCCACCCATAGCAGCGCGGATCATCTCTACCGACAGGTAAGCGGGGCTCTGGAACGAGCTGCGTCCACGCAACTTGATGATTTGGGCGCCTCCCTTGGTGACGTCAGTCTTCATCTGCTCCCATTCCTCAGCGGGGAATTCGGGGGTGCCAACGATGTCGGTCAACTTACGGCCGGCAATTTCAACGTGGCTGCCAAATACGGCCATCTGCTCACCGTGTCCGCCATAGGTGGCACAACCAGTGATTTCGCTCTGCATCACGCCAAACTTCTTGGCCAACGCACTCTGCAAGCGGGTGGTGTCGAGAGCGGCCAACGTGGTTACCTGGCCGGGCTTTAAACCACTGTACAACAGGGTTACAAGGCCGGTGAGGTCAGCGGGGTTGAAGATGATAACGACGTGCTTCACGTCGGGGCAGTAGGTCTTGATGTCCTTGCCTAGGCCCTCGGCGATTTCGCAGTTGCCCTTGAGCAGATCCTCGCGGGTCATACCCTCCTTGCGGGGAGCGCCACCGCTGGAGATGATATACTTTGCATTGGTGAATGCTTCCTTAGCGTCGGTGGTGGCAACGATATTCACGTCACCGAAACCGCTCTGGCGCATTTCCTCGGCCACGCCCTCGGGCGAGAATACGTCATAGAGGCAGATGTTAGTTGTCAAGCCCATCATCAGGGCCGTTTGTACCATGTTGGATCCGATCATGCCGGCAGCGCCTACGATGACCAGTTTGTCGTTTGTTAAAGCCATGATTCTATCTCTTTTTTAAATTAATGCTTTTGTTGTTTTGAAATTTTACCACTGCAAAGGTAGTCATTTCTGATTACCGTCACAAGCAAATTGTAAGATATAATGATTAAATATTGTGAAATTGGCTCCCAACCGTGGCAAAATGACTAATTTTGCCTTCCAAATCAAAAGAGAGAATATGGAACAGGAATTTGCTTCACGGTTGTTGGAATCGGCGGTCAGCGAGTTTGCCAAGTTGCCGGGCATCGGGCGCAAGACTGCGCTCCGCCTCGTGCTGCACTTGTTGAAGCAGGACGAGCAGGAGGCTGTATCGTTTGGCAAGGCCATCATCAAGTTGCGCCGCGAGATACGTTATTGCAGTGTGTGCCACAACATCAGTGAGACCGAGGTGTGCCCCATCTGTGCCAATCCTTCGCGTGATGCCTCAACAATTTGTGTGGTCGAGAATGTCAAGGACGTGATGAGTATCGAGAACACCCATCAGCATAACGGCCTTTACCACGTGCTGGGCGGACTTATATCGCCCATGGACGGCATTGGCCCGGCCGACATCGAGGTGGACAGTCTGGAAGAACGCGTTAAGGCCGGTGGCATCAAGGAAGTCATCCTGGCTCTGAGTGCAACGATGGAAGGCGATACCACCAACTTCTACATCTTCCGCCGTCTGGCTCCGTATCCCGACGTCAAAATCACCATCCTTGCGCGCGGCGTCAGTGTCGGTAACGAGATCGAGTACACCGATGAACTTACCTTGGGCCGTTCCATCCTCAACCGCACCCTGTTCTCCGACACCTTCCACAAGGAATAAAACAAACTACGAATTAATAAACTACGAATTAATAAACTACGAATTACGCGAATTATACTAATTTGGCATCCGCATTCAATTATTACAAATTGACGAAACGTTGACTATTATGGCTGATAACGATTTTGCATATCGCCAGGAGGATGCCGAGAAGCGTCGCCGCCGCCGTGAGGCCGAGCGTCAGCGCCGCCTGCGCCACGCCCGCGAAGAATACATCAAAAAGAAAAACGAATCCAAATAGGCCTCTTCACGCCACATAAGCATATAAATCAAGATTTTGTTTCTGAAATGCGGTATTTTTGAATCATTTCGGAAACAAAATCTAGTTTTTGTTAGTTGTGTTGTGGGTTGGGCTTGTTGGGTTACATTTGGGTGGCGAGGGTGAGGATTTGGGTGGTGAAGTCGGTGGGGGAGAGGGTGCTGGAGAGCCAATGGATGGGGGTGCCGCGTTTTTCCATGCCGCGGAACCAGGTCATTTGGCGTTTGGCGAATTGATGGATGGCTATTTCCAACTGGCGGAACATTTCTTCTTCGGTCAACTGGCCGATGACGTATTGGGTGACGAACTTGTATTCCAGGCCGTAGTAAATGAGGTCTTCAGGGTCGATGCCCTCATCGTTGATGAGGCGTCGCACCTCGTCGATCATGCCTTCGTCGAGGCGGGCACGCAGGCGTCGGCTGATGCGTTCGCGACGGGTGTCACGGTTAACCTCCACGCCAATGACCAGGGCGTTGTCCATGGGGTGTGGCTCGGTGAGTGCTTTCAGCTCGGGGTGCAGCTCATAGTAGTGGCAGATTTCGATGGCACGTGTGGCACGCGCCACGGTGTCGATGTCGCTGTTGTTGCGCAGGGTCTTCATCGTCTTGAGCAGGGCGGTCAATTCCTCCAGTGACTTGCCTGCCAACTCTGTCCTCAACTCCTCGTTGCGGGGAACGGGCGGCAGTTTGATGCCCTTGACGACGGTCTCGACATACATCCCCGTGCCGCCGCACATGATGACGGGCTTGCCTCGTCCGCGAATGTCGTTATAGACCCGTTCAAAGTCCTCCAAGAACTCATATAGACTGTAGCGGTAGCCCGCAGGGCGGATGTCAATGAGGTGATAGGGCACACCGTCATACTCGGCCAGGTCTTTGCCCGTGCCGATGTCCATGCCACGGTAAATCTGCCGCGAGTCGGCACTGATGATCTCACCGCCAATCGCCTTGGCCAGATGCACCGCCCGCGCTGTTTTGCCCGTCGCCGTTGGCCCAGTTATCACAAAAAACACATCCTTATAATCCATCTGCAATTATTCTAATGCGAATTGTTGCGAAGACAAGAAAGACAAAAAGGACAAATTAATACTGTCTTGTTTGTCTTTCTTGTCTTCTATTTAATCAATTATTTGAGGTATTGGTCGTAGAATTCTAGGGCGCGTTTATAGACAACGTAGCGGGCTGAGCAGTCACGGATGCTGTGGTTCATGTTGGGGAACACCATCATGTCGCAGGTGCGGTTCATGTCCACCAGTTTGGAAACATATTGCATCGAGTTGACGATGTGCACATTGTCATCGGCGCTGCCGAACATGATGAGCACGCGGCCCTTGAGATTCTCGGCGCGGTTCAGCGGGAAGTTGCTATAGCCCTCGGGGTTTTCCTGAGGCGTACGCATGTAGCGCTCGGTGTAGATGCTGTCATAGAAACGCCAGGTGGTTACTGGAGCGATGCTCACGCCGCAGGCATAATTGCTGCCCGGTTCGCTCATCGCCATCAGCGTCTGGAAACCGCCGTAGCTCCAGCCCATGATACCGATGTGGTCAGCATCGGCCCACGGCTGGCTGGCCATATAATTGGCGGCTGCAACTGCATCCTCGGTTTCATATTTGCCAAGGTTCAGGTAAGTGATCGACTCAAATGCCTTGCCCCTGAAACCTGTACCTCGACTGTCCACCTCGCACACGATATAACCCTCGCTGGCAAAGTACTGCTCCCAGCCCATGCGCCACTTGTTGAGCACCTCCTGCGAACCGGGTCCGTTGTA
This sequence comes from uncultured Prevotellaceae bacterium, assembly GCA_947302275.1. GTDB lineage: Bacteria > Bacteroidota > Bacteroidia > Bacteroidales > Muribaculaceae > Sodaliphilus. The sequence goes on from CAMYUW010000023.1 coordinate 21,521, forward strand.
ATGCTCCATGATGACCGGGTACTTCTTGTTAGGGTTGAAGTCCACGGGCTTAATCATGTAGCCGTTAAGGGTATAGCCGTCATGCTCCATTGTGAAGAACTCCTTCTTGGGAACATCGACGGCCGTGTAGCGGCGGGCATATTCCTCGTTCAACTGCAGGTCACGAACGCGCTTGCCCTTGCGGTCGTAGATGCGGTACTGATCGGGCGTGTTGGCATCGCTGTAACGGCCCACGTAGTAGCTGAAGTCTCCGTTGAAGATAGCCGATGCAGTGCCCTGACCGTCAACAGTTGACGGTGCGAGACGTGTCACTCTGCCCTTAGCATCGACATACTCCACTACGCGGTTCAGCGGACCGCATGAAGCCTGATAATAGAAACGCTTGGTCGCCTTGTCGTAGCCATAGAACTGCGACACGATGCGGTTGTCGTCGTTGGTGAGTTGGCGCATCAGATTGCCGTCTAAGTCATACTGGTAGAGCTGCATATAACCTGAGCGTTCGCTGGGGATGACAAAGAAGTCCTTCTCGTATTGCACCTGCTGGCTGGTTTCGGCATCCACCCATGTTTCTGACGTCTCGTGATACACCTGCTTGGCGTCGCCCGTCATCGGGTTGACTGCATAGATGCGCAGGTCATTCTGGAGGCGGTTCAGGCGTTGCACCATCAATCGCTGTGGGTCAGGGCTGAAAGTGATGTGGCAGACGTAGTCTTCCTTGTCAAGGGGCACGTTGAGCTGCTTGAGTGAACCATCGATGACATCATAGCAGTGAACGCTTACCACTGAATTTTTCTCACCAGCCACGGGATACTTGAAATCGTATCGGCCAGGATATAGCGCATACTCGTCCCGGGGGTTGCATGTGCCCTGATAGATGACCATCGAGGCCATCTTCACCTCGCTCTCGTCCCAGCGCAGAAATGCCAGAGACCGGCTATCGCTCGACCAATTGAGGGTGTTAAGCATTCCCAATTCCTCCTGATAAACCCAATCGGGCACGCCGTAGATGATATTGTTCTTCTTGCCGTCGTGGGTCACCTGAACAGTTGTGCCATCCTCCAAGTTGCGTACATAGACGTTGTTGTCCTTGACATAGGCCACGCGTTTGCCATCGGGCGATAAGGTCGCGATTTCCTCACCGCCGCCGTCACTCAGAGCTTTCATCGTCTTGTTCTTGAGGTCATAGACGTAGTAGTCGGCGCTGAAGCTGTAGCGGTAGATATACTGGCTATTGTTCCACAGCAGGACGTAAGCGCCATCGGATGTCACTTCAAAATCGTCCCATCCTGTTACCAGTTCGTTGCCGGTATCCACCAAAATGCTCTCGTCACCCTTGGCATAGCTGATGCGCTTGATGGCATTACCGTCATCGCTCAGGCGATAGAAGTAACGACCGTCGTTCTTGGCTGGTTGCATGGCTCCGATACCTCTGGGCGAGTTGCCGCGCAATACACATTCCTCAAGTGTCAATGCGTTGGCACTTATGGCGATCAGTAGGGTCGCAAGTGTTAAAATATATTTACTCATAAGTCGTTAATGCTTGGTTGTTAGATGTTTAATTCGAGAATCTGATTGGCGCTGTCCTTGGTGTTCACTTTCTCGATAATGTGCTTGACAATGCCTTGCTCATCGATGATGAACGTGGTGCGCACGGTGCCCATATAGGTGCGGCCCGCCATTTTCTTTTCGCGCCACACGCCGAATGCCTGGTTCAGCGTGGTGTCCACATCGGCGATGAGCGGGAACGGCAGACTGTACTTGTCGGCGAACTTCACGTGGCTCGCAGCACTGTCCTTGCTCACGCCCAGCAGGGCATAACCTGCACGCTTCAGCGCCCCGTAGCCTGTCGCCAGGCTGCAAGCCTCGGCAGTACATCCTGGGGTGTTGTCCTTCGGATAAAAGTAAATGATCAGTTTCTTGCCTGAAAAGTCGCTGGCTTTCACTTCGTTGCCATTCTGGTCAAACCCTAAAAACTCGGGAATCTTATCTCCAATCTTCATTGTTGTGTCGTTTTAAAAGTGATTAATCCTACAAAAATACAACTTTTTCTTGAACCCCTCAGCCCCAGCTCCTTTTTTTCTGACATTGCTCTCATTTGGCCGCTATGTCAGTGGCCGGGCGGGAGTCCTCACCTTCATGATTTGCGTTAATTTTTATAAAATAAATCAGTAAATCGCTCCTGGTGCTTGCACACCTTATAAAAAAGAAGTAATTTTGCGGGCTAAATGCGCGAAATCGACTTATCAATGATCAAAAGATTGACGATAATATTGGCCCTGGCCTGTGTGATGGCAGGTTGTGGTGAGTACAACAAGGTGATGAAAAGCAATGACCTTGAGTACAAGTATGCCTATGCCAAGAAGGCGTTTGAGAACAAGCGCTATGCTCAGGCTTACACCATCTTGACCGACCTGGTACCCTTGTTCCGCGGCACTCCACATGCCGAGGAATCCCTCTATCTGCTGGGCCTCAGCTATTATGAGAATAAGGACTATATCAGCGCTGGTTCTTATTTCAAGCAGTATTATCAGCGCTACCCCCGTGGCCAGTATGCTGAGTTGGCCCGATTCTATGCGGGTTACGGCTTCTATCTCGATTCGCCCGATGCCCAGCTAGACCAGACCGAGACCATCCGTGCCATGGAAGAGTTGCAGGCGTTCCTGGATTACTTCCCCAAGAGCGATAAGGCCTCGATAGCCCAAAGCGCCGTCTTTGAGTTGCAGGACAAGCTTGTGCTCAAGGAGTTGCAGAATGCGACGCTATACTACAATCTGGGTAATTACATGGGCAATAACTACGAGAGCGCTGTCATTACTGCCCAGAACGCTATCAAGTCCTATCCCTACAGCAAGTATAAGGAGGAATTGGAGATGCTGGTGCTGCGTGCTCGCTACCGTGAAGCCGTTGAAAGTGTGCTGGAGAAGAAGATGGATCGTTTCCGCACAGTCATTGATGAGTACTACTCATTTATCAACGACTACCCTGAAAGCAAGATGCGCAAGGAGGCCGACAACATTTTCAAGATTGCTAACAAGTATGTCAATAGCAATTAAAAAACTAAGCGGACAATACAAAATACATTATATATAATTTCAAGTAAGACATGGATTACAAGAAGACTAACGCGCCACTCACTACCACTGTGCATGACATCATCGAGATGGCTGAACCCACAGGCAACATCTATGAGACCGTTTGCATCATCAGCAAGCGCGCTAACCAGATTGCAGCCGAGATGAAGTCCGACCTGGAGAAGAAGCTTCAGGAGTTCGCTACCCTGAATGATAACTTGGAGGAAATCAGTGAGAACCGTGAGCAGATTGAAATCTCGAAGTACTACGAGAAACTTCCCAAGCCCACCCTCATCGCTACCCAAGAGTATTTGGAGGATAAATTAGCCTACCGCAACTTGGCTAAGGAAAAAGAAGATTTTTGAGAATTTGAGAATAATGTTAACGGCGTCTTGCAAGGCGTCGTTAATTGTATAGGGGGCGCGGTAGCGTGTTTAGAGTGCATCAGGCATCGCATGAATGATCAAGAGAACTATTAATGATGAGTGAACAGCGTGACATCAGGTATGACATCATCAGGGCTGTAGCCATACTGTTTGTAGTATGTATCCATTCCTATCCTGCTATTATCGGCAGAGATGTGAACGTGTATGTGAACTCGTTTGTTAATGTTTGCATATCAACAGCCGTGCCTTTGTTTGTGATGCTAAGTGGGGCGCTGCTGCTGGGCCGGAAAGAGTCCATATCGTTCACGCTGCGCCACCGCTTGAAGCGTATTCTGGTCCCGTTCCTGTTCTGGAGCGTAATCGTGTACTTTTCCTTCTTTTTTATCCGTCAGGGCTTTTCTGCGCCCACGACGGCGGTATGCCTTAAAGGGTATGTGCATGACCTTGTTGCAATGAACATTCATCCCGTGTACTGGTTTGTGTACATGATGATTGGACTCTATTTGTTGCTGCCGATATTGCGCATAGTGGTTCAGTCAGGCCAAAAAGCATTTAACTACTTGCTGATGTTCGTTCTTTGTGGCTTGGTGATTGGTAAATGTTTTCCCCAGTCCCCATTTGTTACATGGTGGAATAATCTATACTTTACTTGGGTGTTCCTGTTTTTATCTGGCTATTGGGCTGCCACATCTCGGTTCACATCCAGTAAAGCATTTCGCTTGATTTCCGCACTGTCACTCGTGTGCTTGATGGCACTTTGTGTTGTCCTGGAAGTGAGGCAGTTGAATGAAAGCGTGTATGATTTGGTCAAACTCGCCTATTATGTAGCCGGCTTCTGCTTCTTGCTCTCGGTTCTTCCCAAAAGAGGTCATCACCCTGCGATGACGTCGTGCATTGTAAGGATGAGCCGATTGAGCTATGGTATATACCTGAGTCACATTTTATTTGTTTCGCTATACATTCGTTTGTTGTCAGGAATGATGATGCCCCGATGGTTGATATTTGTCTGTGTTATTGCTCTTGTGACAGTGACTAGTGCAATTATCTTGACATTCCTGAAAAAGATCGGACTCGGGAAAATCGTCATGTAATTGACCTGATGAACAGCGTGTTTCCGATAGTTGCCGTGAAAACTCACTCGAGGCGGGCCGCAGCGAGGGTAAATAGAGATACAGTGACCCCAGGGATGCTTTTAAGCAGGCTGGCGCACACAGTGAGTGTGGAGCCTGTGGTGATGACGTCGTCAACGAGCAGGATATGTTTGCCGGCCAAGAGGTCGGCATTGTTTTTTAAGGCATAGTTTCCCTGGATGTTCTGCCAACGTTCCATAGCCCCCTTGTGGGTCTGGGTGGAGTGGGGGCGGATGGCTTTCAACGCATCGATATATGGAATGTTAAGGGCCGAAGCGATTCCGCGGGCAAGGTATTCGCTCTGGTTGTATCCACGGCGGGCGAGTTTGCTGCGGTGTAGGGGCACTGCCGTCACCATATCGATACCTTCAAAAAAGTGACTATCTTCCATGTCGTGCACTGCACGGCTGGCAAGCCAATGTCCCATCTTGGGCAACCCATGGTATTTGATATCATGCAAAATGGATGAATAGGGCGCCCCTTTCTCGTAAAAGAAATAGGCGGTGGCTCGTTCAACGGGCACTTTTCCCGCAAAGTGTTGCTCCATGGTGTTGAATTCCACTTCCTCAAATCGTGTGCGGGGCAAATTGGCAAAGCATTGGCGGCACAGCCACAACTCATCGCCGTCAAGTGCTTTACCGCACACAGGGCAGATGCGTGGCATCACCACGTCGGCTGCTGCGTTAATCCATTGTTTAATCGTCTTCAACATCGATGTGTGCTACTTGATGGACACAATCACTGGCCAGCGATGCCTCAAAGCCCCTGGAAGCGGCAAAGCGCATCATAGCAGCCCAAGCAGAGCGTGGATCACGGCCTTTGACTGAACTCCACTTGCTCCGTAACAACTCGATGAGTCGCTCACGGTAGGCCTCATCATCAATAGCTGTGATGGCGTTTTCAATCACTTCAGAGGGAATCCCTTTCTGCCTCAGCTGGTGGGCAATCTTGATTCTTCCCCAGCCATTAAAGGCGAACTTGTCCTTGACAAATGCCACAGCAAAGCGTTTCTCGTCGAGAAAGCCCTGTTCGATAAGTTTATCCAGAATGCGATGCACATCATCTCCACAAATTCCCCATTTCAGCAACTTGGTGCGGATGTCACCTGGCGCCTGCTCGCTGCGGGCGCACAAAGCCGCAGCCCTGTTCATCGCTTGGGCCGGGGAAATGGGTAGCCGCTGGTTATTCATGAGATGCTGCAGGTGTGGCTGGCTCGTCGTCGTCAGCCAGGAATTTCTTGAGGTCATCAAGCCTCTTGAGCGCTTCTTCGCGCCCTTGTTGATAGACGCGGTTCATCTCCTTGGGGTCATGTGTCGTGCGGCTTACATCCAGTGGTTTCGAGGGCCTGAATACAAAAGCGGTGCCCTTGCGCTCCTGTTCTCTCACTTGCTGCACCTGCATGTTGTATAGGGCGGGGCGCTTCATGAGGGCCTCAATCACTTTGGGATACTTGCGTAGCATCGGCTTCATCAGCCACATGCCATGTTCAGCCGTTTTACGGTAGCCGTCTTCGCGTGTGAGAATGACGACATTGCGGGTAAATCCCTTGTCCATCATGAACTTTAACGGGATATTGTCAGCAAGTCCGCCATCGAGCAGCAAGTGGCCGCCCACCTCAACCGGTTGGGCTACTATCGGCATGGATGCCGAGGCACGGATCCATTCAAAGAAATCATCGTTGACATGATCCAGCCGCTGGTACACGCCCTCACCGGTGTTGACGTCAAAACATACCGCATAGCACTCCATCGGCGACTCCTCGAACGCGTTGTAATCGAATATATCGTAATGTGTCGGCACCAGGTGATAAGCAAACCAGGCATTGTAGTAGTTGCCCGTTTTCAACAGTGACTTGATACCGCTGTAGCGGCTGTCCTTAGCAAAGCGCACGTTGTAACGCAAAGCCCGACCGATTTGCCCGGACTTGTAATTGCATCCGAAAGCGATGCCTGCCGACACCCCCACCATGCCGTCCAGATAAATATGGTTTTCCATGAGCACATCCAGAATGCCGGAGGTGTACATGCCGCGCATACCTCCGCCTTCCAGCACTATGCCCGTTTTGCCAGTTGCCATAGTTGAAATATTAGTTTAACAGGTTAATCACGGCAAAGTTAATGAATTATTTTGATATAGCAAATTTCTACAATGTCATATCCGGAGGACGGCCAGTGAAGACGTGCTTCATGCCACTTTAACAAGTTTTTTATATTTTTCTTGGCAATCATGCATCCCAACCGCTGGATTTTTGCTAATTTCGCCCATCTTTTCAACCTTTAATGACCAAAATGAAAAAGTTAGATACCCTTCTAGCCGAAAAACTGATACAAATCAGTGCCATCAAGTTGCAGCCAGACAGCCCGTTCTCATGGGCTACCGGATGGAATTCCCCCATCTATAGCGACCTGCGCATGACGTTGTCCTACCCCGAGGTGCGTAATCTCATCAAGGTGGAGATGGCGCGACTCATCATGGAGAACTTTGGTGATGCCCAGGTGATTGCAGGCATCGCAACCGGAGCTATCGCTCATGGAGCTCTCGTGGCCGATTCGCTGGCGTTACCGATGGTCTATGTCCGCTCGACTCCCAAGGACCATGGCCTTGAGAACCTCATTGAGGGTGACATCAAGCCCGGAGAGAAAGTTGTTCTTATCGAGGATCAGCTCTCGACGGGAAATAATTGCTTGAAGTGCCTTAATACCGTGCGTGAAGCCGGAGGTATCGTGCTGGGAGTAGTGGTAATCTTTGACTACCAGTTCTCGGCAGCATCCAAGGGCCTCAAGCGAGCCAAGTTGCCCATGATCACGCTGACCAATTTTGAGACAATGCTTGATGTGGCCATCGACAATGGTAAGATTTCCCAAGCTGATGCTGAAACTTTGCAGCAATGGCACAGCGATCCTGAAAACTGGACTCCAGCCGGCTTTGATGCCGTTGATTGAGAGATTGGCTATAGGTGACATGCTAATGAATTTCAACTAACAAAATTAAATATGGAATCATTCAAGAGTAATCCTCACGCCATCGCTTGCGATGCCGCTACCATTTACAGCAAACTCATCAATCCCTCGCTCATCAAGAGCCAGATTGACGCTCATGCCGATCAGATTAATGAGGAGGCGCGTCAGCACTTGGATGCCGTTAGGTTTGAAGAGGATTCAATCGCCATCAAGTCGCCCATGGGGGAAGTGGTCCTGGCGCTCGACCAAGAGAACAGCATTGAAGGCCAACGGGTTGTTTATACCGCATCGCAGTCCCCTGTGCCCGTCAATATGGTGATTAACCTGGAGCCGCAGCCCGATGACACGACGATGAGTACAGCCGAGTTGCAGTTGAGTCTGCCATTCTTTGTACGCAAGATGGTCGAGGGTCAGCTGCAGGAAGGCGCCGACCGCTTCGGCGAACTTCTCGCCCGTATCCCCTTTGACCGCTTGTAAAGGACGGAATCGTTAAATATCTATAAGGGATAACGCAATCGCTTGTGGTTGCGTTTTTTTGTGCTACCTTTGTGGTGTAAGTATATTTTAAGGATTAACTACAATTATTTAGGATATGAAACGATATGGCTCTACTTTATTGATTGTGATGTTGCTCGCGGCATGGATGATGCAGGCAATGGCCTACGGCATGCCCAAGCGAGAATTCCGCTCGGCATGGATTGCCACGGTATGGTGTCTTGACTGGCCCTCCCAAGGAGCCGGAGCCACAAAGCAGAAGGCTCAGATGGACCGGTTGCTGGACTCGCTGCAGGTCAACAATTTCAATGCGGTGAATTTCCAGGTTCGCTCGATGTGCGACGCGATGTATCAGTCGAGTATGGAGCCTTGGTCAAGTTACCTCACGGGCCAGCGTGGCCAGTATCCGGGGTTTGATCCGCTGCAGTATGTTGTGGAAGGTTGCCACAAGCGCGGTATGGAGTGCCATGCCTGGGTGAATCCCTACCGTTGGAGCACCGGCACTGACTGGAACACAGAACAGGACCGGGAACTCAAGGAGAACGGCTGGTTGCTCACCTATGGCTCGACCATTATCCTCGATCCGGGCCAGCAGCGCACCATCGATCGCATTGTTGCCGTGTGCAAGGAAATCATCACCAATTATGACGTGGACGGTATCCTCTATGATGACTATTTCTATCCTCAGGGAATCCCCACCGATGCCACCGCCCAGGACTATGGGGAGTGGCAGGCATCGGGAACGGCGCTCTCGTTTGGCGACTGGCGCCGAGACAACGTCAACCGCATGGTTCAGGCTGTCTATGACATGATTCAGGAAACGCGTCCCGAGGTGCGTTACGGCATTTCTCCCGCCGGCGTAGCAGCTACCAGTTCGGCGGTGGCTAGCCAGTATGGTGTTGATCCGTGTCCCGCAGGCAGCGACTGGCAGTATAACGGCATTTTCAGCGACCCGCTGGCATGGCTGGCCGCCCAGAGCATCGACTATATTTCACCTCAGGTCTATTGGCCCATCGGTGCCACGGCCGATTATGGTAAAATCACGCCCTGGTGGGGAAAAGTGGCCGCCAAGTTTGAGCGTCAAGTCTATATCTCGTCGTCGATTTCATCGCTGACCAGTGCCTCGACCGACGTGCAGTATAAGGAATATGCCAACGAGGTGGAGCTCAACCGCACCAGTTCGCAGGATGGTAATCCTGGCGCGATTTTCTACTCCTGCAAGTACTTGTATGCCCTTAACAGCTATTCGTTGGCTCATTATCTCAAAAATACTGTCTTTACTCATCCTGCCCTGCCGCCCGCGATGCCGTGGAAACAGGCCAGTGACCCAGGAGTGGTGAGCAATCTTGACCGTGCCGGAAACGACTTGACTTGGGATGGCCTTGACAATGTGCGCTATACGGTGTATGCGTTCCCCATTACGATGAACACCACTACATTCACTGGCCAGATTGATTATCTGCTGGGGATGACCTACGAGCCGTCGTATAATATTCCGGAGGCTTATCGACAGGGCTACCAGTTTGCCGTTTGTGTGCTTGACCGACTTGGCAACGAGTGGGCACCCGCTTTCCTGAGTGTGGAGCTTGACCAGCTCGACAATCCCGTGCTCATTTCTCCCAGCGACGGCGCAACTGTGGACGCCCCTTTCAATTTTGCATGGCATCCGGTACTCGGCGCGACCAGCTTTCTTGTCGAACTGGCCAACAGCCCAGACTTCAGTTCTGTGCTGGAGAGTGTAAGGGTCACTGGAACCGAGGCCAGTGCGCTGCTTTTCAACAAACTCTCTCATGGTACAACCCAATACTGGCGTGTGCAGTCGTGTGCCGACAGTTGCTACAGTGGTGTGAGTGAGGTGCGCGCTTTCACGCCGATGTTGCTCACGATTATATCACCTGCCGACGGCAGTGAAGACTTGGAAGTGCCTGTCACCGTCGAGTGGTACACCTGTGGCAGCGATCAGGAAGCGACACTCCAGGTAGCAAGTGACGATGCCTTTACCCATGTAGTGTTCACTGGCGCTTCGGCCACCGGGTCACTGATTGTCCCCGACGAGTTGCTTGAGCCGGGCAATACTTATTTTGCCCGCGTCCAGCTTACCATCGATGGCGTGTCAATGACCAGCAACGTGGTACGTTTCTCGGTGGCTCATGCAGCAGCACGTTTTGCCGTGCCCGTCGATGGCGGTGTACTTTGCAAGGGTGAGCACATCACGCTCAGGCCCCAGACGTGGGCCACCTCCTATGTTATAGAAGTTTCCAACAGCGAGACCACCTGGGGACGCTCACGCTTCATCGAGACCTTGAAAAACGGCCAGTATGCAACCACGCTGCCCGCTGAGGAAATCAAAGTCAATAACAAATTGATGGAGGACGGAGCTACCTATTATGCCCGCTGCAAGACTGGCTATCAGGATTTTGACGGTAACAGCCACATGACCAGCTATGGCCCGGTTATCAGCTTCGTCTATAAGGAGACTGCTTCGATGGCAGGTGACGTTAACGGTGACGGCGAGGTAAACATTGCTGATATAAACGCCTTGATCGATATGATTTTGAGCAGTAATACCGACGTCTCGGGTGACGTTAACAATGACGGCGAAGTCAACATCGCCGACGTCAATGCCGTCATCGACCTCATCCTCAACACGTAAGATATTTTGACTTTACATGTAAGTCTTGTAATAACACTTAAACAATTCGATTATGGAATTGAAAAGAACATTTCATCCAGTTGGTCAAGGCGCTTTTTTTACAGAGCGTTTCTATAATGATAGCAAGGACGGATATAACTCTACAATAGTGTATGATTGCGGGTCTCTTTCATCAAGAAAAATGCTATATCATGAAATAGAAGAATTCAAAAAAGAGCAAAAGGACAAAAGTCCTCATCCTTTTAATCTCTTATTCATCTCCCATTTTGATGCTGATCATGTCAATGGGTTAAAAAAACTTATAGTGAATGAGATTGCAGATTCTACTTTAATTGAAGAACTTGCTAAAACTTATAATGTGTCTCTTAATCAGATTGAAACTTTGATAAGAGTATATCTTATAACGAGGTACCCTGAGGAAAAAGCGTTTATTTCTGATTCCCATGTTGACGCTCTATATGAGGAATACTCAATTGAGAAATCTCTTGTTGAGGATTTGGTTCAAAAGTATTTTTTTTTCAAGAAGTATCATGAAATTAAAGAGCATAGATTTAAAATTTTTAGATGGACCCAAACAGATGTGAATAGTGTTGGTGGCCCTAATCAATATCAATTCGTAGATGAGTTTCTCGGAAAACAAAAAATGAATAAGGAGCGTGAGCATATAGCGGTGATAGTGCCTTTTCTTTTTCCTCATTTGATTAGAATCTTATTGCCAGAGATGGAAAATGAATTATCAGAGGATACATTTGAGGCCCTTAGAGCCCTTTTTCGTTCTGAAATTAAAGTCATTGGAGTGGATTATAATGACTTCACTGATGGTTATGTAGATTTTTATAGAAATGATATTTTCAAAGAAGAATTATATGAAGATGAATTCAGAACAATAAGGAGTTTTCAAAAAATAAAAGTATGTGAAACTGAAAAAGGAGAAGAATGTTGGTACTATATGCCCTTCAACACTATTGTTGATAAAGGACAAGAAGAAAAGTTTTTAGTGGAACTTTTTATGGCCCTAAAAAGGTCATCTGGCAAAATCGGTAATTGGTTCAGAAATAGCGAGGGCGATTTGTATGATATTAAGAATAATAAGTGTATTGAGAAGATAAGGTACTTCCTAATGGATGGTGTATCTGAGTTATTTTCTGATCCAGATATTGTACCTGATTTGATAGAACTTCTAAGGCGTCTGTATAAACAAGGTTGTTCCGGCATTAAGGGCGTATCTGTTTCCGCTATAAATGTCAACTCGTTAAATGTCCTGTCATTTAGTTCAAATGATTTGAAAAAGAACTTGTTAATAAATCAAAGTTCTTTTACATATAAGCTATTAGAAGACTCCTCTCTTGAACCATTAAGTGAATTAATAAAAAGAGTGGCATTTGAGCATCAGATTTATGACTACAATGAGTATATGAGTTTTTTTAACTTTAGTTGTCTTTATACAGGAGATTGTGTGATGGAAAAACACTTTTTCGATTGGATTTATTATCTTTCAAAAAGAGTTCTTAAGTCAACAATTGGTCTCTTACAGATACCTCATCATGGCAGCCAACACAATTATAATAATCAAATACAAGAGGCTCCGATATTCTCATCTTTCGTGAACTTTAAAAAAGGCAATCAATATACGTTTGCTAAAGAAATAGACTCTTTAGCCAAAAATATTCCTTGTTTTGAAGTTACACAGGAAGAACAATCAAGATTTAAACAAATGATAAGATGGTGAATTTAGAAGAAATAAGTATTTGGATTGTAAAGATATAAATAAACTTTCTTAAAATTTGCGTCATTTTGCTTGCATGATAAAATAAAATGTAGTTATTTTGCAGTCATAATGACGTAAATTTATTTCAAGATTATGGCACAAGTATCGATGACAGTCCGCATGGACGCTGGTTTAAAGGCTGCGTTTGACGAGTTGTGTGCGCAGTTTGGCATGAGTGTGAACACGGCAATGAATATCTTTGCAAAGGCCGTAGTCCGAGAGCGCGCCATCCCCTTTGAAATCAAGGCCGCCAAAGGAGATGTGACAACACGTGGCATGGAAGCATTTAAAGTCATTAGGGCTCAAGCCGAAAATGGCCAATTGCCCGATATGACCTTAGATGAAATCAACGAGGAAATAAGATTGTCACGCTCTGGGAAATGAAAGTATTTGCAGTATTAGACACCAATGTCATTGTGTCCGCATTGATATCAAGAAATTCGGATGCTGCCACTGTAAAAGTATTTCAACATCTGCTGAAAAAGGACTTGACCGCACTTTATAATGATGATATTTTGAAAGAATATCATGACGTATTATTACGCCCCAAATTTAGAATAGATAAGGAACTCATTCTTGATTTGTATGAGTTTATCAAACAGGAAGGCGTCTCTTCGAAACGTATTCACAGTGACGAGTCGTTTCCTGACCCCAAAGATATTGTTTTCTATGAGGTGGCACTTTCCAAGGAGAATGCTTTTCTAGTGACAGGCAATATCAAGCACTTTCCCAAGAAGCCCATTGTGGTAACCCCTGCCGAAATGCTGGAGATCCTGCAATCCCAGGAAAAGTAGCATTATTGGTTCTCAGAGTATCAAAGATTACGGTTTATTCGGTTGGCTGTTGCTCGTCGAATAAGCTGTTATCATTACGTAGCCGATCAATATCGTTAATGAGACCAAGCACCTTTGGGCGAAGGGCATTGCCTCTCGTAGTGGTTAAGAGAATTCCGCAATGCATACATATCAAAAGCCGTATTGTGGGCTACTACGACTTGATTATACTTTGAGACTTAGCCTGAGATTGAGGTTTGGGAATGCTCGTTACTGACTGGACGTCAGCGGATTTGAGGATTGGTATTTTGTGTTGGAGGGATGAGGAGGATGAGAAGGGAGGCGGTGAGGCCGTAATAGACAGCGTCGCCGGGGAGTGACGTGAACTTGGCGAATAGCATGGCGGCAACGCCAATGGGCATGGAGAGCACCACGCGGCTAGGTTGGAATCGTCCGGGACACCATAGAGCGAAACACAAGGGGAAGAGAATGGCCACCGCACGCAACCCCAGCGACAAGAAGCCCAAGTCGTTGATGAAGGTGCCGCTGAAGGTCATTGCTGCAGCGAAAGCCAGCAACAGTATTCCTACAATCGAAAGGCGTGTCTGTGCGAGTTGGGATAGGGGAGAGGCTTTCATGCCCATGCGGCGCTTGAAATTGCCATATACATCCCGAACCAGGATGGTGGCCGCACCCAGCGACAGACCGCTGCCGCAGCCCAAAATGTTGATGAGCATTGTTCCTAGCATCAGTCCACCCAGCCAAGCGGGCAAATGCCTGAGAATGAATGCGGGGAAAGCCTGTGCTGAGTTTTCGATGACCCCAATGCCTGCAGGCAGGATCTCGCCAGCGGTCTCCATCGCTTTAAGTTCATCGGCAGTGACATAATGCCCACGCATATAGATGCCCACGAGTGTGCATGCTGCACCGATGATGGGCATGAACAACGAGCACAATATGGCGCCGCGTCGAGCTTTCTTAGTACTGGCCGCCGACCAGATGCATTGGGCATAGCTCTGGGTGCACACCACACCGAGAATGAGCGACAGGCAACCACCCATATCTTTAAAGAACCCACGGGCAAAGGCGCTGCCATAGCGGTGATGGATGCTCTCGATGTCGGTCAGTCCGTTGAGATGGGTGATGGCGGCTGACTGGTAGATGCCGTCCACCCCGTCGCGCAGTCCTGACAAACCTCCGGCTACATGCCACACGACAATGCCTGCCACAATCGAGCACAGGTATAATAGAATCAGCTTGACAATGCCGCCAACGCCAGCGCTGCGGATGCCGCCAAATAACACCAGCAGCATGATGAGCACAGCACCAGCCAGTGACGCCCACACGGCAGTGATGCCAAACAGGCTGCTGATCATTGCTGATGACGAGAGCACCTGGGACATGATGCTGATGAAGATGCCGATCAAAAAGAGCATTGAACCGACCGTCTCGGCCTTGTGACCATATTCGCAGCTCACCACCTCGAGCAGGGTGGAGCAACCACTGCGTCGCAGCGGCCCCGCATAGAACAGTCCCAGAACCAGTGATCCAAGACCCGCTCCAATGGTGAACCACCAAGCCGACAAGCCGTAACAGAATGCCAATTGAGCAGTGCCGATAGTACTCTGGCCGCCTGCAAGGGTACCCAATAGCGCACCGCAGACCATCCAGCTGCCGGACTTGCCGCCAGTGGTGAAACTGTGGGCATCTTTCACCTTGCGGCCCGACAGCCAACTGACTGCCAGCAGCAGAGCAACGGTCAGAACAACCCCTATCAGATGTGTAATGGATACCATTTGAGCCACTATGGTTTTTCGGGATGCAAATGTAGTAAAAATATTTCAAACTGTGACATGTCGGCATCGATTGAATGCAGGGGAATTTCCCGTTTTGGATAACTATAGTGTCTGAATTGGGCAAGAAAGATGCCCGTTTTTGAAAAAAAAACTACGTTGTTAATAACTATTGTGGCCAATTGATTTGTTTTTTTTCTAAAAAAGGTGTAATTTTGTAAGTTGAAATAAATGCGGCAAAACATATTAACTAAATAGTATAAACATGAGACTAACTACGCTTTTTTCGTTGATTTTATTATCAACAGTGATGGCCATTGCCGGTCCTCATCGTTATTCGAGTAATATCGAAGGTGATGTGAACGCTGATGGAGATGTAACAATTGCCGATGTCAATGTTGTGATTGATGCAATTCTCGGTGGTAATGGTACTGCCAGTTGTGATGTGAACCATGATGGTGACATCACCATTGCCGACATCAACGCGCTTATCGACATCATTTTGACCGGTCCCGTGGTTCCTACTGCCGAGACGGGTATGTACATGGGTCTGATCGGTTATAACCAGACCTTGACGACTAAGGAACTCACTTATCTGGATTCCACTTCGGTTGCCGGATTCACTGAGTTTGTCAACTCATTGACGACCCAGCCCGGACGCTTGCTTTATTACTCGGTGGACAAGGCGCTTGACGCACTCAATGCCGCCCAGTATCCCGAGAACCTGCAGAATGTTGCTGTCGTGACGTTCACCGAGGGTCTGGATCAAGGCTCGCTGATGATGACAGACAAGTATGAGACCGAGGCCGAGTATGCCGCTGCACTGAGCAACCGCATCTCGAACGAGCGCGTTTACGGCCGCTCCATCAAGGCCTACACAGTGGGTCTGCTCAATGATCACATCAAGGATGCCAACCAGTTCCGCAACAACCTTTATGCTTTGGCAAGTGATTCAGTGAAGGCGATGGAGGCCAGCAGCATGGCAGAAGTAAACACCAAGCTGCAAGCTATTGCCGATGATCTGGTAAGCCGCAACATGTCCGAAACTCTGACCCTGGTATTCCCCGGCGTGGGAACAGGAACCCGCATCCGCTTCACCTTTGACGAGGTCGGCGCCAACAATGTTGACGAGTCGGAGGTTTACATCGAGGGTACTTTCTCGCTGAAGACCCGTAGTCTGACCAACATCGTTTATCAAGGTCTGACCTGCAACGCCGGTGACAGTGTTGCCGCAACAAGCGTTGATGGTATGTTTGTGACGTTGGTGTTCGACGGCATCCAGTTGGATAGCGAAGACCGCATTGTGAAAAAGAATCTGCAGGAATGGTACTGGATTGAGGATCAGGAGGCTTGGGAGGCCAGCACTGAATTCTCGGCAGACCGTCTGCCCGAGATTGAGAGGACTTACTCGAGCGCCCTCGTGATGCTCCTGCTGGATTGCAGCTCGGTTCTCGATGATAACTTCAGCGAATTGCAGGCTGCCGCCAACTCGTTTATCGAGCGCATGCAGAATTACAATACCATCCCCGGAATGTTCACCGTGAATGGTGTTTCCTTCCAGATGGTGCCCATCGAGGGTGGCACATTCACCATGGGCGTTGATAGCGTGGCTGTCGATGCCGGCATCGCTGATGCTGACGAGCTGCCTGCCCATGAGGTGACCCTTGAACCCTACAGCATTGGCCAAACCGAGGTGACCCAGGAATTGTGGCAGGCCGTAATGGGTACCAATCCCAGCGGCTTCACTGGTGAACCTAACCGTCCTGTTGAGCAGGTGAGCTGGATTGATTGCCAGGAGTTTATCGCCCGCTTGAACGCCATTACGGGTAAAAACTTCCGTCTGCCCACCGAGGCCGAGTGGGAGTATGCAGCCCGCGGTGCCAACAAGAGCCGCAACTACATGTATGCCGGCAGCGATGATTTGGCCGAGGTGGCTTGGTATTATGGCAACAGTTATGTGGTTGGCATCGAGAGCCCCGATTTCGGTACCCACATGGTTGGCTCAAAGCACAGCAACGAGATGGGCCTGTATGACATGAGTGGTAATGTCCACGAGTGGTGCAGTGACGCTTACGTGCCCTATGACATGGAGCAGCCCGAGAATCCTGACGCCAGCTATCGTCATGTGATTCGTGGCGGTTGCTGGTTCAGCCTGCCCCGCGATTGCCGTTCGACCAGCCGCGAGTATGAGTCGTCAGGCATGCGTACCTACACGATTGGTCTGCGTCTGGCCCTGTAAAGAGTACGACATAACTAATTATTAACCGATTTCAAGCGCCCGATGATGACCGAGTACTATCATCGGGCGCTTTTTTAGAGAATCACGACAATGCTACTCATTATCATCACTGCATTGATACCAGCCGTGATTTTGGGCTGGTGGATTTATCAGAAAGACTCGTTGCGTCCTGAGCCCTTGCGCATGCTCTTTCTGGCTTTCCTTTATGGCGTGGGCTCGACGTTTGTCACGTTGTTGATTACCCAGTCCATGTCGATGATGGGGCTGTTGATTTATGACTTGGGGTCATTCAGGGGAGCGGTAGGCACCGCATTGTTTGCGGCCGCATTGCCCGAGGAAATGGCCAAGTTGTTGATGCTGTGGTTCTTCCTGCGCAAGAATCCATATTATGATGAGTATTTCGACGGTATTGTCTATGCTGCCTGTGTAGGACTGGGTTTCGCCGGCACCGAGAATATCCTATACCTGCTTCAGAGCGAGGATTGGGTAGGCACTGCCATCGTGCGTGCCATAACCGCCGTTCCCGCCCATTTTGCCATTGCCTGCGCAATGGGCTACTTTTACAGTAAGCGGCACTTTGGCGACCGCTCCAGGCTCACGGCGGTCTGTGTGCTGGCGGTACCGGTGGTGATTCATTGGGTATATGACGCGCTGGCTTTCAGCGAGGGTATTTTCCCCGCCTTGTCGGTGCTTATCAATATCCTCTTTATTCTGCTCATCTGGCGAGTGTATAAGGGCACGATGCGCCGCATTAGCGACCTGCATCAACGAGATGAGGCCCGCATGACACCTCCGCCTTTCCCTGGCGACAGACCCTCCTCAACGCCACCGCCCCTGCCTGGCAGTTGATAGAAAAAACGACACTCCTGCGGTCTGGTTCCGCAGGAGTGTCGTTTTCTCTAGATAATCTAGAAACTCTAGAATAACTAGATGGGTTATTCCTTGGTTTTCTTGACCAGACGTTCGTAGTCGGTGTTGCCTTCGCGCAGCAGGCTGTTGTAGCGGTCGCGGTCGTTGAGGACGGCGACGGCGGCCTGCAGATCGCGGTTGCGATGGTTGATGATGACATTGTAAGCGCTCTGGTCGCTATACACGTCGCGGGCGATAAGGCCCTTGATGATGTCCTTGATCAATTGCTCGCTGGTACGGTATTTCTCTTCGTCATATTTCACGCTGTCCTTCTCGCCCATAGCGATGAAATCGCGCATCATATCGTCGGTGACAGTAAAGCCGCCGTCAAAGTCCTGCAATGTAGCGAACTGCTTGCTGATGCTCTTGCGGTTCTTGTCCACATACTGGATGACATACTGGTTGATGATGCCCTTGGCGGTCAAGTCGCGGTAATAGGTGGAGTACTCGGTGGTGTCGATGGGTACATATACGTCAGGCATGACTCCGCCGCCGCCGTAAATGGTGCGGCCGTTCAGGCGTGTGGTATAGCGCAGCGAGTCGTTAAACTGGATGCTGTCCAGGC
>CAMYUW010000024.1 GCA_947302275.1 uncultured Prevotellaceae bacterium
CCGTCTGGATTGCTGCGGGGGGCTCCATACTTGAGGTCGCCCTTGATGGGGCAGCCGATGGCCGCTAGCTGTGCTCTGATCTGATGTTTGCGTCCTGTGATCAGATCCACTTCGAGCAGCCAGTAGCGCTGGCTTGCAGCAATGACGCGGTAGTTGAGCACGGCCTTCTGATGACCCTCGCGTGGCACGATGCTCACGTGGGTTTTGTTGTTGCTCTCTACGCTCTTGAGGTAGTGTGTGAGCGTGCCCTCGGGCTCGGGTGGCTGCTTGCCGACGACAGCCCAGTAGGTCTTGTGGACCTCGCCCTTACGGAAGAGTTCGTTCATTCTTGAAAGGCCCTTGCTGGTTTTTGCCATCACCACAAGCCCGCAGGTGGGACGGTCGATGCGGTGAGTAACCCCCAGAAACACATTGCCAGGCTTGTTGTATTTCTCCTTGATCCAGGCTTTCACCGAGTCGATGAGTGTAGGGTCACCCGTGCGGTCGCCCTGCACCAGCTCTCCTGCGCTCTTGTTGACAATGATGATGTGGTTGTCGTCGTAAACTATCTCCATTTTCTTGAATTGTTCATGCCGCACTATTGGATTTGTGAAGCAGCTGCACAAAATTACTGCGTTTATTGCAAATGATGGCTCCCTCAGACTGAAAATCTGTTAAAAAACTGAATTTTTGATTAAGTGATTGATAATCAGTTAAATATAAAATAATTATAATTAATTCACTGAAAATGAACGCTTTAGTGTTTTTTCGGAGTGCTATACTGTAAAAAAAAAGAAAAACTTTTTTGACAAATTTACATTATATTAAAAAAAAAAACTAACTTTGCAAGCCTGTCTTTTATAGATGAGGAGTTAAGAAACTAAGAAACTTAAGTAAATCAACCCCTTATAGGGATTGAAAAGGGTTTCCTTATGAAATCCAGATAGAATCTTTTCTTTCAAGTAGGAGATTGAATAGAGTTTTGAAGCCCAATACTCTCCATTGGCAAGGCAGGTAATGTGCAGGTAAACTTATAAAACATTAATAACTAATTAATTAAACTAAAATTTATGAGTCTAAAACATTTTCTCTTGTTCCTTGTCATGGCACTTGCCACGCTTGGTGCTTCGGCTCAAGTCAGTGGTACGGTGGTTGACGAGAACAACGAACCGGTTATCGGTGCCTCGGTTGTTCAGCAGAGCAATCCCAAGAACGGCGTTGCCACCGATTTCGACGGTCATTTTACCTTGAACGTGCCAACAGGCACCAAGATTAAAGTTACCTATGTGGGTTATGAAGATGCTGTCGTGGCTGCCAAGTCAGGCATGACAATTACGTTGAAGCCCAAGGGTGAGATGCTTAACGAAGTCGTTGTCACTGGCTATCAGAAGGTGGACAAACGACTCTTCACCGGTGCTACCCAGAGCGTGGATGCCGAAAAGGCAAAACTCTCGGGTGTAGCAGACGTAAGTCGTGGCCTTGAAGGCCGCGTCTCTGGTGTGCAGGTACAAAACGTGTCGGGTACTTTCGGTACCGCTCCTAAGATCCGCGTGCGTGGTGCTACTTCTATCTATGGTAGCTCCAAGCCTCTGTGGGTAGTCGATGGTGTGGTTCTGGAGGACAACGTGGACATCAGTGCCGATGATCTGTCATCGGGTGATGCCAACACGCTGATTGCCTCGGCTGTCGCTGGTCTTAATGCCGACGATATCGAGAGCTTCCAGATTCTGAAAGACGGTTCCGCAACTTCAATCTATGGTGCTAAGGCAAATGCCGGTGTGATCGTAATCACGACCAAGACCGGCCGCAAGGGTACGAGTTCGATCAACTACACTGGTGAGTTTACCTACCGCTTGAAGCCCAACTACCGCGACTTCAACATCTGCAACTCGCAGGAGCAGATGAGTATCTTGCGTGAGATGGAGCAGAAAGGTTGGCTGGAGTATGCCAGCTTGGTGAACAGCACCACTTCGGGTATCTATGGCCAGATGTACAATCTGATGGATACCTATGATCCGGCAACCGGTACCTATGCTCTGCCTAACACACAGAATGCACGCAACCAGTTCCTCCGTGAGGCTGAGATGCGTAACACCAACTGGTTTGACCTCCTGTTCAACCACAACATCATGCAGAACCACTCGGTGAGCGTTTCCGGTGGTACTGACAAGGGCTCGTTCTACACCTCGGCTTCGGTAATGATGGATCCGGGATGGTACAAGAGCAGCCGTGTTGAGCGTTATACTTTTAACGCCAATGCTATTTACAACCTGACTGACAGGATCCGCATCAAGATCCTGAACAGTGACAGTTTCCGTGAGCAGAAGGCTCCCGGTACCCTGAGCCAGAATGTGGACGTTGTAAACGGTGAAGTAAGGCGCGATTTCGATATCAACCCCTATAGCTTCTCGTTGAACACTGCCCGTACCGTTGACCCCTATCAGCGTTATGTGCGCAACTATACCACTTTCAATATTTTTGACGAGTTGAAGATGAACTACATCGACCTGAACGTGACCGACCTCAAGTTCCAGGGCGAGTTGAACATCAAGCCCATTGTCAAGGATGACCAGTCACTGGAATTCAATGTGCTGGGTTCGATGCGTGTTGCTACCACCGAGCAGAACCACTACGTGCTCGACAACAGTAACCAGGCTATGGCTTATCGTGCAGGTATCGACCCCGATAATGCTATTATCCGTTCGTCTAACTCCTACCTATATACCGACCCCGATGTCGAGAACGCACTCCCCGAGACGATTCTTAACAAGGGTGGTATGCTCTTCTATCAAAAGAATAACAACAAGTCCTTTACCTTCCGTGCTTCGGGACAATACATGAAGGACTTCGGTCACGGCAACCATCTGATCAACATCTATGCTGCTATGGAGGCTGTCCGCTTCGATCGTTTCAGTGAGTCATTTAACGCTTGGGGTATCGTTTACGCCAACGGTAACCTGCCCTTCACCAACTATAAGCTGTTCAAGCAGATTCAGGAGGAGAACGGTAGCTACTACAGCGTAGGTGAATACCACCGCCGCGACATGGCTTACATCGCCAACCTTAACTATGCTTTGCTGGGTCGCTACATCTTGAACGGCACCCTGCGTTATGAGGGCTCTAACCAGATGGGCCGCACTTCGCAGAGCCGCTGGCTTCCCACTTGGAACATTTCGGCTGCATGGAACATCCACGATGAGCCGTTCTTTACCAGTAGCGCACTCTTCAACAAGGGTATCGTTTCTAACGCCAAGTTGCGTCTGAGCTACTCGCTGACCGCCGAGAGTGGTCCCACCAGCCTTGCCAACGCCGAGGCCCTGTATTATCCCACTCGCCCCTGGCGTCAGGAGCTGAGCACCTATGAGATGGGTCTTGCATTGAATGGTCTGGGTAACAGCGAGCTCACCTATGAGAAGAAGCACGAGTTTGACCTTGGTCTTGACCTCGGTTTCTATTGGAACCGCATCAACTTCGTGTTTGACTGGTATGTTCGTAACAACTTCGACCTGATTGGTCTGATCCGCACCCAGGGTGTCGGTGGTGAGACTAATAAGTATGGTAACGTGGCTGAGATGAAGTCTCATGGTATTGAGTTCACCCTCACTACCCACAACATCGAGCCCAAACGTGCCGGTGGCTTCGCTTGGGATACCGACTTCACTTTCTCCTACACCAAGACCGAGATTACCAAGCTGCAGTCTCGCTCACGCGTCATCGACCTGGTGCGTGGTAGCGGTTTCCCCTTGGAGGGTTATCCCCACCGTGCCATCTTCTCGATTCCCTTTGCTGGTCTTGATGAGCATGGTATGCCTCTGGTCATCGACGAGCACGGCGACATCTCTAACACTGGTCTGAACTTCCAGGAGTTTGAGCAGCTGGGCTTCCTCAAGTATGAAGGTCCTGTTGATCCCACCTTCACTGGCGGTTTTGGCAACAACTTCAGCTTTAAGGGCTTCCACCTGAATGTGTTTATGACCTATGCATTCGGTAACAAGCTTCGTCTTGAGCCTAAGTTCGCTTACGCTTACAGCGACTTGACCTCGTTCACCAAGGACTTCAAGAACCGTTGGGTTCTTCCCGGTGATGAGAATGTTACCACCATTCCTGCTATCGCATCGCGTCGTCAGGTTTACTCCAACACCTATCTGGGTCAGGCCTACAATGCTTACAACTACAGCACCGATCGCATCGCTGACGGTGGCTTCATTCGTCTGAAAGAGATTTCTCTTACTTATGATGTGCCCAAGTCGCTCATCTCGCATCTGCGTCTGACGACCGCTTCGGTTAAGCTTGCTGCTACCAATATCTGCCTGCTCTATTCTGACAAGAAACTCAATGGTCAGGATCCCGAGTTCTTCAATAGTGGTGGTGTGGCTTCGCCTACTCCCAAGCAGTTCACCCTTACTATGCGTTTGGGTATGTAATGTAGTAATAGATGTTCCACATTATATATATTAAAGAAGATTATGAAACTACGATATAAAATCTTATTTGTTGCGATCGCGCTTATCGGCTTGAGTTCTTGCAAGGACTTCCTCGAAAAGGTGCCCGATACCCGTGTGTATCTGCAGAACCTTGATCAGCTCGAGCAGTTACTTGTTACTGCCTACACGCAGACCAACTATGCTGCCCTGGGTGAGCTGTCAAGCGATAATGTCATCGATACCAACTCTCCCAGTGCCGATGGTATGCGTTACAACTATTCATCCTACAACCAGTATGATGAGCAGATTTATGCTTGGGAGGATGTGACCCTCGATATCAGTGACTCTGATTCTCCTTCCGGAATCTGGAACGGTTGCTATGGTGCGATTGCAGCGGCCAATGCTGTACTCGAGAAAATTGAAGAGTTTGATAATGTAGGTGAAATTGAGGGAGAACCCATCAGTGCACAAGACAGAGCCCGCATGAACGCTATCAAGGGTGAGGCACTCATGGTTCGCGCTTATCACCACTATATCCTGGCTCAGGTGTTCTGCATGCCTTACCGTGGTCCCCAAATCAGCACTACGCTGCCCGGTATCCCCTATGCTACCAAGCCCGAGACTCAGCTCGACCCCAAGTATGACCGTGGTACTCTCCAGCAGACCTATGACAACATCGAGAAGGATATGTTGGAAGGCCTGAAGCTGGTGACCGACGAGTTCTATGAGGTGCCCAAGTACCACTTTAACGTGGCTGCTTCTAACGCCTTTGCTGCTCGTTTCTATACCGCAAAGCGTCAGTATGACAAGGTGGTTGACTATGCTACTGCCACTTTCAAGGGCAATGACCCCAGGTCGATGCGTAACGACTTCTGGGATAAAGATTTCTATGATCTGGACAATGGCGCACGTTACTATACCAGCGTTGACCGTCCCGGTAACTATATGATGATTGATACCTACAGCACCTGGCTGCGCCGTTGGGGCAACAGGTTCTGGACTGCCCGTGAAGGCCTGCGTGGCTCGATCGGTGGCCCTGGCCCGACTTGGGAGAACTGTCGTTACAGCTATGGTAGCGGTAAGGACAAGGAAACCTGGTCAATGATGCCCTGCTTCACCAACAGCTTCTTGAGCTCTTCGGCACATTCCGAGTATGGTGCTATCTTCATGGGCAATTGCTGGGAACAGTTTGAGTACACCGACAAGATTGCAGGTATCGGTTATGTTCACATGATTCGTCCCGAGTTCACCAGCCAAGAGATTCTTCTGCTGCGTGCCGAGGCTAACTTGTTCCTGGGTAATATTGATGCCGCCTTTGACGATCTCTACCTCTGGAACCATGACCACTTGAAACTTGATTCAACCGCTAATTACAACATGGTTGAGCTGACCAAGGATTTGATCACCAAGTTCTATACTCAGAGCTATCAGATCAGCCGCGGCTATGACAGCTATGGCATTGTTAAGGAGTTCCACATCGACGAGGTTTGCCCCAGTGATACCTATCACATGACTCCCGAGATTGAGCCTTACATGCAGTGCGTTCAGCACTTCCGCCGCATCCAGTTGATCCACATGGGTAATCGCTGGTTTGACATCAAGCGCTACGGTTTCACCATCACCCACAAGATGGGTATCAGTAATGTTTATACCCTCGGTGTGCTCGATGACCGCTATGCTATTCAGATTCCCAATGAGGTAATCGGTGCCGGCTTAGAGCCCAACGTCCGCAGGACATTAGTGCAATCCGAGAATGGCTTTGGTGTGTCAGCTAATGCCTGTATTGCTAACAATTAATAAAGAATAAGAGATCATAGTTATGAAGAAAATTCAATATTATATTTCAGCTTTACTGTTAGTGGCAGTCGCTTCGATGGCGATGTCATCATGCAGTGAGGATAAGCTGGGTCCGACGATTTTCCCCGACGTTGATGAAACGCTGGATCCCACGTCTTATTCCTATCAGCTCGATAAGTTCCTCAAGGATAATTACCTTGATAAATACAATTTGACGTTCCTCTACAAGTTGCCCGACATCAGCACCAACATGAACTACAACCTGGTTCCTGCTCAGTATGACAATGCTGTTGACCTGGCTGTGCTGTGCAAGCACTTGTGGTTTGACGTGTATGACACGATTGCAGGCCCCGACTTCCTCAAGTTGTATGGTCCTCGCATCCTGCTCATGGTTGGTTCTCCCGCACTCAACGTTTCGTCGGGTAGCGAGACCGTGGGTCTTGCCGAAGGCGGTGTGAAGATTACCTTGTTCAAGGTGAACTCGATGAATGTGAACAACTTCCAGATGATGAATGACCTGTACTTCCACACCATGCATCATGAGTTTGCTCACATCCTCCACCAGACCAAGACCTATCCCTCAGAGTTCAATACCATTTCAGTAGGTAAGTATGACCCCACCAACTGGACCGGTCGTGGTTTAGAGGTGACTTCTCTTGGCTTTGTGACCACCTATGCTTCTAGTGAGTATCGTGAGGACTTTGCCGAGACTATCGCCTGCTTCATCACCTATACCGATCCTGAGTGGAACGCTGTCCTCAACTATGCTGCACGTGGCTGGGCAACCGATGCCAGTGAAGATGATACTGATGCTACTTACTATAGCTTCTACTATTATCCCAATAATGACAGCGAGCAGGACAAGGTGGCTCTCTATCCCAGTGATGAGCGTAACATCGCAAGGGTTACTGTTGATGGCGTAGTCCACACCTACTGGAAGAACGAGCGTGACAAGTCGGGTAACCGCATTGTTGTCTATGCCGTTGAGGATAAGGATGGCATCGCCGGTGACGAGGCTATCCTCCAGAAGGTTCAGATTGCCCGCCAGTGGTTCCACGACGCTTGGAATGTGGATCTTGATTCACTGCGTAAAGAGGTTCGCAAGCGCCAGATGCACTATGACATGGATTCACTGCGCCGTCAAGTCTATAACATTCACTAATGTTTTACCTATAACATGAATGAAGATAAAATGAAAAAGTTTTTAAATATTTCATTACTGACGCTGGCCGTTCTCTCCACCCTTTCGCTGGCGTCATGCAAGAATGAGGTTGACAACATCTTCGATGAGGATGCCGTTATCCGCTTGGATAAGGCAAGAGCAGAATATACCGATATCCTCACCAGTCAGGGTGGCAAGTGGCAACTTGAGTACTTCTGCAATGAAGAGGAGCAGGGTTATATTTATCTGATGACCTTCTCTAAGGATGGTTCTGTAAAGATTTCTGGTCACAACAAGTGGATCAACTATCTCAACGTCGGAAATTTGAACTCTTCGGCTTATGGTAGCGATGTTTCCATGTGGGAAGTGATTGCCGACAATGGACCCGTGCTCTCGTTCAATACCTACAACAAGTATTTCCACCTCTTTGCTGATCCCTATGACATTCCCAGTGCCGGTAGCGCTCAGAGTACTACCGATGTCAATGAGAGTGGTTATGGTCACGAGGGAAACTACGAGTTTGACATCATGAAGTATTCTGGCGATACTCTCTACCTCACCGGTAAGAAGCCCACCAGATCAGAAAGATTCATCAACATGATCATGACTCGTGTAAGTCAGGATATTGACGATGAGGTTTATATGAACGAGGTTGTGGCAATGGCCGACTCCTTCTTCAACTCTAAGGTGAATCAGGTTTATATCAACCTGCCCAACGGTGTGCGCTGGATCGTCAAGAACGGTGCTACCAGCATCCTGAAGATGTTCCGTGAGGGTGCCGATGAGATCTCGACAGCCGAGACCCACAACGTGATCATTACCCATGATGGTCTTTCCTTCATGGATCCCGTCATGCTCGATGGTTACCTGGTGAAGAACTTCATCCGTCAGGCCGATGGTTCATTGTTGTGCCGTGATGATCATCAGACAACCATGACCGCCGATGTCCTGTCTAGCATTTTCAAGACCCAGTCGTTTGTCTGGAGATCAGAACCTGCCAAGATGGGAGGCATCTTTGCTGACATGATCAGTACGATTGCCGACGAACTGAAGGCTTACAATAAGTCAACGTTGAACTATATTCAGTTCGCCTATGACCAGGATCTGGGAACCTACACAGTATCTTATAATGTAAAGAAGGGTTCTGTCAAGTACAATCCCACCTATTATGTGACCATGGAGTCTGCAGGTGATACCCAGGTTCGTTTTACTGTAGCCCCCGAGGGTGACAGGTATGGCGAGGTTTACGCCAATAACTGCCCCACGATGAAACAGTTGGTGAATACGTTTGGCTCAGTGGCCTATGACTTGAGTGCCAATTCTTTGCTGGCTCCAGTCAATATGAAAATGGCTCAGAGCGGTAATGCAGCCAACTACATCATTTGGATTCTCCAGTAATCTGTAGCAGAAAAGATACAGCCAGGGTGACCATCCCCTGGACAGACGTTGCCCTGGCTGTTTCATTAGTCTTAAGAAAGACTCAATCATTTTTTTATTAACATATTTATTTTGATTCATTTATGAAAAAGACTTTACTATTAGGAGCAATGGCTCTCATGCTTGCCGCAGCTGCAACTGCCACAACTCCTGTGAAACGTTCTGACGCTAAGGTGAACCATCCTCAGTTACAGCGCATGGCAATGCCTCAGGCGCAAATGAAGACCAACACCATGCGTGCTCCTGGCTCTCTTGTTATGAAAAAGGCTCCCAAGAAGGAGGCTTTCTTGGAGAACTGGTATCGTCGTCCTGCTGGTGCTTTCTATGTGCACGTTATCTCAGTTGATGGTGAATATGGCTATTCCTATAGTGCACCCTTCCTGTTTGCAAAGCCCTTTACCGACTATACATACTATGGCTTTGTAACTGGTGCTGATGAGAATACCAATCTCGCATGGGATGTTTACAAGTATGATGGTGCCCAGAACATGTACTCCGTTGACTACGATCAGAATGTCACGGTGAATTATTCTATGGAGACTGATCCGACGCCTATTTTCTACGCTGTTGATGGTCCCCTCGATGGTGAAAACAGTGAATGGTTTGTTTATCAGTTGGTTGATCACAACATGGGTGGTAGCTACGAGAGCCCCATTGTAGAGTCTGAGACTCCTGTCAATGTATTCTCTCTCCCCAGCGAGAAGGTGATGAACGACGATGGCAGCGAGGTAGATTATTGGGCTTCAAGCCGTTCCTTCGTAGGTGGTGGTCGTGATGGTAACAACTACTACCTCTATTCCTATTATGCAGGTGCTACTCCTGCCGAAGGCAACGAGAATGGTTGGTGGTTCGGTAAGAATGGCAATCACATCGATGGTCTCGGTCAGGCCTTTGAGAAGCCGACCAGCCCTTATCTGCTGAAGAAGGTTGGTCTCTATACCGTATCTAACGTGGATAGGTTGAATGCTGACAACGCTAAGCTGACCTGTAAGGTTTACAAGCTGGACGAGATTCCTGCTTACAACGATAGTGTATCTGTTGTTTTGAACGAGGTTCCTGGTGAACTCATCGTTAGTGGTGAGGGTTACATCACCCCGTCAACCATCCAGGACAACTATGGTGTTGTAGAGTTTACCCTGTTTGGTGTTGATGAGGAAGACCCCGAGTTGACTTATGAGTACACCCCGACGATTGACAGCCCGATCCTTGTTGTGATTGAAGGTTATAATGACAATCCTGACCTTCAGGACTTCTCGGTTTGCGTTGCTAGTGATGAAGTAACCGATGAAGGTTATGGTGAGCAGGCCTTCCTCAAGTATCCTGTTAACGTTGTAAGGATTGATGAGGAGACTGGTGATACCGTGAAGGACGAGCAGGGCAATCCTGTCTATGACTTCACTGGCACATACCGCTGGCGTGGTCTGAATAACTTCTTCCAGTCTGGCGCAATGAAGACTGGTTTCACCCTCTTCCTTTCGACCGAGAATCCCTTCATCACCTTCAACTATTCAATTGAGGATGGTGAGCACACTTTCCCTGCTGAGGGAGGCGACCTGGTTAAGGACGTTGAGATTGATGGCGAGATCTATCAGATTGAGGGCATTGATTTCTTCTCATGGTATGGTTCTGAGGACTATCTCCTGACCTGGAATGGCAATGACGAAATTCCCGAATGGTTAAATATCGAACTCGAGGATGTTGAGGGTGACGAGTATAGCGGTTATGAGGTATATGCAGCTGTAAGCGCTGAGCCTCTGCCCGCAGGCGTTTCTTATCGTGAGGCCGTTGTCCGCTTCGAGATTCCTGGTGACTACATCGAGTACAAGTTCATGCAGGGTGAGAAGATTGGTATCCGTGGTGATGTGAATGGTGATGGTGATGTTTCTATCGCCGATGTTAACGCTCTGATCGACATCATCCTGGGTGGTGAGGCCGATGCTGAAACCATGGTACGTGCCGATGTCAACACCGATGGTGATATCTCTATCGCAGACATCAACGCTCTGATTGATATTCTGTTGACCCAATAATTGATGAATTTTTTAGAACTGAACGACATTACAGTTTCTTAACATATCATCTATTACCTGTAGAAACGGGGAACCTGATTGAAGGCTCCCCGTTTCAATTTGTTTTTTTGAATGGAATGATATATCTTTGCATCCATAAAACTGACATTAATAGATGTTAGGGTTAGATGAGTTATAAGCGTTTACAAACTTTAGAGTTATGTATAGATTATGAAAAAGTATCTGTTGACTGTTTTTTTTGTACTCATCTTTTCAACCTTGGCAATCGCCGGCGTACCAGTAAAACGGTCTGGCGTTAAGGTGAATAGTACAACGCAAGTGCAACGTAAATCAAAACCCCAGGCTCGGCATGAGGTAAACACGATGCGCATTCCTGGCTCTCCTTTAGTGAACGAGGCCCCGAAACGGGAAGCATCCCTGGAAAATTGGTACGATCGTCCCGCTGGAGCATTTTTTGTAGGTGATTTATCCATTAATGGCTCTTTTGGCTATTCTTACCAGACTCCGTTCCTTTTCATGAAACCGTTTGCAAATTACACTTACCGCGGTCATGTTAATGGAGCAGACGAGAATACCCATGTAGCATGGGACATTTTTAAGTATGACAGCGAGGAAAATAGCATCTTTCCCGTTGACGACAAGATGGAAGCTAATGTCACTTATGGCATAGAGATTTCGAAGGTTCCCATCTTTTATGCCATAGATGGTGATCCCGATGATGAGAACAGCACGTGGTATGACTATCAGATGGGTGTTATCAATAATAATGGTTCACCTGAAAATCCTGTGGTTGATGGTAGCACTCCCTTTAATGTGTTTTCTGTTCCCGCAGATGTTTTGATCAGCGGTGAAACCGATGTTGATTACTGGTGCTCCAGCAAGTCACTGATTGGCCGTAATCATCGCAACGATTACCCATTTGTTTATTATAGTGGTGCGGTGCCTGCCGATGGTAACCAGGTGGGTTGGTGGTTTGGCAAGAATGGCCAGCACATCGATGGCATTGCACAGGCTTTTGAGAAACCGTCCAAGCCATATCTGTTGAAGAAGGTCGGTCTTTTTACAATCACTAATGTGGACAGGTTAAATGCTGATAACGCCAAGCTGACCTGTAAGGTTTATAAGTTGGACGGGATTCCTGCTTATGATGATTCTTCCATTGTACAATTGCCCGAGATTCCTGGTGAGCTCATCGTTAGCGGTGAGGGCTACATCACTCAATCAACCATCGAGGACAACGTTGGTTTTGTGGAGTTTACCCTGTTTGATGCTGACGAAGAAGATCCTGAGCTGACCTTTGAGTATACTCCCACGATTGATAGTCCGATTCTTGTGGTGATTGAGGGTTACAACGATAATGATGCGATCGGTGATTTTACATCGTGCATCAGCTCTAACTATGACGAGGATGAGGGATATGGCGAGTTGGCTTACTTGAAGTATCCGATTAACACAGTCCGGCTTGATGAGAATGGCGACACAGTATTTGATGGTGAAGGCAAACCAGTTTACGATTTTACTGGTAAGTATAACTGGCTTGGTCTGAACAACTTCTTCCGCTCTGGCGCTAAGAAGACGGGTATGGCAATCTTCCTTTCGACCGAGAATCCCTTCATTACTTTCAACAATTTATTCGAAGATGGCGAGTACACTTTCCCCCCAGAGGGTGGTGTGCTGGGTAAGAATGTTGAATACGAAAGCGATACCTTCCTGATTGAAGGTATTGATTATTACTCATGGTATGGTTCTGAAGACTATGTCTTGACGTGGAATGGTATTGAAGAACTGCCAGATTGGTTAAGTATCAGACTCGAGGATATTGAGAACTACGAGTCTGGCTGGGAAGTGAATGCGTCAGTAACCGCTGAGCCTCTGCCCGCCGACTTGGCCTATCGTGAGGCCATTGTCCGCTTCACAATCCCGGGTGACTACATCGACTACAAATTCATGCAAGGCAAGAAGGACAATGACCCCATAAACGATTATGATGTGAACTTTGATGGCGAGATTACTATTGCCGATGTGAACAAGCTCATCAACATAATGCTTAGCGGTGGGAGTGATGTAGTTACGATTGCAGTCATCAATTCGATTATCGACAAGATCCTTACCCAAGAGCCCTATCGACCTTCAAATAGGTTTGGGCGATAGCATGGGCAATACTGGTGGCCGTGAGTTTCGCAACAGTTCCGTTTCAATTTGTATTTTTGGGCGGAATGGTGTAACTTTGCACACATGAATGAAGAAACTGGAAAACAGCCGTTGCGGCAGGTTCGCATTACGGCAATGAGGCAGACGGTGTATCGTGACTTGATGCAGCGGTTTGAAAACCCTATCCAGCACACATGCGACATTACTGTCGGTCAGGTGTTCGTCTCGGTAGACGGTAAGCGGCCTGATGGTTTGTGCGAGAGCGCTTGGGGATCGATGCGGCCCTTTGTCGAGGCGTTGGCGCGAGGCGAAGGTAACTTTTATGACGGGTGGATGCAGAATCCTCACTCGGCGATGATTTCGTGCAACGACGGCTTCCGTCCCGTCTCTTTTTACTTGGAGGCCCTCTAAAAAATCTCTAGAACAACTAAAAACGACAATAATAT
This sequence comes from uncultured Prevotellaceae bacterium, assembly GCA_947302275.1. Classification (GTDB taxonomy): domain Bacteria; phylum Bacteroidota; class Bacteroidia; order Bacteroidales; family Muribaculaceae; genus Sodaliphilus. The sequence goes on from CAMYUW010000024.1 coordinate 13,427, forward strand.
GAACATCAAATCAGCCGAATTCCAAATCAGCAACAGCGACTACCGCAAGTGCCCTGACACCTCGTTGCCTGAGTATGCTTTTATCGGGCGCAGTAATGTGGGTAAATCGTCGCTCATCAATATGCTCACGGGGCGTAAAGCCCTGGCCAAGACTAGTGCCACCCCGGGCAAGACTATGCTCATCAACCACTTCCTCATCAATGGACAGTGGTATATTGTGGATCTGCCAGGCTATGGCTTTGCCAAGCGCAGCAAGGAGGACCGTGACAGATTGTGGCGCATGATTCAAGGCTATGTACTGGGACGCGAACAGATGACCAACCTCTTTGTCCTTGTGGACAGCCGCATTAAGCCCCAGAAGATTGACTTGGAATTCATGGAATGGCTTGGCGAACACGGCGTGCCGTTTTCCATCGTGTTCACCAAGATGGACAAACTCGGCAAGGTGGCAGGACCCGCTGCCGTCGAGGAATACAAGAAAGTGTTGCGCAAGACCTGGGAAGAATTGCCTCCTGTATTCATGACTTCGAGCGAGGATGCCCGTGGCCGTGACGAATTGCTGAACTACATCGATACCATTAATCAGGAGTTGAAACAACAATGAAAAAGATAACTATATTCTTGCTGACTGCCATTGTCGGCATGGCGGCAATGGCTCAGGATAAAATTGAGATGACCCTTAATGAGGGCTGGCAGTTTTCGCGTGATAATGCCACATGGGAGAATGTGACTGTGCCCCACGACTGGGCCATCAGCGGCCCGTTTGACAAGAAATGGGATTTGCAGGTCGTTGCCATCAAGGAGAACGGCGAGAACGTAGCCACCGAGAAGTCAGGACGCTCTGGTGCATTACCCTGGATTGGTAAGGGCTATTATAAGACCACGTTCTCTGTTCCTGTGAGCTACAAGCACGTTCAGCTCGTGTTTGACGGTGCGATGGCCGACGCCCATGTCTATATCAACGGACAGCTGGCAGGCCATTGGGCTTACGGTTACAATGCCTTCATTGTCGATGCCTCCCCCTACATCCACAAGAATCGCACGGTCAATGAACTGGAAGTGACCCTTGAGAACAAGGAGGAGAGCAACCGCTGGTATCCCGGTGCCGGAATCTACCGCCCTGTCAAGCTGGTGATGACTCAAGGTTTTAACGTCTTGGACAACTGGGGACTGTATGTGCGCACACTTAGCATCGACGGCGACAAGGCCACACTGCAAATTGAGCATCAGCTCGATGCCGGCAGTTCGCTTGACTGGAATTATGAACTGGTCATCACGCTTGCCGACGCATCAGGTAAGGTGGTGGCTACAAAACGGACTACTCCCGACGGAATGGGACATTTTGCAACCCAGTTGATGGTGGACCATCCTTCGTTATGGTCTCCCGAGACGCCGAATCTTTACCAGATTACAACCGAATTGCTGTGTGAAGGAAAGGAAATGGACCGCCAGAGCACCAAGGTAGGCATCCGCACTATTTCGTTCAGCAAGGAGGGCGGTTTCCAACTCAATGGTGTGCGCCGCAGCATCAAGGGCGTGTGCCTGCACCATGACCTTGGCCCGCTGGGCGCTGCTATCAACAAGACAGCCCTCATCCGCCAAATCGAAATGATGAAGGCCATGGGTGCCGACGCCATCCGCACGAGCCACAACATGCCCTCGACGATGCAGATGGAAATTTGTGACAGCTTGGGCATGATGGTCATGGCCGAGAGTTTTGATGGCTGGAAGGAGCCCAAGGTGCGCAACGGCTACGGCAGTTATTGGGACGAGTGGTGGCAGCAGGACATCCGCAACCTGGTGCTCAACCACCGCAATCATCCCAGCATTATCATGTGGAGCGTGGGTAACGAGATTCCCGAGCAGTGGAAGCCCGAGGGCGTGAAGCGTTACAAGGACCTCATCGCCCTGTGCCACCAGTATGACCCCAGCCGCATGGTGACCTGCGGCATGGACCAGCCCGACGGTACCATCTGGTGCGGTTTTGCACAGGTGGCCGATGTGCCGGGCTATAACTACCGCGTCCACAAGTATGAAGAAATGATACAACGACTGCCACAGGGCTTTATCCTAGGCAGTGAGACAACCTCCACCGTGAGCACGCGTGGCCATTACTGCTTCCCCGACACCGTTGCCGCCAACAAGGCTTGGCCCGATGGCCAGTGCTCCGGCTACGATGTGGAATGCTGCTGGTGGAGCAACCTGCCCGATGATGACTGGAAGATGCAGGACGACTTCGATTGGACGGTGGGCGAGTTCGTGTGGACAGGTTACGACTATTTGGGTGAACCAACCCCATACGATGAATACTGGCCCTCGCGAAGCAGCTACTTCGGCATCTGCGACCTGGCGGGTCTTCCCAAGGACCGCTACTACCTGTACCGCAGTCACTGGAACAAGCAGGAACACACTATCCACTTGTTGCCGCACTGGACGTGGCCCGACCGCAAGGGCAAGGTGACGCCGGTCTATTGCTATACCGACTATCCCAGCGCCGAACTGTTTGTTAACGGCAAGAGCCAGGGACGCATTACTAAGAGCGATACCGCCCGACTGGACCGTTACCGCCTGCGTTGGCGCAATGTCATCTATCAACCCGGCGAGTTGAAGGTGGTGGTCTATGACGAAAACGGCAAAAAGGCAGGGCAAAAGATTGTCCGCACTGCTGGTAAGCCCAAACGTCTCGTGCTTGAACCCGAGCGCAAGACCATTAAAGCCGATGGCAACGACCTGGCCTATGTCACCGTGAGTCTCGTGGATAAGAACGGCACCCTGTGCCCCGATGCTGCCAATAGACTCGAATTCACTGTCACAGGTGCTGGCTCATATAAAGCTGCGTGCAACGGCGATGCCACCTCGTTGGAGCCCTTTACCCAGCCCCAGATGAGCCTCTTCCATGGCCAGCTGGTGATCGTTTGCCAAGCCGGTAAAACCCCTGGCGTGATGACGCTCACCGTCAAGGATCCTGCCACCGACATGAAATCCACCGTCAACATCACTGTAATGTAAAACTCCTGATAACAAGCAAGGTGGCGACCAGAATTAGCCTGGTTGCCACCTTGTTCGTCGTTTAACTGGGTCACTTCTGGTTCTTGATATAGTCCATCAGATACATCGGGATAGCGTTGTCGTCGAAGTTGTAGCGTTTGAAATCCTCGTAGGTCGGCATCAGGTCGGGGTAGAAATCCTTGGCACGAGGGTCGTCGATGGGGAGGAAAAGTTGCAAGGCATTGGAGAAAGAGCCGTTTAGTTTGGTGCGTGGCAATTCAAACTGAGTCACTTCCATGTAGGTGTTGGGAGCCTGCATGCACGGAACACCCACTACAGTCGCTCCCATCTTGGACAGGAAGAAAGCGTAGTGGAATCCGGCACTAAAAGTGCCGGGGTCTGTCAACACATAAATGTGTTCGGGTGTATAGACGGGTTTGCCCTTCTGCGCCATGAGTTTGTCTTTCACACTGCTCATGCAATTGGATATGAAACTATTGCGCACGTCCTCGGTGATTTCGCCTTGAACCATCTCGTCATCTTCAAATGCATAGTCCCCAAGCTGGTAGTTGGTGTGTCTCTCGGCATTGAAATCCTCGAGCGTGGTATTGTATTTCTTCAAATACAGCGGTGATATCAATTGGGCTCCAATGGCTCCCCAGTTGCTCTGATCCTTCAAGTATTGATCTCCCCACATCTGGTAGAGTGTTGCAATAGTTATGGGTGTGAAGCCACCATCGTTGTGTCTCAAGTCTATAATCAGGTTCTTGGTCTTGTTTTTCTTCATTTCTTGTAACATCTTCTCAAATTCTCCGCTGAACGATGGTATCTTGTCAATGGCTTCAACGGGGTCGGCAGGCATGTCGTCACCGACCATGCTACGGTAGGCGCGTTGCAGGCTCCACTCATAATCCCAGCCGTTATCGTACATATACTTGAGTGCGTCATGGTCCATGATTGACTGTGAGTAGAAGTACATGATGTCTTTCTTTTCACCCACAAATGAATAGGCGAGGTTCTTACTGGGGAATAAGTTGGAGTGCTCGGGCCTGCTGAACGACATTCCCCTGATCTGCATCAGGCCGACGAGTGGCAAGGTCAAATTGATATGCTTGCCTTCGGGCGTCAGCAGCTGATAGGACAGAGAATCCTGGGGCATATTGGGTATGACTTTTCCCAGGTCCACCATGAAACCACGGTCCTGGCAGATGTTGGAGAGTCGTCCGATATTGTTTTCTGACGGATAATGCTGCGCCAAACCATCACAAATCTCCTTGACAGGAATATTCTCGATAGCAATCAGTTTGCTGCCTATGAGTCCTTTGTAATCCGACAGGATAGCTTCGACAATGACTCCGTCGTTGATGGCCTGAAAACGGATTGGAGCGGCTTTCTTGGTCATCATGTTGCTGTTGTCAGGAATCTGCATCCAGGTGTGGCCGTCATGCAACGGAACCAGAAAAGCATTGATGCGCTTGGCCAGTTCATTGGCGTCGGTCACCTTGTCGTCAATGAGGCTTTTGCGGGTATCCATCACCGCTTTGCGGAAAAATACACGACCGCCATAGTTGGTATAGGGGTCGGGATGGGTCTCCTCCATCAGTCTGACAAACTCGTTGAAGTCGGCAACGATGGAATCAGTGGGAATTTGTGCATGGGCGCTGTTGAAGGCCAGTAATGTGATGAGCACGCTGAGCAAGGTTGCTCGTGAGAATAAAGACGTAAGTTTCATGATTGAATCGTTTTAATGGTTATTGTTTTTAACTGTCACAAAGTTAATTCGTCTTATTATTTGGGGCAACTTGCTTTTCCAAAATTATCACCGATTATGTGTTTTTTGTACAAAAGTGTCTAATTATTTTACACACGTCAGCCGAAAGAGTACTATCTTTGCGCTAAGATGAAAGACGTCTATCTTTTCAATCCAGAGCATGACTTGGCATTGGCGCATGGGGCGCACAACTACACTGCGCCGCCATTTGCACGCCAATTCCGACATGATTTGCGGTTGCTGCCTGCGTGGGTAGCACCCGCGGGTTCCTATATCGCCATCCCAGACGATTGCTCTATTGACGAGGATAGTCGTTGGCTCCATGACCGTCATCTGGATATAACGCCCATCCACATCAGCAAAGTCGCTGATTTGGGTTCTTGCTGCATCCACCCGTGGGGTTGGGATGCCACGTTGCGCTACCAGTTGTTGCAAGCGGGCATTTCACCCGATTATCTGCCTACCGATGAGCAATTGGACTGGATTCGTCGCCTGTCTCATCGTCGCACCAGTATTGCTGTTCATGAAGCATTGGGAAACGCTTTCTCGCCTTGCCCCGTGGAGTTGACAACTGCTGAAGATGTAGCCGCTTTCATGCATAGCCACCCTGGCTGTTACTTGAAAATGCCGTGGTCGGGTAGTGGTAAGGGCATCTACCGCGTTATTGACCCGACAGGTGACAACCATGTGCCCCGCTGGATTGAAGGCGCCCTGCACCGTCAAGGCTCGCTGTTGTGTGAGGTGGGATTGGATAGAGTACAGGATTTTGCCATTGAATGTATGTGCCGTGATGGCCATACGATGTTAATGGGCTATTCGGTCTTTGACAGCGACTTCCATAGCCAGTTTGGCTCGGGTAGGGTAGCCCCGATGGAGGCATTACACGAGATGCTGCTGGGTATGTATCCCGATCTTGATCCAGTGATCGGTCAAGTACTTATGGCCATCGATGATCTTATAGCACCTCACTATAATGGATATTTAGGCATCGATATGATGCTTTATTGGGATAAAAACGGCAGAATCGCCTTAAATCCATGTGTGGAGGTCAACCTGCGCATGACCATGGGTATGGTCACAGCCGCCATGGGCAGCCGTCATGGTCTGCAAGGCAGTTTCACGATTGTGGCCAGTGGATCGGGCTATGACGTGAAGCTGCAACAAAATCAGTTAAAATAGTTTAGCGACTTTGTGCCTTAGCGTGAAGGCCTTTGTTGTCGATGTAGTAGGCGTAATACTCGTCAAAGGTAATGTCCTCCTCGTGGATGCGTTTGGCCACTTTCTTGCCTACGTAGCGAAGATGCCACGGCTCGTAGGCAAAACCAAAGATATGGGACTGTCTCTCGGGGTAACGCAGAATGAAGCCATATTCATGGCAATGCTCCCGCATCCACACGCCTTCCTCAGACTTATCAAAAGGCCATCTCATGGGATGCTGTCGTGAAGTGACGTCAATGGCGAAACCCGTCTGGTGCTCGCTGCTTCCTGCTCGAGCGGCATATCCTTTTGGGTTGCGCTTGTAGGTTCCTATTTGGTCCTCATAAGAACGGTAGGCCGAGTTGACCATCAATTGAGCATCGGTCTGTTCCTTGCATGCCTCCTGCAAGGCCATGAAAGCATCAACCACAACACGTTGAGCCTTTTGTTCTTCATAGCAGTAACTCTTGCTGAACGTTGCCAGGCTGTCTGGCTTGTAGTTCTCATCCAGATAATGACGGCCATTGACCAGCATCAGTTGGCCTTTACTGGTGTCGCAGGGAACGGCACTTGTTTCTCGGTCCTGGTCAACCCCAATGTTGACGAATGCTATAATATTGCTGAGCGGTGCTCCCGTCGTATCTTTCTTGTGGTAGGCGAGGTAGCGGCTAAAATTGTCGGCTATGAAATAGCGGGCATGAATAACGGGGATGGCTATCGTGTCGTGTTCCTGGTGGGCGATGAGCGTATCGGCCTGCGCGTCACTCAGTACGGCAACTAGGGCACGAGCTTCCTCAATGGGGTAGCCCAACTTGTAAATCTTACACTCGTTACTGAAATTATAGACGATGCCTTGGCAACTCTTGACCATCACCAGCAGCACAAATAATGCTGCGGCTGCGCAAGGCAATGACAGCCAGCTGTTGTCACGGGATGACCATTGCTTAATGTGCTGCAGGATAGTTTTCATGAGCGCTTAACGGTTAGCGCGCTTGGCCATTTCAAACAGTTCCAGCGGCAGGTGGCAATATCCATCGGGATTCTTGTCCAAGTAGTCCTGATGGTATTCTTCGGCACCATAGAAATTCTTGAGCGGCAGCAACTCCACTGCGAGACGTAACTTTACCTCGGCTTGCACACGGTCATACACTTTTTTCAATGTCGGTACGTCGGCTTCATCGGTATAGTAGATACCCGTGCGATACTGTGTACCCTTGTCGTGCCCCTGCTGGTTGACACTTGTCGGGTCGATGGCTTTAAAGTACATCTCGGTCAGAAATTCGAGTGAAATCACATCGGGGTCATAAACGATGCGGACAGTCTCGGCAAAACCTGTCTTATCGGTGCAAACGTCCTGATAGGTCGGATTTTCGGTGTGGCCATTGGCATAACCCACCTCGGTCTCAACTACTCCTCTCACCAATTTGAAGTAATGTTCTGTTCCCCAGAAACAACCTCCAGCAAAAAAAATCTCTTTCATAATGCTATACTTGAAATGATTGGCAAAGATAATTCAACGCTTTGGCTTGTACAAGTAAATTGCTTAAACTTTCTTGCCTAATTCGAGTCTTAAATGTACCTTTGCATACGATTAAAGCAAGTTGATGAAGCGAGTGGTAATTATCGGTTCCGGTAACGTGGCGACCAGCCTGGCACATGGTTTGGCCGCATGTTGTGAGGTGGCTCAGATTTATAGCCGCCGTTTGGCGCATGCCCGTGAACTGGCCGCTGCCATCGGCTGTGAGAATGCGACAGATGATCTGCAAACGCTTATATCCGATGCTGATGTTTACATCATCGCCGTCCGCGATGATGCCATTGCCGAGGTCATCAACGGCACGACGGATAACGGTGCCCTTTGGGTTCATACGTCGGGCAGCAAGCCGATAGATCTGTTTGCCGGGCAGCGTTCCCGATATGGTGTGTTCTGGCCCATGCAGTCTTTCTCGCGGGAGATGGTTGTGCCTCTTGATGATGTCCATTTTTTTGCTGAAGCCAACAACGATAGCGCGCTGGCCGATCTGTTGTCTTTGGGCCACCTGATTTCACGTCACGTCATGGAAGCCGACAGTGAAAAGCGCTTACGTCTGCACATCGCTTCGGTCTTCTCTTGCAATTTTGCAAACCACATGTGGACTCTTGCCGATGAGGTCTTGAATGAAGCAGGGCTTCCTTTTGACGCGATGCTACCGCTCATCCGCACAACCATCGAGAAGTTGAACCATCTGTCGCCTGCCCATTCCCAGACGGGGCCCGCTGTGCGCCATGATACCCAAGTCGTCAGCAACCATTTGTCAATCCTCGATGGCGACAAGCGAGAACTGTACCGCTTGCTTTCACAATCGATAATGAAACGTAATCCGCTTAACGATCATGTTGAGTAATTTAGATAAATATGACATTGTATTAGGCAGCAATTCCCCTAGGCGTCGAGAGCTGCTCAATGATATGGGTGTGAAATTCCGTGTCGAAGCCATCAAGGGCATTGATGAAACTTATCCCGACAACTTGCCTGTTGAGGAGATTCCTGTATATCTTGCTCGAATAAAGGCCGAAGGACACGCATTGCAGCCCAATGAATTACTGATTACCGCCGACACGATTGTGGTGCTGGACGAATCGGTGTTGGGCAAGCCCATAAGCGAGGTCGATGCCCATCGCATGTTGCGGGCTTTGTCCGGTCGGGCACATAGGGTCATCAGCGGCGTGTGCGTCACTACCGAGAACCGTACCGAGTCATTTGCCGATACAAGCATTGTTCACTTTGCAGAACTCACTGATGATGAAATTGACTACTATATCAAGCACTATCGACCGCTGGACAAGGCAGGTGCATACGGTATTCAGGAATGGATTGGAAATATCGGCATTTCGGGCATCAATGGCGATTTCTATAATGTGATGGGTTTGCCCACCCGTAAATTATACCAATTGTTGAAGACATTCTAAAAATAGAAATGATATGAAGAACATTTTGAGATATCTGATTTTGTTGACTGTCGCAGTATGTTCACTGCAAAGCCAGGCAGTTCCATCTGCAAAGTTAGATACGGTTTATTTCTATAAGTCGTGGGAGCAGATGCTCAACTTGCAACCGACTGCCTACATCGTTAATCCCATTACATGGTTTATAACTCCTTATGAAATGGTGGTTGAAACCGGCGATGAAGGAACCAATGATATGATTAAGGAGAATTATATGGCATTGTCAATAGGCGACAGTATTTGGCTTATTAACAGTGAGTATCTGAGAAAGAATTTCAAGGGTGTCTCCAAGAACATCAGTGAATATGCCCCTGTGTTTTTTAACGATAAGGTCGCATATGTCACCGCTCCAGGTCCTTTAGGTGTTAAGGACCTTCTGTTTGGAACTGAATCTGATGGGGTCACTTATTATGGCGATGTTGCATTTTACTATATTGATTTCAAGAACCACAGGGTGGAACGTGTGACCCACAGCTACCTAAGCGAACTTCTTGAGGACTATCATGACTTGCAGATGCGTTACGAGGGAATGAAGAATAATAAGGATAAACGCATCATTGAAGATTATTTCTACAAGTATATTGATCGTGCCACAGATGACATCATGCGTCCTTTTATTGTTGATCTGGTGGAGAACTGATGTGGATAAAGCATAAGGCATGAAAAGAATACTGTTGTTTGCTGTTCTTCCTGCATTACTGCTGTTGACCTCTTGTTTCAAGAGTGGGCAGAACGAGGGTAGTGTTTTGGGTGTCCAAGACACGGTGATAACCGCAGCCAAGTTGCTCTCGATGCAGCGTAACGCCGATTACACGCTTGTCATCGTGGGTGATCCGTGGAAGGGTGGGGAATTGCACCGTTATGTGTTGGTTCCTAATGATGTCGATTTGCCCGAGAATCTGCCTGAAGGCACAATTGTGCGCACTCCGATTACCAATGCTCTGGTTTATTCCTCGGTTCACACGAGCCTCATGGCTGAGCTGGGCGCTCTTGATGCCGTACGAGGTGTGGTGGATAAGCAGTATTTCAATGACTCGGTCATCACAGCCGGTGTGGCTTCGGGTAGGATTGCCGACTGCGGCAATTCAATGAACCCCACAGTGGAAAAGGTTATCGACATGCAGCCCGACGCCATTCTGCTCTCTCCCTATCAGGATGCCAGTTACGGGCAAATCGCAAAACTGGATATCCCCATTATCGAGTGTGCGGACTATCTGGAGTATGATCCGCTGGGACGGGCTGAGTGGATGAGATTCTATGGCGAGTTGGTAGGCAAGCGCGCCCAGGCCGACAGCCTTTACGATGCAGTTGTCGCAGCCTATATAGACACTAAGCGCAAAGCCTCGGGTGCTGCCACCCATCCAACTGTGGTGACAGAAATGGTCATCAACGGCATCTGGAACGTACCGGGCGGCCAGAGTTATATGGCGCGCATCCTGAATGACGCGGGCGGCCGATATCTATGGGCCGATGACAAGAATACAGGTTCGCTCGCACTGGACTTTAACCAGGTTTTGGCCGTGGCTCAGAATGCCGATTACTGGTTCATCAAGTGGACAGGTATCACTACCCTCAAGGATCTTCAGGGAGCCTATGAGTTGAATAAGGAGATGGCTGCATTCCAGAACAAGCGTGTTTATGTTTGCGACACAGATAAGACCCGCTTCTTTGACCGCGTCCCGTTCCATCCCGAGGTCTTGCTGCGTGAGTTCGCCGCCATCCTGCATCCTGAATTATTCCCCGACTATCAAAACCAGATGTATTACCATATTGACTGATTCCCCGATGACATATCGCCGTTATGTGGTCACGCTCATTGCCTTGACGCTGTTGCTGGTGCTGCTGGCGCTGGCGTGTCTCGTGTTTGGCTCAGTGGACATCCCCGTGGGCGATATTGTTGACATAGTCATGGGCAAGGGTAGTGTGAACAAGGCATGGGAAATCATTGTTCTGCAGTCGCGCATTCCCATGATTGCCACTGCGGCCCTGGCTGGCGCTGCACTATCAATCTCGGGTCTGTTGCTGCAGACGACTTTCAATAACCCGCTGGCAGGACCTTCGATACTTGGCGTTTCCTCAGGCGCAGGCTTGGGTGTCGCCATTGTCATTCTGGCCTTGGGCGGCTCTCTGGGCGGTCTGTTGGGTGAAAACGTGGGTAGTTACATGGCTATTCTCTTGGGAGCTCTGATGGGTGCAGGTGTTGTGCTGGTGGTCCTCATCGCATTCTCAGCGATAGTCCGCAGTAACACGATGTTGCTCATTATCGGTATCCTTGTGAGTTACCTGACTTCTAGCGTGGTGCAATTACTCAATTCGGTGGCGACCGAGGAGGGTGTCCACAACTATGTCTCGTGGGGTTTTGGTAACTTCTCAGGAGTGAGTGTGACACAGATGCCTGTCTATGCTGGAGTCATTATCGTTGCGCTCATTGGTTCTGCCCTTATGGTCAAGCCCTTGAATGCACTGCTGCTGGGCACACGTTATGCTCAAAACCTGGGTATTAATGTAGCTCGAACCCGCAATATTCTATTGTTGATTACTGGCATACTGACGGCCGTGGTGACGGCTTTCTGCGGTCCAATCGGCTTCATCGGCCTGGTGGTGCCCCACATTGCCCGCATGTCGTTAGGCACAAGCAATCATAGCCGTTTAGTGCCTGCCACAATTCTGGCGGGTGCCGATATTGCCTTACTGTGTGCCCTGGTTAGTGTGTGCAATCCTCACGGCATTATCCCGATCAATGCCATCACGCCCATCATCGGTGTGCCTATCATCCTGTATATCATTATTAATCGACGTCGCATACAATATTTTACCTGATGAATCCTCATAAACCCATATTTACGACCCATGACCTTGCAGTGGGCTACCGCAAGGGGAAGAACACGGTGACTCTGCTCAGAGGGCTTAACCTTGTGTTAGAGAAAGGCAAACTGGTTGCTCTGTTGGGACAGAATGGAGCCGGAAAATCGACACTGCTGCGTGCCCTAACCAGTGACGAGCCGCCGTTGAATGGTTCCATCGAGGTGGACGGCAAGAACCTGATGGACCTGAGCCAGAAGGACCGTTCACGGCTCATAGGTCTGGTATCGACCGAGCGCATCCAGGCAGGTGCACTCACGGTTACAGAGCTGGTGGGCCTTGGACGTCAACCCCACACGGGATTCTTGGGGAGACTTGATGATGAGGATCGTGAAATCATCCGTCAATCGATGGCCGATGCCGGTATCATTGGTAAAGCCGATGATTATGTGGCATCATTGAGCGACGGTGAGCGTCAGAAGGCCATGATTGCCCGTGCACTGGCACAGCAGACCCCCATCATTATTTTGGATGAACCTACGGCTTTCCTGGATGTGGCTAGCCGCATCGAAACGATGCGCCTGTTACAGACTCTAGCCCATGACCGTGGCAAGGCAGTGTTGCTCTCAAGCCATGACATTTCGCAGTCCTTGATGCTGGCCGACGAGTTGTGGTTGATCACTACCGACCGCCAGGTAATCACTGGAACAACTACAGAATTGGTAGCCGATGGGGCTATGAACCGCCTCTTCACGAACAAGTCGATACACTTTAATAATCAGATACTTGACTATTCCTTCTAGTCATTTTATGGCCTGAAAATTTGGTCAATTCAATTGTTTTGCATACCTTTGCCCTGCAAACCAATTACTAACAACTTATGCTAAGACGATTTTTTTTAGCGCTTGCTGTTGTGATTGCTGTGTCTGCCGTGGGGCAGGATTTTAAATTGCATGCCACCAAATATCACCCTGGACAGGGTGGTGCTGGTTGGGTAACAGCAAGCGGAGACCGAATCAATTATGATAAGTTGAAAAACTATCAGATTCGATGGGTCGCTCTCTCGCATGACATGTTCAAGCAACATGGCTTCAAAATGGGCGACGTGATTATTGTGGAGAGTGAGTCCACCCCGTCTATCAATGGCGAGTGGGTGGTAAAGGACAAGATGGGTCCGCGTCTGCGCAAACGCATCGACTTCCTCACTCCGCGAGGTGACAAGTACAACTTCCGTAATGGATCTGTCACCATCAGAAAGAAACAGTGACAAAAACAAGAATCCATCAGTGATTCTTCCGTTAAAAGAAAGAGGACGGGACAGATGATATCTGCCTCGTCCTCTTCGATTATTCTTCACAGTTTCAGTGAGTGATGGGGAAGGCTGCCTGGTGCCTGTTTAGGGCCTTGATGGCCGTCTGGACGGTGTTGTCGTTGCGGTTGACGATGGCCGAATAGCCTTCTGGTCCGAAAATGTCGTGAGCGATAATTGCCTTAATCTTGGTCAAGATCAGATTACGTGACTTGTTGATATAGTACCATCGCGGGGCGATGCCACTTTCTTCGGCAAATTCGGCAAACTCTTTAATCAACTCATTGTCGATCGGCGTCGTGCGCAAGAATTGCTTGTAGTCGCTCATCTGCTCAAGGGTCGTGCGGTTTTTCTCGCAATAGGTGAAGGCAAAACGCTGCAATAGACCTGCATTTTCAACATCAATGTAGTAATTGGTGATTCCTGTCGTGTCTCGTGGAACAAAGATGTCGGGGATGATGCCGCCTCCGCCGTAAATCGTGCGGCCATGGGCTGTGGTATATTTTTGGCTCTTATCAATCTTGATGCTGTCGCTGTTGTAGGCTTCTCCATGCTTGTAGCGCTCCAGCAGTTCCACGATATACTGGTTGAGGTCATATCCTTTATATTCCTTCTGGATGCAACGGCCGCTAGGCGTATAGTAACGGGCGACTGCAAGACGCAGAATGCTGCTGTCTGGCAAGATGAAGTCATTTTGCACCAAGCCCTTACCAAATGAGCGGCGTCCCACTATCAGTCCGCGGTCATTGTCCTGGATGGCTCCAGTAAAAATCTCGCTGGCGCTGGCGCTGTACTCGTCAATAAGGACTGCAAGTTCGACATTTTGGAATCTTCCTTTTCCGTCGCTGTTGTACGGATGATTGTACTGCTTGCGCCTGCCGCATGTGGCGACAATTGGTTTTCCTGCTGGCAAGAACTCGTTGGCCATGAGTACCGCGATTTCCATATAGCCTCCACCATTGCCTCTCAGGTCAATCATGAAACGTTTGGCGCCTTGGGCTTGCAGTTGGGTTAAAGCCTGCACAAATTCATTATATGTGCTGCGTTCAAACTGGTTGACCTTGATATACCCTGTGTTCTTGTCCAGCATGTAGTAGGAATCAAGGGTTTTCTTTACAATCCTATTGCGCGTCACTGTAAAGTCAAGAAGCTTAGGATAGCCATGGCGCAGCACGCTCAACGTGAGCTTGCTCCCATCAGGTCCACTCAAGAGTTTATAGACCTCACCAGCGGATTTGTTAATGTTGGAGGTTGGCTGTCCGTCAATTTTCACGATACAGTCACCAGGCTGGATACCGGCAATATCGCATGGACCAGCGGGGACAATGCACTCAACATGTATTGTGTCGTTGAAGATGATTAGGACGGTTCCGATGTCAGGAATAACACCATCAGGATGATTTTTGGAAATTCTGGAATACTGGGAATCAATGTAACTGGTGTGGGGGTCAAGTCCTCTTAGAATGAAAGGGATGCTCCTCTCCATGAGATCATCAATGTTCACAGTATCTACATACTCTTCTGCGACAAGGTCAAGTATGGTTTTGACTTTGGGGTCATCACCTTTGGGCTTGGATGTGGAACTCTGATAATAGCGGTCAAAAAGGGAACCAGCCGCAAACGCAATTATTGCGATGGCAATAGTGAGCCAAAAGGGCAGTTTTGTTTTCATGGTTGCCAGTTGTATGGTTCCTTATTCGGTGATTGGGAAGACGGCTTTGTGCTTGTTCAAAGCCTTGAGAGCAGCCAGAACGGTTTTGTCGTTACGGTTCAAGATAGGGTAGAAAGCTTGGCTGCCGAAGATGTCACGTGCAATCAATGCCTTGAGATTTGTCACAATGACATCGCGCGACAGATTGATGTAGTACCAACGCGGAGCAATGCTGTTGGCCGAGGCATAGTCAGCAAAGTCCCTGATCAGTGCTTCGTCGCTGGGGGCTGTGCGCAGGAACTGGTTGTAGTCCTCCATCTTGTTGAGTTCAGCGCGGTGTTTGTTGCAGTAGTCGAAGGCGTACCGCTGGAGCAGTCCGGCATTGACGACTTCGATATAGTAGTTGGTGATACCGCTCGTGTCGCGAGCCACAAAAATGTCGGGCACAATACCGCCGCCGCCATACACTGTGCGTCCATGCAGGGTAGTGAATACCTGATTCTTGTCGATTTTCATACTGTCGCGGCTGTATAGCTCGCCATTCATATAGCGGTCAATCAGCTCTTTCTCGTAGTTGAGCATGCCTTCCTTGTAATCCTTCTGGATACAACGGCCGCTGGGCGTGTAATAGCGGGCGGTAGTCAGTCGGATGGCGCTGCTGTCGGGCAGTACAAATTCTTTCTGCACCAAGCCCTTGCCGAAGGAGCGGCACCCCACAATCAGACCGCGGTCATTGTCTTGTAAAGCCCCTGCAAAAATCTCGCTGGCGCTGGCGCTGAACTCGTCGATGAGCACAGCAACTTCGGCATCCTGGAAGGAACCGTTGCCATCGCTCCACACTTCGCTGTCGTCCCTCTTGTAACGTCCCTTGGTAAACACGATGGGCTCATCGGCAGGGAGGAACTCGTTGACCATGAGTACTGCCATTTCCATGAATCCGCCGCCGTTGCCGCGCAGGTCAATGATGTAGCGCTTTGCTCCTTCTTCCTGGAGGCTGGCCATAGCAGTGAGAAATTCATCATAGGTGTGGCGTCCGAATTGATTAATCTTGACGTACCCCGTGTTCTTGTCAATCATGTAATAGGCATCAACGGTGTTCACGGGGATATCGCCTCTCGTTACCGTGAAAGTCAAAACCTTGTTGGTATTTTGACGCTGGATGCCCAGTTTCACTTTGGTGCCCTTGGGTCCGCGCAACCGTTTCATCACGGCTCCGCTGGTCATCTGCTCTCCTGTGGCAATTGAATCATCGATGGTCACAATGCGGTCACCAGCCATGATGCCCACTTTCTCGCTGGGGCCACCGGGAATGACTTCAACTACACCGATGGTATCGTTCATCATCACAAACGATATGCCGATGCCGCTGAATGACCCGTTCAGATCATCAGTAGCTGCTTTTAGTTCATCGGCGCTGAAGTAGCTGGTGTGTGGATCCAGTTTGCTCAATATCTGGGGGATACTCATCTCGATCAGGTCTTTGAGATTGGTGGTATCCACATAGTCCTGGGCGATAAGGTTGAGAATGGAGTTGAGTTTACGGTCGTTGTCGGCAACCGGTTTGTTAACAGTGAAGCGACTGCCGATAAAGAGTCCCACCACCATCGCCAATGCAATGACGAGGGGTAACCAAATGGGTTGACGTGTGGACTTCTGATTCATATCTGGGTTGATATTGCCAAACGAATGGTTATTGATTCTCAGGTTATAATGACTTCTCAACTTCCTGGTAATGGCTCTCGCTATTGTCGCTGGTCAAGGCGAAAGGAGTATATTCACCGTTACGTTCCCACAAGTGAATCACCTCGATACCGGCGCGGCACAGCAGGTCGACGCCATCGTGCATGCGGTAATACTCGCCGAAGACAACCCGGAGGATTCCCGCTTGGATAATGAGTTTGCTGCACTCCATACAAGGTGAAGTGGTAACGTAGAGCGTGGCACCGTCGCTACTGTTGTTGCTGCGAGCCACCTTGGTGATTGCATTGGCCTCGGCATGCAGGACATAGGGCTTGGAGTGGTCGGCATCCTCTTCACACACGTTCTCAAAACCTGAGGGCGTGCCATTGTAGCCGTCACTGATGATCATTTTGTCCTTGACGAGCAACGCGCCAACCTGGCGGCGCCGACAATAGGAATTCTCGGCCCAGATTTGCGTCATGCGCAGGTATCTGGAGTCGAGCAGCAACTGTTTTTTATCACGAGCGTCCATTTGATTCATGTTTAATTTGCAAAATTACATCAAATATCCACATTTTTTCTATCAACTTTGACTTTTTTTTCTTGTGCTGAGAAAAAAACTCGAAATCTATGCAAGTTATCACAAAATAGCAAGTCCCTGACTCAACGTCAAGGACTTGTTTTAACTAATTAACCTTCTAATACCATTAACATAAACCTTAAACATTTTGGAAAAACTACTTGTCTCACGACGCTCGATTTTCCTCGATCTTAAAAACTAATACCATGAAAACCACTGCAAATATAAAGCCAAAAGTTTTTTGTTACCTAATATTTCGACGAAAAAATGCCTGTTTTTAACACAAATTAGCAAAAATCGCCATAAAATCATCGAAATATCATAAATTCGCACCCAAAATCATTACTTTGAAACCATGTAGGAAGTATCCCCAATGGATTGATGTTAAAAACGGATTGCACCCTGGTCTGCCAAATGAGACTCGTGCAATCCGTTTTAAAATGTAGTAAATAAAATGTCCTTATTCTTTTTCTTCGGAAGGGGTGAAGGCATTCCAGCCTTGTGCGCGAATTTCCACTTCCTGATCATCGCGGGTTACCATGTAGGCTCCCATTTCGGCCTTGGTGATACGTCCAATCAAGCGGGCAGTCTTCATGCGGGCAACTTTGTCATGGTCGGCTAGGGGAACTGTGAACAGCAATTCATAGTCTTCGCCACCGTTCATGGCAGCAGTCACGAGATTCATGTTCAGTTCTTCGGCCATAAGCGCCGTTTCATAGTCAATGGGTATTCGGTTCTCATACACACGGCAACCCACGCTCGAGTCCTTGCAGATGTGTAGCAGTTCGCTAGACAAGCCGTCACTCACGTCCATCATCGCTGTGGGGCGAATGCCTAATTCCCGCAGTTCCTCAATGACATCGTGGCGCGCTTCTGGTTTAAGTTGGCGCTCAATGATATATTCCTTACCTGAGAAGTCAGGCTCGAAGTCCTTGTCCTTCATCTCGGCGCTCACGCGACGTTCCCTTTCCAGCAGCTGTAGGCCCATATAGGCTGCACCCAGGTTGCCGCTGACGCAGATTAGATCGGTATCCCGTGCGCCAGTGCGATAGACAATGTCATCACGGGCCGCTTCGCCCAGACATGTCACGCTGATAATAAGTCCGGTAACCGAAGCGCTTGTGTCGCCGCCCACAAGATCCACACCATAGCGTTCACAGGCAATGCGCATGCCCTCATACAGTTGCTCGATGTGTTCCAGAGTAAAACGCTTGCTGATTCCCAAAGAGACGGTAACCTGACGTGGCGTTCCATTCATGGCATACACATCGCTCAAATTCACGACTATGGCTTTATATCCCAAGTGCATAAGCGGCACATAGGTCAAGTCAAAGTGGATACCTTCGAGCAGCAGGTCGGTTGTGACCAGCGTCTCACGGTCCTTGCCGTAGTTGATGACAGCACAATCGTCACCAACACCGCGGCGGGTGGACTCGTTGCGTACAGGAAATGAGCGGGTCAGATGCTCGATGAGCCCAAACTCGCCCAAACTCGAAATCTCGGTTTCCTTCATGTTACTTATAACTCCTCGAATCGGTTAATCATCTCCTGAACAAGCATTGCCATGATGGGCTGTGCGGCGGCAGCGGCCTTCTGAACCTCCTCATGAGAAGCACGCTCGACGGCTCCTTCCACACCCAGGTCGGTGATAATGGAAATGCCAAACACCTCGATGTCGCCATGACGAGCCACGATCACCTCAGGCACGGTGCTCATGCCCACAGCGTCGCCACCTATACGCCAGAAGTAGCGGTATTCGGCTGGAGTTTCAAAGGTGGGACCTTGAGTGCCCACATACACGCCTTCAACCAGACGGATACCTTTCTCTTTGGCAATCTCACGGGCCATCTTGATCAGTCGAGGGCTGTAGGCATCAACCATAGCCGGGAAGCGCGGGCCGAGTTCATTGATATTCTTGCCGTGCAGCGGGTGTTCGGGGAAAACGTTGATGTGATCGGTAATGATCATCAGGTCTCCCACTTTGAAAGTGGGATTCATGCCGCCGGAAGCATTGGAGACGAACAGCGTCTTGATGCCAATGGCCTTCATGACCCTTACGGGGAAAGTTACTTCCTGCATCGAGTAGCCCTCATAATAATGGAAACGGCCCTGCATCGCCATGATGTATTTATTGCCTAGGGTGCCGAAAATGAGGCGACCCTTATGGCCCTCTACAGTCGATACGGGGAAGTTGGGCACCTCGCCATAAGGTATTTCAATCTCGATATTGATGTGGTCCACGACCGCGCCAAGGCCTGTTCCCAAAATGATAGCGGTCTTGGGCAACTTGTTGTTAACGCGTTTCTTGATAAATTCGCTGGTCTCTTGAATTTTCTCCAGCCAGTTGTTTTCTTGTGCCATAAAGCGGTCCTTTCTTCAGTTGTTATTGTTGTGTATAGTCATTGGTGGAGATAGGTTGGCTTTCATCCTGCTTGTCGATGAGCTGACAAAGTTCATCGATGAAATTACTGCCTTCCATTTCCAGGAAACCCACCTTCATGGGAATATAATAGATACAGTTTCGTTTGGTGGGCGGGAAGTAGGGATTATTCATGATGCGCACAGCATCCTTTTCGGTAGTAATTATGAATTTGCGCTTCCCTTCCAGACCTTTGTAAACCCTGAAGATATCATTAAAATCCCTGCGGGTGAAGAAGTGGTGATCGTCGAAGTGCATCACTTTGATTTGTGCGGCAAAACAACGGAGATACCTCACTAGGGGCTTGGGTGTAGCGATGCCCGTGAGGCATAACACTGCGTCATCCTCGCGTAGCCATTGCAGCGATGAGAGTTGTGGCGACTGTATAGGGAATACAGGTACCGGATCAGCATATCGGATGTTGCTGAAGAAGAGTTTCTGATAAGTGAAAAGACCCAGATTCTTCTTCACCATTCTGATGTCCATCGCCGTGATATCGCTTGGGCACTTGGTCACAACGACAATATCGCTGCGGTTCATGCTGGCTGTGGGTTCGCGCAGCATGCCCAGCGGCATCAGCTTGTCGTCATAGGGTGGGCGGTTATAGTCGATGAGCAGGATGTTCACTTTGGGCTTCACATATCGGTGCTGATAGCCATCATCCAGAAGGATGAGGTTAATGTCAGGATTGATACGGAGCAATTCTCGGATTCCCTTGCGGCGTTTTTCACACACGGCGAGGGAGATAAGCCCGTTATACTTGCGGTATATCTGGTAAGGCTCGTCACCGATGTCACGCGGTGTCATGTTGTTGCTTGCCAGAATGAAGCCTTTGGTCTTGCGCTTATAGCCACGACTCAGTACCGCCACGTTATAGCGGCGGTAAAGCGCCTCGATGATATATTCCACATGAGGTGTTTTACCCGTTCCGCCGACGGTGATGTTTCCTACCGACACAACTGGCACGTCAAATTCCTCTTGAGGCAGCAAACCTATATTGAAAGCGGTATTGCGCAACCACACGCCTGCACCATAACCCCATGAGAAAGGAGTTAGCAGGGCGTCCAGAATTGACTTGCGTTGTTCCTTGTTCAGTATTTTGGACAGGTCAATACTCATTGAGATGATTGACTTTAGACCTTAGATGATAAACGGTGGTATTGGAATTAAAAACAAATTTCTTCTTCGGGCATCAGGCACAGGATGCGGTCGCGACCCATGATGCGTTGCAACTGCACGTAAGTGTCATAGAGGAATCCCATTTCGCTCTTCAAGCGTGACTCGTAGCGACTTGTCATGTAGCTATTGAACATGGCCATGAATTTGTCCTCAAGGGTGGGGTAGTTCTGGGTCTTGTAGTCCTTACCCAGTTTGGCTTTGTTGGCTATCCATGCCACAGCCTCACGAATACCGCCAAACTCATCCACCAACCCGATCTGCTTAGCTGTGATGGCATCCCATACGCGTCCCTCGGCAATCGTCTTGATGGAATCTTGGGTGACGTGGCGGCCATCGGCGCAACGCTTGGTAAAGAGTTCGTAACCCTGGTTGACCATGTTCTGAAGTGCAGCCAGCTGAGCTGGTGTGAGATCCTTACCCACAGCGCCCATGTCACCGTTCTCGTTGGTCTTGACTGATGCCATGTGTACGCCTAACTTATTCTCGACAAGTTCTTTGAAAGAAGGAATCATGCCAAAGATGCCGATTGAACCAGTGATCGTTGTGCGCTCAGCAAAGATGCGGTCGGCATTACATGAAATATAGTAACCGCCCGATGCGGCATAGTCGCCCATCGATACGGCGACAGGCTTGCCTGCTGCTTTGAAGTCTTGAACAGCTTTCCAGATCTGCTCGCTACCAAAGGCGCTGCCACCAGGAGAGTTTACCCTGAGCACCATGCCCTTGACGTTGTCATCTTCCATGAGTTTATGGATGGTTTCGCTCAGCTTCTCGCTGTTGATGCCTTCCTCGGCGGGACCCAGAATGCTGGCGGCGCCGTCAATTTCGCCTACAGCATACACAACTGCAATGTGGTCGCCACTAACGCTCTCCTCCAATGAGGATGCCAGGTCGTCGGGGGTGACAAAGTTCAAGTCATCTTTCTTGTCGACCTTGGTGCGGGCCCGCAGGATGTCGTCCATCTCGGTTTTGTAAACCATCTTATCCACCAGCTTGTACTTGGCAAGATCTTTGGTGTCAAAACAGAAGACAACGCTGTCGCACAGCGCATTCATAGCGTCGTACGGCAACTTGCGGTCGGCGGCAATGCTGTCGAGCATCTCTTTCCAGATGACGCCCAAGTAATGCTCCTGTTGCAGGCGATTGGCATCGCTCATGTCCTCAAGCATGTACGGTTCAACGGCGCTCTTGAATGTACCCACGCGGACAACCTGCATTTTCACACCTACCTTGTCGTACAGTTTCTTCATGTAGGGCGTTACCGATGCCATACCGTGAAGATCTACAGCGCCCACGGGGTTGATATAGATGCTGTCAGCAACACTGGCCAGGTAGTAGTCGGCCTGATTGATGCCTTCATAGCCGTAGGCAGCAATCCACTTGCCACTTTTCTTGAACTCTTTGAGAGCGCGGCGAATGGTCTGAAGGGTTGCTGGAGCAGCGCTCACACCATTACACTCGATGTAGATACCATCGACCTTATCGTCTTTGGCTGCATTCTGGATGGCCGATAAGACAGTGTTCAAACCAAGTGTCGAAGGCAGTCCTTCGCCCCTGATCACTGACATCATGTCGATGGGATCCGACCCACCGCGTTCACTGACGGTTGCACCCAGGTCGAGCTTAAGGATGGAATGCTTGGAAACAATTGATGCTTTCTTGCCGCTTCCTATGCTCATCGATCCCATGATGGCAAAACTCATAATTGTTGCTGCAATCATGAAAAAAATAAATGCCAGGAATGCTCCAACAAATGAGCCGCACACGATAAGGATAAATTTCTTCATCATAACTGTATGGAATTTAAAATTTCGGTACTAATTAATTTATTGTCAATCTGTTATAAGCTTATAGCCGCACTTTGGCTGCCAGAGCCATTGACTCTAACCTACAAAGATAACGCATTTTCCATATAAAAACCCAAATTCTGTACAATTAATTTTACTTTTCTTCCTAATGTGCCAGTGTTTTTCGTTGCGGGTGTGCTATCTTGGATGAAGATTCTAGACATGCGGTGCTGCTAGCCGAAGAGGTGGCGGAATGCGTCTTCGACGCGGGCTACCTCAATCACTTGGATGGTCCAGCCGTCTCGCTTGACGCCCTTGAGGTTGTTCTTGGGGATGATAATGGTCTCGAATCCCAGTTTCTGGGCCTCGGTGACGCGTTGCTCACAACGGGTCACCTGACGGATTTCTCCTGACAGACCGATTTCGCCGGCAAAGCACACGCTGTTGTTAATGGCCATATCGACGTTGGAGGACAATATGGCGCTGATGATTGCCAAATCAAGGGCAGGGTCATTAACTTTGATGCCGCCCACGATGTTGAGGAATACGTCTTTCTGGGCCAATTTGAATCCCAGTCGTTTTTCGAGCACGGCAAGGAGCATGTTCATGCGCCGTTGGTCAAATCCCGTGACTGACCGTTGGGCGGTGCCGTAGGCGGCTGTGCTGACGAGCGCTTGAACCTCAATGAGGAACGGTCTCATGCCGTCGATAGTCACTCCTATAGCAGTACCTGACAGTTCGGTATCACGGTCACTCAGCAGCAATTCGCTGGGGTTGGTCACCTCGCGTAATCCGTCTTCTTTCATCTCGTAGATCCCGATCTCGTTGGTATTGCCGAATCGGTTCTTTATGGGGCGCAGAATGCGGTATAAATAGTTGCGGTCACCTTCAAATTGGATGACGGCATCAACAATGTGTTCCAGCACTTTAGGACCGGCGATGCTGCCTTCTTTATTGATGTGGCCAATGAGTATTACGGGGGTGTAAGTTTCCTTGGCATATCGCTGGAAAGCGGCTGCACACTCTCTCACCTGGGTGACACTGCCCGGGGCGCTTTCCAGTTGCTCGTTGGCAATGGTTTGGATAGAGTCCACAATGATGAGTCCAGGCTGAAATGAGCGGATGCTGTTGAAAATGTTGTCCAACGAGGTTTCGCACAGCAGGTAACATTCACAGTCCATGCGACCGCCGGCAATGCGGTCAGCACGCATGCGCAACTGCTGAGGGCTTTCCTCACCTGAGACATAGAGCACACGACGTGAGCGGATGCGCAATACATTCTGCAAAACGAGTGTAGATTTTCCGATTCCCGGTTCTCCACCTAGCAGCACGATGCTGCCTGGCACGATTCCTCCTCCTAAAACACGGTTCAGCTCATTGCTGGGCAGGTTGATGCGGGGTTGGTCTTCGGCACGGATTTCAGAGATTTTGACCGGTTCAGCCATTTTATGGGCAGAGTCGCCGGCAGGACTATAACGCATAACAGCGGTCTTGGGCGCCTTGGGTTCTTCAATATATGTGTTCCACTCGCCACATGCAGGGCATTTGCCCAACCACTTGGGTGACTCGTTACCGCAATTCTTGCAAAAAAACGTGGTTTTTACTTGCTGCTTGGCCATCGTGTTCGACAATATATGGATGTTCTGGTTATCTCCTGAAAAATTCGCTGATGGTGATGGCTGCGGCAACGCCCACATTCAGTGACTCGCTGCCGGCTGTCTTGGCCTTGGGGATGAGCAGGCGCTGGTCCACATGCTTGGCAACTTTGGCGCTGATGCCTTGGCCTTCATTGCCGAATAAAACAAACCCCTTCTTACCTAACTCGCTCTTGTAGATGTCTTTGCCGTCGAGGAAAGTACCATACACAGGTAGGTCGGGATATGTCTCGAACAATTCCTCCAGGTCGCCATAATGTACCTTGATGCGGGCAATGGCGCCCATCGTGGCTTGAACGACCTTGTGATTATAGACATCAACTGTCGTGCGGCTGGCAAAGATGTCGCGTACGCCGAACCAGTCGGCAAGTCTGATAATAGTACCCAAGTTGCCTGGATCCTGGATGTTATCCAAAACTATGTTCAGATTGCCAGCAACACGGTCACTGTCAATCGTGTCTTCGGGTTTCTCATATACGGCAATGACGTCGCTGGGCGTATCAAACTGGGAGATGCGAGCCATCTGCTGGCCGTTGGCAAACACGATCTTGTCGTAATGCTCGGCTGTGCCGCATTGTTCATACCACGAACGTTTAGCTATGAGCCAACGGCAGTTGAAATGCTGCCATGTATCACGTACACACTTGGTGCCCTCGGCTACAAATAAACCTTCATCATCACGGTACTTCTTGGCAGCCAGGCTTCTTACGACCTTGAGGATGCCGTTGTTCATGTCCATCATAGTGCTTCCTGTTCTCGTTTTGCCACTAGTTTATTGAACTGCAGCAATGTTGTACAAAATTCTTCGCTCAGTAACGAAATAACGGGTTGGGTAATCTCGTTGGGCACCTCATCGACTGCCGATGAGATGGATCCGGCAATAGCGGCAATTGTGTCGGCATCACCGGCAAGTGTGACCGAAAGCCTGACAACGTCCTCAAAGTCTTTGCCCTCCATAAAGCAGGTGATAGCCTCAGGGACCGTCTGTTGGCAGGTTTCGTTGAAAGAGAAGGTCGGGCGTATATCTTCAAGCGTTCGTGACAGGTCGTACTTAAAGGTGTTTGACACATAGTCGCGAATCTCTTGCTTGGTTTTTCCTTTTCGGGCGAGAAAAATCGCGGCAGCGGCTGCCTGAGCGCCCTTGATGCCTTCGGGGTGATTATGGGTCACTTCGGCTGATATTTTGGCAAGATCCAATGCCTCGTCAAGTGTTTTGGCGTAATAGCCAACAGGGCTTACGCGCATCGCGGACCCGTTGCCAAATGAGTTATAGGGTTGGGGGCGTTCGTCATAGATCCAACGGGCAAAACGTCCGCCATAACCCCTGTTGGTATATTTTCTGCACAAGTCAAGCATGATCTTGACCAACCTTTCGGGCGTATGCTTTTCGTCCTCAAGTAGCCACATGGCATTGGCCATCGTGAGTACCGTATCGTCGGTGAAGGTGCTCTCAGGCGTGAACAACATGAAATTATAGTCACGCGTTGGGTTAAACTCGTATGCCGAACCAATCACGTCGCCGGCAATAGCTCCGATAATTCCTTTCATAATGAAATAATGAGTTATGAGATGACAAATTTACTACTTATTTACTAAATGTGGTATAATCAAAACCACATTTCTTGTTCAGGATGCCCAAGGAATGAGATATTGGGCGCCAACACGGGGTGTGGAAACCGATGTTGCGGGACGGGGATTGAATTCAGGACGGCGCATTGTGGCGAGGGCACTGATATCACGCCAACCCTGAGTGCAGTTGCGCACTGTGAGCACTGCCATGCCCGAGTAACGGCCTGATGCTTCCAGTAAAGCTCGCTTCACCGACTCCATACTACCGAATTCTGAACCATTAACACTGGCAAGACGACGGCCATTGCACTCAAGCGTGGCGCAGATACGATCGCCGAAATTCACGATGTTGTTGATGTTCTTGTTCATAGTTATTCCTCCTTTTTTCTTTTTACACTGCAAAGGAAGAACATTATAGTGCCAGAATTTGGCACTACAATCACAATAAAACATAAAATCCCAGCTGCTGCAGTGTTTCATCGGTAAGAAGACAGCAGGAAAATAGATTCTGGTTTGGAAAAGTTGCTCGTCTATGCACTCGTCAACTGTTCCAAATTTGCCCCAAAATGAGGCTTCTGGGGTAGCATAACCTGCTTAAAACAAAAAAGAAAAGTGTCGAAATTCAAGATTTAATTTCTTGATTTTCAACACTTTCAAACGTCGAGCGGTAAACGGGACTCGAACCCGCGGCCCTCAGCTTGGGAAGAAACATAATCGAGCCAACAACCACCTGATTA
>CAMYUW010000025.1 GCA_947302275.1 uncultured Prevotellaceae bacterium
TACTATTGCTACTCTGCCTGAGCCTCTTGTCACTGCCGGGACTGGCCCGTGTGGTAACAGGCGTGGTAACGCAGTCGAGCGACGGCGAGCCGATTATCGGCGCATCGGTCAAGGTGCACGGCACAACGCGCGGCACGGCGACCGACTTTGACGGCCGTTTCTCGATTGAGGCAGGCGACGGTGACGTGCTCGACGTGAGCTACGTGGGCATGAATCCCAAGAGCGTGAAGATTGGCCCGGGACAGACCGAGGTCAATATCGCCCTTGAGGACAATGCGCAAGTGCTGGGCGAGGTCGTGGTGACCGCCATGGGCCAGACCCAGGAGAAGAAGAAACTGAACTTCGCTGTGCAGTCCCTCGATGAGGAACAGGTGACCGCTGGCGGTTCCACCAACTTCGCCAACTCGCTGCAGGGCAAGATCGCCGGTCTGCAGGTAAGCACCGGCGGCAGTTCGCCCAACGCCTCAACCCAAGTCATCATCCGCGCCATTTCGTCGATGAACAACTCGATGAACAACGAGCCGCTGATCATCATTGATGGTATGGCCATTCGCGGTGGTGCTTCAACGCTCGCCGACATGAACCCCAACGACATCGACAACATTACGGTGCTGAAGGGCGCTGCTGCATCGGCTCTCTATGGCCAGGAGGCGGCAAACGGTGTTATTATGGTCACCACCAAAAGCGGCGGCACCAATGGCGAGGTCACTGTATCGGCTTCGGCCTCGCTCGAGTTGAATACTCCCTACCGATTGCCTAAGATACAGAGCACCTTCATTCCCGGTGCCAAGGGGATGTACAAGGAGAACATGGGCAGCGGCGGCTGGGGCCCATATCTGGGTGAGAACGACACCTATTACAACAACTTGAAGGATTTCCTCAAAACCGGTATCCTGCAGAAGTATGATGTGAGCGTGAGCGGCGGTTCCGAGAAGTTCTCATCTTATGCTTCGGTATCTTACTATGACAATCAGGGTATTGTCCCCAAGGACTACCGCAAGCAGGTGAATGCCCTCATCAAGGGTACATATAAACCCAGCGACAAGGTGACTGTGCAGTTGAGCGCCAACTTCATGAACCGTAAGTCACGCGGTTTCGGCAACTCGATGTCCACTATCTACAACTGGGGTATCAACAAGAACATGAGCGACTACCGCACCCTTGAGGGCCATGTGAACTGGTGGGCCTATTACGACCACTGGGAGAACCTGCTCGACACCGAGCGCATCAACGGTGCCGTTTCACCCTATTTTGGCCGTTATATGGACTGGAGCCAGACCGAGGGCAACCGTTTCGTCATCAATGGCCAGATCAGTTATGAGCCGATTAAGAACCTGGTGTTCACCGGTAAGATGGGCTATGACAAGAGCTACTCGATGTATGACTCCTATACTGTGCCACGCATCTATGACGGCGACCTGGTGGATCCCATGGCCGATGATGTGCAGACCAAGCTTTCGGACATGCAGTCCAAATTCGGCTCATACAGTTTCCAGCCCTCACGTGGCTCTTTGCTGAACATGCAGTTCCTGACGACCTATCAGCATACTTTTGCCGAGGACTATACGGTAAGTGCACTCTATGGTTTGGAATACAAGGAAACACGTGGAGTGGAAGCCTCGATGTATAATGAGCACTTCCAGCTGGGTGGTGAGTTCTACAGCTTCAACAATACCGACTTCACCAACGGCGACCTGCTCATCAGCAACCATCCCACGTTATATCACAGCAAGAGGAACATCTACGGACACTTCGGTGAACTGCGATTTGACTACAAGGGCATGGCGCAAATTTCAGCAACCGCCCGTTTGGACGGCTCATCGACCTTGAGACAGTCCACACAGACGACGTTCTTCTATCCGTCGGTAACCGCCGGTATCATCTTCAGCGAGATGTTCAACCTGAGCAACGATTGGTTCAGCTACGGCAAGTTGCGAGGCAACTGGGCCAAAGTGGGTAAAGACTGCCAAGCCTTCCTGTTCACCGACACCTATAAGCAGTGGACCCTCTTCCCTGATGGTGGTTATGGTGTGGATCCCACCACATCGCGTGCCGTTGATCTGGTTCCCGAGATGACCAAGTCGTGGGAGATTGGCGCCGACCTGCGTTTCTTCCGCAACTGGACACGTCTCGACATCGCTTATTACTCGACAACGGTCGATAACCAGATTGTGACGGTGCGCGTGTCGCCCGCCTCGGGTGTGATTCTCCAGACCCGCAACGAGGGTAGCTTGAAGAATCATGGTATGGAGATTTCACTCAACCAAGATATTATCAAGGCCAACGACTTCTCTTGGACCGCTCTGGCCAACTTCTCGTTCAATCGCAGCAAGGTTTTGTACCTGCCCAATGAGTTGACCGAGATCCAAGGTACCCAGTATGGCGACATCTTCCCCGTTGCCCGCCTGCATGAGTCATCGACGGGCATCTCGGGTAAGGACTACGTGCGTGACCCCGAAGGTCGTGTCGTGTGTGACGAGAATGGTTATCCCATCATCGATGCTGCCAAGGGTCTCTACATCGGGAATCGTGAGCCCGACTGGCTGTTGGGCATCGGCAGCACCTTGCGTTACAAGAACGCAAGCCTCTCTTTCCTGTTCGACGGCCGCAAGGGCGGTGACGTGGTCAACGTCACCGGACGCAGCCAGATCACCAACGGCATGAGCAGCCTCTATGACAAGTACCGCAACCGCGAGTACATCATCGACGGCGTGCAGGCCGTAGCCGGTCCCGATGGAACGACGACCTATGTCAAGAACACCACGCCCATCGTGCTTGACTCCTATTTCATCAACACCTACTATGCAACTGTATCGTCCAACTTCATCGAGGACGGTTCCTATATCCGCTTGAGTTATGTGACGCTGAGCTATGACTTCGGCAAGCACTTCAAGCGCACCTGGCCCGTTAAGGGCTTGTCGTTGACGGCTACGGCACGCAACCTGTTCCTGTTGACCAAGTACCGCGGCAATGATCCCGCCGTGCTTGCTGCCACTTCAGGCGGCACCGGTAGCGCTGGTATCGACAATTATAACGTGCCCAGCACGCGCAGTTTCAATTTCACGCTTAAAGCAACATTCTAAACAGGAGGCCAACGACTATGAAAAAGATCAAATTTTTAGCATTATTGATGCTGGTTGGCCTGGTGTCGGTGAGCTGTAACGATGTCCTTGACGACAACGTCAACCCCGACAGGGCCCATGTGATTGATGCCAAGGACGGCCTGCCCGTCATCATCTATTACGCCCAGCAGATTGTTTATGACCACAGCGAGTACTACGCCTACTTCTCCCAGATGCTCACCACCGGCGGCAAGAGCTCGGTGGGTGCCTACAGCTACAAGTGCGAGTGGGAGATGCTGACGATGAACCGCCACCCGATGTGGCGCCGCCATTTCTATGACATCGGCAAGAACACCGTCAATCTGATCAATAATTCCAAGGCCATCAATTCGCCCAACTACGAACTGATAGGTCGTACGATTATGCTGATGTCCACCCAGTTGACGACCGATGCTTTTGGCGATATCCCTCGCAGCGAGGCTTATCAGAGCATCGCTCCCACCTATGACACCCAAGCCTCGGTATATGCTTGGATGATGCAGGAGTGCGAAGACCTCATCAAGATGTATGAGGACCCCGCCATTGTCAACAGCCCCGACAACCAGCCGCTCACAGCCAAGGAAGACCGCGTCTATGGCGGTGACCTTGAGAAGTGGAAAGGTCTGGTGCTGGCCGTAAAGGCCCGCCTGCTGCTGCGCAACATCCCCAATGTGGACCGCAGCCCCGCGATGTGCCAGAAGATTATCGACGCTGCCGATGCCGCCATCAACCAGTGGCGCAAGGGTGACGTGTTTGACTACCAGGGTGGCCGTGACGCATGGTTCGGCAACGAGCCCCGCTATTATTGGGACGGAGGAACGGGCACACAGAACGCGGTTTGGAGCGTAGCTC
This sequence comes from uncultured Prevotellaceae bacterium, assembly GCA_947302275.1. Taxonomy (GTDB): domain Bacteria; phylum Bacteroidota; class Bacteroidia; order Bacteroidales; family Muribaculaceae; genus Sodaliphilus. Next base: position 3,954 of record CAMYUW010000025.1, read on the forward strand.
AGCCCGTCATCAACTCGTGGGAGTCGCGCGGCAACTTGTTGGGTAGCGCCATCCCGAGCAAGTTCTTCATGGTCGATCTGATGGGTATCAGCAAGCCCGAGAACGAGATGACCTGCGGTATGTTCAATGCCGAGGGTGCCCACGACGGATTTGCCAACGATCCGCGTTGCGGACTGCTGATGATTGCCCGCACGGGACCCGCAAGCCCGTCGGTGACCAGCGAGCGCATCAAGATGCGTTATCTGGAGAACAACATCGGTATGGGCACGTCCTACAAGATTGCTAACTATCCCAACCTTTATATGGGTGCCTATGCCGGGGCAGCCGATGCCTACAACCCCATTTTCACGATGGAAGAACTTTACTTCATCAAGGCCGAGGCCATGTACTGGATGGGCAAGAAGACCGAGGCTTGCGCTTTGGCCAAAGAGGCAACACAGTGGAATATCCAGCGTCACCTTGCTGCATTCCTGCGCCTTTATCCCAACGAGAATTATAACGCTAATACCGACAACAAGTATCCAGGCAATTCGGTTGCAGGCGGCAAACCCGGCTATCAGGCTGCCGAGTACTGGGAAGGTCAAGTGGCTGCATTCCTCGACAATGTGGACTACTTCCGTGGAACGAGCAGCACTCCTGCTGTCCACAAGGTGACCGACCGCGGTAACAAGCACTGGTATTTCAATCCCAGCGAGTTCACGTTGAGCGACCTGATGCAGCAGAAGTACATCGCCATGTATCTGCAGCCCGAGCAGTGGACCGACATGCGCCGTTACCACTACAGTAACAACCGCAACCACTACGGCATCGGTGACAACCAGGAAATCGTTTATCCGACGCTGCGCCGTCCTTACAACCTCTATTCAGCCTACTGGATTGACGGTCTGACCGAGGAGCAGAAGGAGAACACCTGGATTCAGCGTATCAATTACGACCCCGAGACCGAAGAGAAGTATAACCGTCAGGAACTCGAGCGCCTGGGTGCGTATAAGAACTACAAGTGGTTGCAGGAGCCCATGATATGGGCCCACAACTATGGTGAAGTTTCCTCGTTGACACAAGAGTAATGACCTTAACTACCTTAAGGACCTTATAAAGAAATGAAGAATATGAAACGAAACAAAATAAAATATGGACTGATGGCTGTGCTGGCATTGCTCATGACTTCGTGCGCGATACATGATCCGTTTGCCGACAACGGCCAGCTCGGACAGGTGTTGCCCACTGTGGATTGGGAACAAGGCTCCACAGTAGTCAAGGCGGGCAATTATGCCTCCTTCAAGGGCAAGTACTACACCACCAGCGAGAAGGCGTTAGATCACAGCGAGGTGTGGTGCCTCATCAAGCGTGAGCAGAACGCTTCGGCGACCAGCAAGTTGACCACTTCGCTGGCTTATACCAAGAACTACTCACTCACCGACACGGTGCGCTCCAGCCAGATGGTGGCCACTTATCCCCATAGCAAGGCCGAGTGGGATGGTTACGAGTATGTCTTGACTGACAGTTTCCCCACTTCACGCACCCTCGCCCCTGTGACTTGGGTCAATCCCGAGGAGTGGGATCAGGAGAAGTTTGACAGTTATTATCCCTCGACGTTCCAGCAGGAGTTTATGGACCACATGGTCAATGCTTTGACCAAGGACAGTACCTATTACAACGACCTGCGCAACGTCTATATCAAGTACAACTTCCCGATTGAACTGTTTGAGCAGCTGAATGCCAAGTACAACATCGATTTCCCGACCGACACCACGTCTGACGACAAGTCCAATGCTTGGTTTACCACCGATGAAGTGGACCATTACTACTACATCACGGTGGCCGAGGACGGAACGGCAGTATATCATGAGATTGCCGACCAAAGTTCCGCTCCGGCAGGTGCCAACGTGCAACCGGTCTATAAGTCGGCCTTCTGGCTCTTCTCGCGCTACAGCGACGACACGGGTGGCAAGATTACCACGGTGCGCCGCCAGTACATGCCCTATTTCAAGAGCATGCTCGAGACGATTCCCTTCACGTCGTGGATTTACAACACGTCGGACAAGGTTTATACGGTGAACTTTAGCCGTACCTATTTCCTGGAACCACAATTCCGTGTGTATGACACCGACGGCAAGGTGGGCGTGACTACCGATAACAAAGAAGTGACACTCAATTAGAGTTTAGAGTTTAAAGTTTAGAGTTTAGAGTTGGCATCCGCCGACAAACTAAGGACTATAAACTAAGGACTAAAAACTTAAAACTTGAAAAAGATGAAGACTCTCAATAAAATAGCATTCATTTTCATGCTGGCGATAATGGCGGTGTCATGTATCGACAAGACGCCCGACTATGACAATTTCGCTACCAAGGATGTAGACTTTACTTACAGGGTGGACGATGACCGCTATGGTCTGGATTTCTACGTTGTATCGACGGTTGAGTTCACCAACACCTCGTCCAAGTCGGGCCAGGTGACGTGGGACTTCGGCGACGGTACGACTTCGACCGAAATGAATCCCTCGCACAAGTTTGACAAGGCCGGTATCTACCAGGTGACACTGACGGTTGACGGTGTAGGCAGCTGCACCTATCCGCTGCTCATCTATGACATTGCTCCCATGTTGAGCGTGGTTGAACAAAGCTCGTCACCAGTTGTCATCAACGATGTGGATGTGAAGCTTGATATCGAGCTGCCCAATCCCGAGAATCTGGTGTGCAAGTACGTGTGGACTTTCCCCGAGGGCACGCGCGATGCACAGGGTAACCTGATTACGACCTTTGAGGGCTATAGCCATGAGGACGGAACGACTGACAACCCTGGCAAGCTGACCTTCAGCAACATCGGCTCGCAGAAGATCACGCTGCAGACGTGGTTTGACATCAACGGTGAGAACCGCCGTCTTGAGGACAGTTACGTCAACGTGCAGGTGGGCTCATCGATTCCTGCTCCCACGCTCTATTATGCGACCCAGGGCGGCAACATCATGGCCGTAAAGCTGGTGGACCTCTCCAAGTTGCCTACCGGTACCAAGAATCTGCCGTTTGACATGGGCGTGAGCTCGGGCAACATGCCCACCACGCTGGTCTTTGCTACCGAGAAGACCGTGACCGAGACCGGTGTCATTGAGCAGGACAATATCTACATCCTGGATTGCGGCAAGCAGTATTACTACATCAACGATGAGGCCGGTAACCTGGGAGACGGCAAAATCACCGTCATGAGTGCCGACGGATTGGTTACTAATGTCATGGTCACCAACGTGGGCGGTCCTGCCTTCAACGATCCCTTCCAGGGTTGCACCGACGGCACTACCCTCTACTACACCGACCGCAATACGGGTATCCGCACCATGCCGCTGTCGGCACGTGGCGAGACCGAACAGACCAACTTCAACAGCACGGCTGGTTACTATGTTGTCAACAACCAGTTGAGCTACTACGGCCAGGGTATCGCCTATGGTGCCATCCACACGGGATTGTATCTAGACCGCACAGGCATGTTCTGGTGGGGTAAGAACTACTCGGGCAACGGTATCTACCGCTTCCGCCCGAGCGATATCGGCAAGACCGGTACCGGTGTGCCCATACCTCATCCCATCGTGCTCGAAACGACGCAACCGCGTGGTTTCACGCTTGATGAGGACCTGGGCTACCTGTATGTGTGGATGACCAAGGGCACCACGCCAGGTGTGGGCTTTACCCAATATGCCATCCCGGCCGAGAACGCCACGGTGACCTACGACAAGTACATCAACTTCATCACCATGGAGGCCGACCCCATCAACACGACCGATGCCGAGGGCGTTTACACCACCCAGCTGGCTGTTGATGCCCAGACGCACTACGTCTATTTCGGCTTCCGTGCCGCGACGACCGAGAAAACCTACACCACCGGCCTGTATTACTTCAATCCCGCCGACGGCAAGGTCTATAACTTCAACGGCAACAAGGACAAGATCCTGGGCGTGTGCATCAACCCGAGGCTGACCAACTTGTTCTAAAGCCATAAAAGACGGCGTGTCACAATTCATTCGTAGCTTTTTATGTCGCGCTTCGCGCAAGATCAAAGCTTAAGGCGCTAATAATGACACACCCTCAAAACTCTGAGCTATGAAGAGAAGTATGATCATAATGGCATTGCTGGTGACAATTGTCACCAGTTATGCCATTGCTACCGATATCCCGCCCAAGCGCGAGCAACGCGGCATGTGGATAACGTCCTATCTCAACGACTGGCCCAGTGGCGCCATCACCGAACGCAACACGCCCACCATGCAGAATGCCTGCCGCAAGATGCTTGACACACTGCGCGTCAATCACATCAATGCGATTTATTACCACGTCAGGGCAATGTGTGACGCGATGTACAATTCGGCCTACGAGCCATGGTCAAGCTATGTTTCGGGTACCCGTGGTGTGGCGCCTGCGTTTGACCCGTTTGAGTATCTTGTCAAGGAGGCTCACAAGCGAGGCATCGAGGTATATGCCTGGGTCAACCCCTACCGTTACGGCCATGGCAGCAACATGTGGGGCCAAAGCGAACTGGACTACGTCTATACCCACCCCGAGTGGCTACTGACTACCAGTTATGAGACAGTACTCAATCCTGGTATTCCCGAGGTTCGCCAGCGTGTGGTTGACGTGTGCAAGGACATCATCGTGAAGTATGATGTTGACGGCCTGGTGTTCGACGATTATTTCTATAATCAGGACAATCCGTCGTTCTCGCTCGATGCCGACCTGTATAACGCTTATAAGGCGGCTGGAGGTACGATGAGCCAGGGCGACTGGCGCCGCGAGAACGTCAACCAGATGGTCAAGGACGTGAACGATATGGTCAAATCAACCAAGCCATGGGTTCGCTTCGGCATTGGCCCCGCAGGTGTGGCTTGCAGCTCACAAGCGGTGGCCAATCAATATGGTGTTGAGCCCTGTCCCGGCAGCGACTGGCAGTATAACCAGATTTACAGTGACCCGATGGCGTGGCTCACCCGCGGCACTATCGACTTCATGGCACCACAGGTCTATTGGAAGACGACAGGCACCTTTACCGGCGTTACCACATGGTGGGGTAAAATGGCTGCCCGCTTCAACCGTCATGTCTATATCAGCCAGTGGATTCCTGATGAAGAGGGCTGGACGTTGGCGGAGTTTGTCAAGCAGGGCCATGTTATGCGTGAGGCAATGGCAGCCGGCGGCAATCCCGGCATGGTTTACTTCCGTTATACCACATGGCGCAACAAGAAGGAGGTCATCGACGGCAAAGTACGCCAGCTGCGCACGTGGCTCAAAGACAGCCTTTACTCGACAATTGCCCTGAATCCTGCCCCCGCCTGGCTCAAGCCTGACCAGACCTATACCACCGTCACCAATCTCACCTGCAATGACGGCACCCTCTCGTGGGACAGCATCCCCAACGTGCGTTACGTCATCTATACCATCCCCGACGATGTGGAGGATAAGGACTTCAGTTGCCAGGCACAATACATCGACGGCATCAGCTATTGGACCAGCTATACCCTGCCCGCCGACAAGCGCGAGGGCTACCGCTATGCAGTGACCATCCTGGACCGCTGGGAGAACGAGTATGCACCTGTCATGCCAGGCGTCGTGCCCACCCAAGCGGCACAGCCCGTGCTGCTCTATCCTGAAGATGGAGCCGAGGTTCCCCAACTCTCGTTCCTGCAATGGCAAGGCGAAACGGCCAATTATATCGTTCAAGTTTATGCCGATGCTCTGATGGACTCTCTCGTGGCGCAAGTCGAGGTGGACTCGATGAGTTGCCCCTTGACAAAGATTCCCGGCCTGACCAGCGGCACATACTGGTGGCGCGTGGTAGCGCGTGGGCTTAACCAGTGGGACCATGCGAGCGAACTGAGGCAGTTCACACTGGGGCAGATGCGCATTATCTCACCCGCCAATGCCGCCAACAACGTGCCCTTGATGCCCACCATCACATGGACTGCCGGAGCACCTGGCACGACCTATCTGCTGGAAATCTCCACTTCATCGACAATGAACAGTCCCGATAGCTTAAGACTGACTGAAGCGCAGTGGCAAGTGCCCAGATATCGGCTGTGTGGAGCCACGACCTATTATGTCCGCGTGACAGCGGCCTATGGTGAAGCTACGGTGACCACACCGGTATCTACGTTCACTACCACCGAGGTAATTCCGCCTGTACCAGTATTTGTGTTCCCCGCCGATGGTGACACTGTACTCTACTCGACCGATGCCGTATCCTTTGTTCCTGTAGAGGGCATCCAGTCACTGAGGGTGCAGATCAGCAGTTCAGAATCCTTCCCCACCCGTGCATCCTATAACGGCACGCTCGAGGGCACTTTTGAGACGCCCCTCCTAGGCACCATCAAGGGAACCGGAAAGCTGACTGACGGCAATACCTACTATGTACGTGCACGCTATGCCTACCGTACCCTGGCTACAGGCACCACCTTGCAGTACACCGACTATTGCGATATTCGCTCGTTTGTCTATCATGTAGCCGTCACTGGCGATGTGAATGGCGACAATGAGGTCAATATTGCCGATATCAACGCCATTATCGACATCATCCTGAGTGGTAACGACAACAGCAACCGCAGGGCCGACGTCAACAAAGATGGCGAAATCAACATCGCCGATGTAAATGCCATCATCGACATCATCCTAGGTGGACAATAAGTATTAGGATTTCATCATGTAAAAAAAGCGTTATCTGTGATTATGAGACGAGTGATTTTCATAGCAATGTTGTTGACGGTGCTCATGGCTTGCAAGCATGAGCCGACCAACAATTACCCGCCCCGTAATACTGAAGTAGAACTCACCTCGACCAACCTGCCCATCGTGTGGATTGAAGTGAAGGGCCGGACGATTGATCGTTATGAGCGCGTTGAGGGTCACATGAAAATCATCGATAACGGCAAGGGTAAGCTCAACTATGCCGACACGGTGGCACATCCGGGGCAACACATCGACTACGAGGGATATATCGCACTGCGTTACCGCGGCAACTCCACCTTTAACGACAGCCCCAAGAAACCCTATTCATTCCGCACCCTGGACGGACGCATGAAATATGGCTCCAAGCAGAAGGCCAAAATCCTGGGAATGGGCAAGGACGACAACTGGGCATTGCTTGCACCATACAGCGACAAGAGCATGATGCGCAATCTGCTGGCCTTTGAGATTTCCCGGCCATGGATGGAATATACACCCAAGGGACGGTTCTGCGAGGTCTTCCTCGACGGCACCTACTATGGGGTGTATATCCTGTGTGAAGTCGTCTCTATGGGAAAACATCGCCTCAATCTCAACAAGCCAGGCAAGTCGGGTGATGCCCTGACTGGTGACTACCTGGTTGAAGTGGACTATGATGACGACGTGCATTACCGCTCCAAGTATCATCCCACCGATAGCATGGGCAAGGCTTTTACCGACAGGTTTATCCACATCCAGTACAAATCGCCCAACCCCGACGACCTCAACGAGGTGCAACTTCGTTACATCAACCGCCGTATTAACCAAATGGAGAGCGCGTTTGCATCGCCCGCTTACCGAGACCCAGACAAAGGTTATCGCCGCTATATCGACGTCATCTCGTTCATCGACTACCAGCTGGCGATGGAATTGGGACATAATATCGACGGTTATCGCAAGAGTTGCAAACTCTACAAACGGCGTGACACCAAGGATGGGCGCTTCAAGACTGTCGTGTGGGACATGAACCTGGCTTATGGCAACTGCAAGCTGCGCGATGGTTGGCGCACAGATGGCTGGATTTATCAGAGCAACGACTTGCTATACAGCGCTGGAGAAGACTTCCTGATTCCATTCTGGTGGACCCGTCTAAACAGCGATGAAGCCTACCAAGCTATGCTGCGTGAACGATGGGCGCAATACCGCCAAAGCAACTTGAGTGAGGAGGCGCTGATGGCTGTCATCGATTCGATGGCCAACGAACTGACTGCCTGTGGCGCCATCGACCGCGACAGTCAGGCATGGCCCCGATGGGGCAAATATGTATGGCCTAACTACTACATTGCCAAGGACTTTAACGATGAATTGTCATTCCTTAAACAATGGCTGCGCGACCGCATTGCATGGATGGATGAGGCCCTTGGCTTTACCCGCCAGGAGGCCGAATTGAAAATTGAAAGTCCGAATCAACAAAAATTTTGAAAGTCAAAAAATATTTTGTTACTTTGCTATCATAAACAATCGCTAAAACATTCATACAAAACATATTATTAATAACTAACTGATTATGAAAAAATTAATACTCCTATTGCTATGCAGCGCATGGGCTGTTGCCAGCACGTGGGCAGCAACGACCGATGGCGTGAAGTATGAACCAGTCAACGACATCAACATCGTGAACTTGTGGATTCAAGATCGTGCCCATACTCCCGAAGTGTGGTCCAACAAGCCCTATTGCAACACCTATGCCCGCACGGCAGTGATGCACGACGGCTACATCTACATCGCGCGTTCCAACGCCAACACTGTAATCCAGGGTACCGATACCCTGTTGCAGAGTGTGGTTTACAAGCTGGATGCCACCAATGGCCAGATGGTAAAGGAACTGCCGTTAACACTGGACGGAGCCATCTATGGTGGTGCCGTACTGAGCAGCAACACGGTGGGCGTGGATAACTTCGGACACCTTTTTATCGCCCCCTATACCAGCGAGTTGGCCACCGAGTCGCCCATCTACCTGCTTGATGGCGAGACGGGTGCCCTTGAACTGGTGGCAAACCTTGAGAAAGGCGATGTGCTGGCGCGATGCGACTACATGGACGTAATGGGTGACTTGACCCGCGAGGAGGCCGAGTGCAACATTATGACCGTGGGCACTAGTTCTGAGGTCATCTACCGCTGGCATGCCGACCAAGGCAGTGACTTCGAGGGCGGCTTTGAGGGAGATCCCTATCTGGCCATCCTAGACTTCTATCCCGAGACGGTGACCCAGTGGGGTTATGGACCTGTCGTAAAAATGATTCTGGGCGAGGACGAGGATACGCGCTACAGCGGCGAACTGTTCTACGTCGATGGCTTTACCACATCACCCATCCTGTATGACGTGACGGGTACTAAGGTAGAGGACTTCGAGAACGTGGATCCTGCCCTTTGGCCTATGGACGTGGGCGCAAACGGTGTGTGCGAATTCACCCTTGAGGAGCGCAACTTTATTGTATATGTGGCTGCCCAGTACACTGGTGTTGACGAGGCAACGATGGTCAACAAGGCCTGCCAAAGCTACATCTGCGAGTTGGGTGAGGGCATGACGCTCGAAGGCATGCAGCGCTACTGGATGGTTCCCGACGAGCTGGGTGCCATGAGTGACGGCGGCACGCGCGTGCAGAGCATGAACATCGAATATGGCACCGACAGCGAGGGCAACGAGGAAGTGACCCTGTTCATCTTCAAGTGCTATAACGGTATGGCTGTTTACAAAATCGGCAAGAACGTGGGTGGCGATGTGCCCGAGCCCGGACCTGTGGGTGATGTGAACGGTGACGGTGAGGTCAGCATCGCCGATGTCAATGCCGTTATCGACATGATTCTCTCTGGTAATCAGGACAAGAACGGCGACGTGAACGGTGACGGCGAGGTCGGTATTGCCGACGTGAATGCCGTTATCGACATCATTCTGAAATAACCGCTGGTGTCCCGCAAGGGATAACCTCATCTATAACTATAGCCGCGGACTGCACGGAGTGTCAACCACGTCCGCGCCAGCCCGCGGCAATTATTAAAATAATAACCCTGCTAATCTCATCATTACAATGAAAAAATCATTACTCTTTATCCTGCTGACGCTCACCGCGGCCTTGAGTGCTATGGCGGTGAAAACCGATGGACAGACCTATCCCGAGGTCAATGGCATCAAGATAGTTAACCAGTGGATTTTTGACCGCGTACACAGTGGCACGGACTATACCAGCAACGACATCTGCAACCAGCGCGCCCGCACAGCGACGATGGACCAGGGCATCATCTATGTGGCCCGCAGCGAGGAGCGTGCCGTCATCATCGGCACCGACACCATCTCGCAATCGATCATTCACCGTTTCTCGGCAGCCGACGGCAGCCAACTGGAGGACTTGCCCTTGACGCTGGATGGCGCTCCCTACGGCCGCTTCCTGGGTGTTGCCAGCATTGGCAAAGACAGTTTCCATCACATCTGGGTGGCACCCATGACCAGCACTGTACAGCAATATGTACCCGTTTATCTGGTGAATACCGAGACGGGCGAACTCACCCTCGTAGTCGAGTTGGACAAGGGTGATGCACCGCAGCGCACCGACTATCTTGACGTCATGGGTGACATTACGCTCGAGCAAGCCGAGTGCAACATCATGACAGTGTCTGGCTCGACAGCCGACCCGGGCTTCCCCACCCTGTATCGCATGCATGCCGACCAGGGCGGCGAATGGGAAGGCGGTTTTGAAGGCGATCCCTATATGGATATCATCAACTTCTATCCCGAGACCAAAACGGGCTTCTCGCTGGCTCCTGTTATTAAGATGATTGAGGGTCCAGACGAGGAGTCGCGTTACAGCGGTGAAATGTTCTATATCGACTGCTTTGACACAGCGCCCGTGATTTATGACTTCTCGGGTTCTGTCATCGACTCCTTTGAGGATACCGACCCGTCGCTGTGGCCCCAGCCTCAGCCCAACGGCTGTATTGAGTTCAAACTAGAAGACCGCAACTTCTTTGTTTACGTCAATGCTGACATGAACGGTAACGGACATGGTTGCCAGGCCAACATCTGCGAACTGGGAGATGGCTTCTCGCTGGGAGGAATGACCAAATACTGGAAGATACCTGCCGACAGTTTGGGCAAGGTCAACGACAGCGGCCTGCGCGTGCATTGTTTCGCAGTGGAATATGGTGTAGATGACGAGGGCTATGAAGAGGTGACCCTGTTCACCTTCAAGGCCTACAACGGTATGGCAGTGTATAAAATCGGCCGTAACGTGGATGCCGGCGCAGGACCTCAACCGGGAGTTCCAGGCGACGTCAATGGTGATGGTGAGGTCAGCATCGCCGATGTCAATGCAGTCATCGACATGATCCTCTCCGGAGTGCAGGATTCGGCAGGTGATGTGAATAGAGATGGAGAGGTCGGCATCGCCGACGTCAACACAGTGATTGACATCATCCTACAATCATGAGAAAACAGCTTTTAACCGCGTTATCACTGGTGGCGGTGCTTATTGGCACCGCCACTGGGATGGCACGTGACCAGTGGACCATCGGCGACAAGGCTTACGATGTGGACACACTCATATTCCCGCACCTGGTGGGACCTGGAGTGACCGCTGCCAAGTTTGACATCCCTGCGTTACCCCTGAAGGTGAGCGTTACCGAGATGGACCTGACCAACCCTTATATCGTGATGGAGACCTGTTTGGGCAGCGAAAAATCGGTAGGCAGCGAAACTCCCGTCAATATGGCGATTCGCAACACGCGTCCAGGTCATGAGGTGGTAGCAGCCGTTAATGGGGATTTCTTCATGACGTCTCCCAGCAACGAGGTGGGACTGCCCTTGAGCGGGCAGGTGCGCGGCGGGGAGTTGGTGCTCAGCAGCCATAACCGCGCTTGCCTCGTTCTCGACGAAGGCAAGCATCCCTTCATCGATCGCCTGACTTTTACTGGACAAGTAACCAGTGGCAACGTCTCGTTCCCGCTTAATCTGGTGAACCGCATGCGATATGCCTACGAGAACATCGCCACCAACCAGTCCATCCTCTTTACCCGCAGCTATGGCCCCGTTACCTACGACAGCTCATCATCGGGCAAGATGCTAGTCTTGCGTCCTGCCGATGAACCATTCCGCTGGAATGCCAATGGTGTTGAGCGATGCATCATCGAGGACATCATTGATGCCCGTGGCTCAACGACCATCCCCGACGGCAAGGCCATCCTGTGGCTCAAAGGCACCTATGCCAACCATGCCGAAAACCTGAGCGTCGGTGACGAGATGACCATCAGTTTCAAGCTCACCCTCAACAATGGCCCGCAAGACATCAACTTCGACCAACTGATTGGCGGCAGCAACCACATCATTATGCAGAACGGCCAGTTCATGGAGGATTGGGCCGAGCGCCATCCCCGCACAGCTATCGGATTCAATGCCGACAGCACACGTCTCTATTTTGTGGTTGTGGATGGTCGCCACCTCACATCGACAGGCGTCACGCTCCTTGAGATGAAAGGCATTTTTGACGCCCTGGGAGCTGCCAATGCTGTGAATCTGGATGGTGGAGGCTCATCGTGCATGGTTGTCAATGACGAGGTCATCAACCATCCCAGTGATGGCTCAGTCCGCGCTGTGGGTAACGGTTGCCTGCTGGTATCCGTCGCCCCCGAGGACGACGACATCGGCATCATCAGCTACGAGCCACGGTGTTACAATCTGTCCATTTCGGCAACGACAAGATTCGGCGTCTGGGGGTATAACCAGTATGGCGTGCTCAAGACCCGCGACTTACAAGGCTGTACCTTCTCATGCGACCCTCAGGTGGGTACCTTTGACGAACAAGGATATTTCCATGCCGTTTCCACGCCTGCATCAGGCAATCTGTATGTGACCTACAACGGCATCACTGCCAGCCAGCCCGTCACAATCATGGAAGCGCAATGGCAACTGGTGAGCGACAGTGTGGTCATCGACCAGTTTCACCCCTATGCAATCAACATCAACGGCGTCAGCGGCTACGGATTGGACAAGGTGGACCCTTCAGTAGTGGTGTGGACCTCATCCGATGAGCATGTCTGCACCGTTGACGCACAGGGAATCATCACTGCAGTGGCCGACGGGCATACGTTTGTCGGCTCCAGCCACCCGTTGCTTGCCGACTCGATTCTTGTCAGTGTAGAAAATCCTGCGGCACGTGTAACGACCGTGGAGAACGCCCCTATCGATCCCGACACGTGGCAAGTGGCACAAAGCGGCGGCAAAGACCGAACAGTGACGGCACTGGACAACGGATTGCAAATCGATTTCACAGGCTCCTCGTCCCGCAATCCTTACATCAAACTCTCCAAAGCAGTTCGGATGTGGGGTATTCCAGACACATTACGGTTGCGCATGGATCCGGGAGCGCTTCAACTCAAATCTGTAAAAGTCCTGGTCGAAACAGCCTACGGGGAACGCATCACCGTGGAGTATCCTTTAGAGACCTATACACAGGGCGTTTTTACGCTCGACATTCCAGTGACCGATGTCTGCGATGCTACCGACTTGGGCAATTTCCCGCTACATCTGCTCTATTACTACATCACCTACAATGCCGTGGCCACTGGTGAGCAATACAGCCTCAAAATCCCAGGCATGGAACTGGTCTATGCCAACATGCCGCAGAGCACCACCCTCACGGGTGACGTCAATGGTGATGGCGAGGTCGGCATTGCTGATATCAATGCCATCATCGACCTCATTCTCTCGGGTGGCTTCCTGCCAGCAGCCGATGTCAACAGCGACGACGAAGTGAACATCGCCGACATCAATGCAGTCATCGACATCATCCTCGGGAAAGAATAAGACTATTTTTAAAGAAACAAATATTGATTGGTAATTAATGAGAAGAGAAGAGTTTTTGGTGGAAGTGTGTGCCAATGGGGTGGAATCATGCATTGCGGCACAGGAAGGAGGAGCCGACCGTGTGGAACTGTGTGCGAGCATCCCTGAAGGGGGCACTACACCTAGTTATGGCGAGATCAAAGTGGCTCGACGTATATTGACAACGACGCGCCTGCACGTGATTATCCGTCCCCGTGGCGGCGACTTTCTCTATTCTGACTTGGAAGTCGAGCGCATGGCTGCAGACATCGCCGCATGTCGCGACTTGGGCGTTGACGGCGTCGTATTTGGCTGTCTGAATGCCGACGGCACTTTTGACGTGGAGAAGAACCGCTATCTCATTGAGTGCAGTAAGGCAATGAGTGTGACTTGCCACCGTGCGTTTGACCGAGCCGCCAACCCCGAAGAGGCACTGGAAACTCTCATCGACTTGGGCTTTGACCGCATTCTCACCTCGGGCCAGCAACCCAAAGCCATCCAGGGAGCTCACCTGTTGGCCCAACTCAACCGCCAAGCGGCTGGACGCATTATCCTGATGGCAGGAAGCGGCGTGACCGAGCAGAACATCCGTGAATTGCAAGAAATAACAGGACTGCACGAATTCCATTTCTCAGGCCGCGAACCGCAACCCAGTGCCATGCGGTACATCAACCCTAATCTCTATATGGGCCGTCCTGGTGCCAACGAAGCCACACTCGACTACACGACAGCCCGCCGTGTCACCGAGACCATTGCTCAACTCCTCGACTGAACACCTATTTCCAGTGCCACAAGCGTGAAACCGCATGAGTGATGGTGCGCAGATGCAAGTCCTTGCCCAGCACTACAAGCATTACAGCAAAAAGGATAAACAGAATACCGACGATAAGGCGGGGTGTCAGCATCTCGCCAAATACCAGCACACCGATGGTAACCGCCGTGAGCGGCTCTAGTGCGCCCAGGATTGCTGTGGGTGTGGCTCCCACATGATGAACGGCCACCGTCATGAACACCAGTGAGAGGATGGTAGGCACTACACTTAACCAGACGGCAAAAGACCAGGCACGCATCGAGGGCAAGGTGTGAAGATACAATTCGGGCGAAGTGAAGGAATAGAGTATCAACGTGATCTCACACACCAGCATGGCATAGAATGTAACCTTGAACGAAGACATCTTAATGCTGGACTGGTTGACGACAACGATATACACGGCATAGGCCAACGATGATAACACACACAGGATGATTCCCACCACACTGAGGGTAACTCCTGCACCGCCCTTGTATAGCAGTCCAATGCCTATCAGCGATAGCACAATGGCTATGACCGTCATGGCCGTGACACGCTCCTTGAAAAACACCGCCATGATCACTGCCACCATCACTGGATAGACAAACAGAATGGTCGATGCAATACCAGCGTCCATGAAGTGAAAACTCTGATAATAGGTGATGCTCGATGCGGCAAACAGGATGCCCAACGAGAACAGCACCTTGAACTCATGACGCGTTACCTTGAAGTTCTCACGCTTGATCAGCATCACCACAGCCAATAGAATAACCGCCAGGCCAAAACGATGGGCCAACACCGTGGCTGTGTTCACCCCTTCCTCATAAAGCGGCAGAGCGCCAAAGGGGTTCGTACCATAACATACAGCCGACAAGACGGCACACAGGATGCCGATGTAGGTTGATTTTTTAGTCATATTATCGTGTGTTGTGTGTTTGCTATGAAGATAAGGATACTAACGCTTGAAATTGCTCATCTCGTAGAAGGCGGGCAAAGCCTGACCGTTGGCGCTGTTAAACAGCCCACGGTTCAAACCCCAACCGCTTCCCTCAAAACGGGTGCCGTAGCGGTTCTCCTCGGGATACCACCAGAAGAGTCCCGTCACATTGTCGTGACGGTTCAACTCCTTGACCAATTGGGCCGTGAACTCACGTTGTCCCTCAATGGTGCCTGGCAGGCATTGGGAGAAATCTTCCTCTCCACGGTTCACGCCGTCATGCTGGTAGTAATAAGCCGCCTCGACAATCATTACCGGCTTATCGGGGAAACGCACAGCCAGCGAGTCGAGCGTGGCGCCCAAATTAGGAATCGTGCCATGCCACATGGGGTAATAGCTCAGACCGATGATGTCATAGTCCAAGCCCGCCTCTCGTAAGCGGTCATAATAGTTGCGGGTCATCGGCCACACACCGGCTTTCTCGGTATGGATGATGATGCCTGAGCTGGGGCAGACCTCACGGCAAGCGCGGCAACCCGCTTTGAGCAAATCGGTAAAGACATCCCAGTTATCATCACTCATGGCATCTACACGTCCCACGGGCCAGTCCATGCCGAAGGTGATTTCGTTGCCCACCTGAATAGTTGCAGGCACAACACCTGCCGCCCTCAACGCCAGCAAACAGTGGCGGGTATAGCGGTAGATGCTATCGGCAAGCACCTGAGCATTAAGGTTTTCCCAGCGCTTGGGGGTAAACTGTTTGGCGGGATCGGCCCACGTGTCGCTGTAATGGAAGTCCAGCATCACCTCAAAGCCGCGTGCCTTGATTGTTTTGCACAGGTCGATGACGTAATCCAAATCCTGGCATACCCCCTGGTCATGATGGCTGCCGGGAGCATTCTGCGGATCCACAAACAAGCGCACACGCATCATGTTCCACCCCTGCTGCCCAAACAGGTCATAGGGGTCAACTGTAACACCACATGAATCCTTGTAAATCACTCCTTGACGGGCGTTAACGGTCATCATCGAGATGTCACCGCCCAGCCATGACTGAGCCACCACGGGCACCAATGCCGCCAAGACCAACACGATTGTCAAAACTTGTCTCATCATATCTTCCCGAATCATTATTAACCACATGAATTAAAAAAAGTGCCGACAATCAATGATCATCAGCACTTTTTGCGATGTCGGGGTGACTAGATTCGAACTAGCGACCCCACGCCCCCCAGACGCGTACTCTAACCGGACTGAGCTACACCCCGATCGCACTTATCGAAACACCTTCGTTTCGTAAAGCGGTGCAAAGGTAATACCGTTTGTGGAACTGACCAAATTTTTTTAGCGATTTTTTTACCAGAAAAACAAGACAAAACGATAAATTGCTGAAAATCAGTAAAATAGTAGAGACGCAAAATTTTGCGTCTCTACATCATTTCATTTCTGCAATTAGAGGTTGGCACGATTACTCGGCCTTGCCATCGCTACCCAGCACCTCGATGATTTTGTGCTTGTACAGGCGAACCATCTCGTCACGGGCGGGTCCGCAGTACTTGCGGGGGTCAAACTCACCGGGTTTCTCAACAAAGACCTTGCGAACAGCGGCGGTGAAAGCCAAACGACTATCGCTGTCGATGTTAATCTTGCAAACGGCGCTCTTGGCAGCCTTGCGCAGCTGGTCCTCGGGGATACCTACGGCATCGGGCAGGTTGCCACCGTGGGTGTTGATGATGTCAACATACTCCTGGGGAACACTCGACGAACCGTGCAGCACGATGGGGAAGCCGGGGAGCCTCTTCTCTACCTCCTCGAGCACGTCAAATGCCAGGGGAGGAGGAACGAGCTTACCGGTCTTCGGGTCGCGGGTGCACTGCTCGGGTTTGAACTTGTAAGCGCCATGGCTGGTACCGATGCTGATGGCCAGCGAGTCGCAACCAGTGCGGGTGGCAAAGTCAATCACCTCTTCGGGCTTGGTGTAGTGTGACTCCTCGGCAACAACGTCGTCCTCAACGCCAGCGAGAACGCCCAGCTCGGCCTCAACGGTCACGTCAAACTGGTGAGCATACTCCACAACCTTCTTGGTCAGGGCGATGTTCTCCTCGTAGGGGAGCGACGAACCGTCGATCATTACCGACGAGAAACCGAAGTCCACGCAGGACTTGCACAGTTCAAAGGTGTCACCATGGTCCAGATGGAGGCAAATCTGGGGATGCTCCCAGCCCAACTCCTTGGCATACTCTACAGCGCCCTCGGCCATGTAACGCAGCAGCGTCTGGTTGGCATACTTGCGGGCACCACTCGAAACCTGCAGGATAACAGGCGACTTTGTCTCGGCGCAAGCCTTGATGATAGCCTGTAACTGCTCCATGTTGTTGAAGTTGAACGCGGGGATGGCATAGCCGCCATCGACTGCCTTTGCAAACATCTCGCGGGTGTTCACGAGACCTAAATCCTTGTAATTTACCATAATGCTTTAAAAAATACTGTTAGGATAAAACATTTACTATTATTCTGCAAAGATAAGTGTTTTTTATGGTCGGGCAAAACACTAAAGGGATATTTTTATTTCAAGAAAAACCAAACTAGCGACTCCATTTAGACATTGTAACTGAAAGCCATAAAAAAAACATCATTTTTCTGACAAAAACCACGAATGCTTGGAATTTTCTCACATTTTTTATATATTTGCCACCTAATATAACCACCTCTCAATAAACGACAAACCGTATTACTTTTTCTATAATTTTTATTAACTCTTAAATTAATCAACAAAATGAAGAAACTATTACTATTCGCTGCCATGGCAGCAGTAGCCCTGGGCGCAAGCGCCGGCTACACAATTGAGAAGATGTGGGAAATCACCGACATCTCAGAGATCAATGCGGCCAACTGCCGCCAGGGCTTGGGCATGAACGGCAAATTCTACATCAACGACAAGTCAACATCAACAATTTCTGTCTATGATGAGACAGGCCTTATCGGCACTATGACTGGCAGCCCCAACATGACCATCTCCCGTGATGAGGCTGGTAACATCATCATGAGCAACACTGCATTTCCCGACCCCTGGGGTGTGGAATCACAAATTACGGTTATGAATCCAGAGACAGGAGTGTCAAAGGAGTATACAATTCCTGCAGAATGTGGTGATTTGGGCCGTTGCGACGTGCTGGGCATTGCGAGAGGCGACATGATGACTAATGGCGAACTTTATTTCACCACGAGCACCAGTGGTACCTATATTGTCAAATTGGTGATTGTCGATGGCGAAGTTAGCACTGATGATTCATATGCAGCAGAATGTTCCAACACCAACGCATCAACCACGACACCCATCTATGCCTATGTAGATCTCGATGGAAATGATGCTCTCCTTTATAATAGACGCGAGAATCCACCTGTTAAGTTGATGCCCGATCCAGATGCGCCAGATAATTATGTCGGCACTCCTTTCAACTTACCACAAAAAGGCACAACAATGGGTATACAACCGTTCATTTGGGATGGCAAGGAATTATTCCTCTACAATTACAAGACTACCGGCTATTTAGACTATTGGGATGGCATTGCTATCAGTGAAGTTGGGCCTACTGCCGGTGAACCGCTCGTTTACGTACCTGCTACAGTCGATGCTCGTGCCAACGAGAACCAGATCAACTGGTTGTGGGCTGAACCTGATGCCGATGGCGTAACCATCTATCAGTATTATCCTCAAAAGGATGGTGGTTCTGGTGGCCACTTGACTGTTTACCGCTTGACGAAGACTGAGATGGTTTACACGGTTGTTGGTCCCGACGTTGTCTTTGGCAGCAACTGGGACCCCACTGATGAAGCCAATGATATGGTGAAGGGCGAGGACGGCATCTACACCTGGAGCACTACAGGCGTAACCCTTTACGGCGACTTAGAGTTCAAGGTTGTTGGTGACCACGACTACGCCATCTATGAGTGGCCAATGGGTCAGAACAACTGGGTTGCCCACTTGCCTGAAGGTGAAGGCATCTATGATGTCCTGATCACTTTCGATCCCACCGCCGAGGATGCTGACCGCATCACCTGCACGCTGACCAAGACTGGCGGAGTTACTCCTGTCGAGCACACCTACACCGTGGCTGGTACCGAGAACCTGTTCGGATCAAACTGGAGTGAGGGCGACACCAATAACGACATGGTGAAGGGAGAGGATGGTATCTACACATGGACTAAGAACGATGTAGTCTTTGCGGAGGATACCCACATCGAGTTCAAGGTCGTACAAGACCACTCTTGGACTTACAACTGGCCCTCACAGAACTGGAATGCCGACCTCGTGGCAGGCACCTACGACATTGTGATCACATTTGATCCTACTGCCGATGACATGAACAAGATCACCTTTACCGCTACCCGCACCGACCAGCCCGAATCTCTCCGTGGTGATGTGAACATGGATCATACTGTATCTATCGCTGACGTTACCGCTCTGATCGACTACCTGCTCAGTGGCAACGAGGAAGGTGTTGACCTTGTGGCCGCAAATTGCAATTTGGATGAGGGCGTTTCTATCGCTGATGTCACCGCTCTGATCGACTTCCTGCTGAGCGGCAACTGGAGTGACTAATCGAACTTTTCATTCATGAACTTTAAGGCAGGGGAGCCCGGTAGCTCCTCTGCCTGCTTTTTGACCCTTGTATCATGAAAAACGGCGGCTCCATTTTGTCATTACCAATAAATATCGTTACCTTTGCGCTCACAATTAAAAAGCCACATTGTTTAACTGACTAAATAATTACTAAGCCGTGTCAGCAATCAATAAATGGCGCATCGAGGATAGCGCCGAACTCTACAACATCGGAGGCTGGGGCCTCAAGTACTTCTCCATCAACGAGAACGGCCACGTCACCGTCACGCCCAAGAGTAGCTGTGTACCTGTGGATCTGGCAGATGTCATGGATGAGTTGCATTCCCGCAAGGTGACCGCACCCGTGCTGTTGCGTTTCCCCGACATCCTGGACAACCGCATCGACAAGATATCCAGCTGCTTCAAGAAAGCGGCTAAAGAATATGAGTATCAAGGCGCCAACTTCATCGTTTATCCCATCAAGGTCAACCAGATGAGGCAAGTCGTGGAGGAAATTATCGGACACGGCAAGAAGTTCAACATCGGCCTGGAAGCTGGCAGCAAGCCTGAACTGCACGCTGTACTCGCCAGCAACATGACCGACCTGAATGCCAATCCCGTCATCATCTGTAACGGTTACAAGGACGAGGGTTATGTCGAACTTGCCTTGCTGGCCCAGAAGATGGGACGCCGCATCTTTGTCGTCGTCGAGAAGTTGAGTGAGCTGGAACTCATCGACCGCGTGGCCGCGAGACTCCACATCCGTCCCAATATCGGATTCCGCATCAAACTCTCCAGCAGCGGTAGCGGCAAGTGGGAAGAGAGCGGCGGCGACAGCAGCAAGTTCGGTCTGAACACGAGCGAACTGTTCAGTGCCATCGACTACCTGCACGAGCACAAACTCGATGACTGCCTCAAGCTCATCCACTTCCACATCGGCAGCCAGATTACCAAGATACGCCGCATCAAGAACGCTCTGCGTGAAGCTGCACAGTTCTACGTCCAACTTGCAAAATTGGGCTTTGACGTGGAGTATGTTGACATCGGCGGTGGTCTGGGCGTGGACTATGACGGTACGCGTTCCAGCGGCAGCAGCCACTCGATGAACTACAGCATCCAGGAATATGTAAACGATGCTGTTTACACCCTAGTCGATGCCAGCAACAAGAATGGCTTGAAACACCCCAATATCATTACCGAGAGCGGCCGTTCACTGACAGCCCACCACTCGGTACTCGTCGTGGACGTCTTGGAAACGACATCACTGCCCGAGTGGGATGACAAGGTGGATGCCGTGAGCGATACCGACAACGAATTGGTGCGCGACATGTACGAGATCTGGGACAAAATCAACCAGGCACGCCTGCTTGAGGACTGGCACGACGCATTGCAGATTCGAGATGAAGCGCTGGACCGCTTCTCGCTGGGTCTGATTGACCTGCGCACCCGCGCCATGGTCGAGAAACTTTTCTGGTCCATTGCCCGCGATGTTGACGGCATCGTGCGCAACATGAAGCACTCTCCCGACGAGTTGCGTTCTGTCAGCCGCATGTTGCCCGACAAGTACTTCTGCAATTTCTCGCTATTCCAGTCCCTGCCCGACGCATGGGCCATCGACCAGGTATTCCCCGTGATGCCCATCGACCGTCTGACTGAGCGTCCCACCCACTTTGCGACCCTGCAGGACATGACCTGTGACAGCGATGGCAAGTTGAACAACTTCATCTCGGCCCAAGGTATCGCACATTCGCTTCCTGTACACAAGCTCAAGATGGGTCAGCACTATTACCTGGGCATCTTCCTTGTGGGTGCCTATCAGGAGATTCTGGGCGACATGCACAACCTGTTCGGTGACACCAATGCCGTTCATATCAACGTCTTCAAGGACCACTACGAGATTGACCAAGTGATTGACGGTGAGACCGTTGCCGAGGTGCTCGACTATGTCGAGTTCAATCCAAAGCAGTTGGTACGCAATGTCGAAACCTGGGTAAGCGAGTCCATCCGCTCGGGCAAGATTACCAGCGAGGAGGGCAATGAGTTTGTCCGTAACTTCCGCAGCGGACTCTACGGCTACACTTACTTGGAGAAATAATCTTCACTAGATGTTCTAGATGATTTGGGTAGTCTAGAAGAATTATGCGGTATTTCATGAGATTGGGTTATCGGGGGGCGGCCTACCACGGGTGGCAGGTTCAGCCCCATGACACCTCGGTGCAACAGGTTATCGAGGAGGCGCTGGCCACGCTCTTGCGGATCCCCACGCCCATAACGGGTGCGGGCCGTACCGACGCTGGCGTCAATGCCCGCCTGATGGTTGCCCACTTCGATGTCGAACAATCCATTACCGACGTTCAGCGCCTCGTCCACAGCCTCAACGCCCTACTGCCGCCCGATATCGCCATCTACAGCATCTTGCCCGTCCATGATGAAGCCCACGCCCGTTTCGATGCCACCAGCCGCACTTACAAGTACTTTGCCGTCACCCGCAAAGACCCTTTCCGCTACCCCTTGAGCTGGAAATGCCCTCCTGACCTCGATTTCGACCTGATGAACCAGGCTGCAGCCCGCTTACTCGACTACACCGATTTCACGTCCTTTTCCAAACTACACACCGACGTGAAGACCAATAACTGCAGCATCACCCACGCCCAGTGGAGTCAAGAAGACGGCCAGTGGGTTTTCACCATTACCGCCGACCGCTTCCTGCGCAACATGGTTCGTGCCATCGTCGGAACCCTTGTCGAGGTGGGCCGCCACAAGATGACCGTCGAGCAATTCTGCCAAGTCATCGAGCGTAAAGACCGCTGTGCCGCCGGCACATCAATGCCGGGCCACGCCCTCTTCCTGTGGGACATTACCTACCCCTACCCCATCTCTGATCTCTAGAGCATCCAGTTCATCTAGAATATCTAGATATTCCAGAACTGAAAAAATCTGCCATAAAGGCTTGCCAGTTCAGGGAAAAGTATTACCTTTGCACCCGCATTAGTGCCCGCGGGGCTCAAGAAAGTGCTGGATAAATAAGTCTAGCCGCCTCAGGGACAGTTATTTAAACTACAAGATTAACAAATGTACGCAATTGTAGAGATTCAGGGACAACAGTTCCGTGCCGAGCAGGGCAAGAAGTTGTATGTCCACTATCTCGGCGACGAGCGCAAGGAAGGTGACTCTGTAGAGTTCGACCGCGTCCTGCTCGTGGATGCCGACGGTGCCGTTAAGGTTGGCGCACCTACCGTCGAAGGTGCAAAGGTTGTTTGCGAGGTAAAGGCTCCCCTCGTGAAAGGTGAACACATCATCGTTTTCAAGAAGAAACGTCGCAAAGGCTATCGCCGTCTGAACGGTCATCGCCAGCAGTTCACTCAGCTTGAGATTAAAGAAGTCGTTGCTTAATTAACCATTTAAAAATCACAACTCTAGATTATGGCACATAAAAAAGGTGTCGGCAGTTCAAAGAACGGCCGCGAGAGCGAAAGCAAACGCCTCGGCGTGAAGATTTTTGGTGGTCAGTTTGCCAAGGCCGGTAACATCATCCGCCGTCAGCGCGGTACCCAGCATCGTCCCGGTCAGAACGTTGGCATGGGCAAGGACCACACTCTGTATGCTCTGGTTGACGGTACTGTAGAGTTCCAGCACCGCGCTGGTCACACCTACATCAACGTGATCGAAGCTCCCAAGGAGGAACAGAACTAAAAAAGGTATTTAATCCCAACCCTAAGGGAATGAGGGTGAGCGCCACATGGTGCCCACCCTCATTTATTATTACAAGGCGATGTCTTGCACGTCATTCAATCTACTAATATACCTCGGCATCGACATCGATAATGCGCGGGTCGTTAGGATCGATGTGCGGAATCACCAAGTCGACTTCCTCGCCCTCTTCGGGACCAAACCATTCACGCAGCCGTTCACGCGCCTTGCGCTCAATCTCGGGCGTGATATACTTCTTCAGCGTGAACAGTGCCCACGCCAGTGCCGCCAGGTCATCGGTGAAGCCCAGCCCCAAAATGACATCGGGAATGATGTCCAGTGGCAGAATAAAGTAACCTAGAGCGCCCAGCACCTTGAGTTTCAGACTCCTGGGCACGGCAGGATCCCGTGACACATAGTAGAGCACAAGGACATAATAGACGGCCTTGCGACCAGCCTTCTTGGCGACTTTTCTCAATTTCTTCCACAGCTTGCTGTCGTTGAAATACTGAGCGTAATCATCGAGGTTGATGTTGTTGATTGCCATCCTTAATCTCATGAATTGGTTATACTGCAATTCACTGCAGCAAATCGCGTGCCAAGTCAGGTGTTTTAGGTTTTAGACATTAGGCTTTGGAGTACACAATAATCCTAAGACCTAAGATTTTAAGCCTAAAAAACTACTCCTCACTCTCGAGAGTGACTTTGACTTTAGCAATACGGTGCTTGATGACCTTGATGACGGTGAATGTAAAAGGACCATAGGTAACTACCTCTTTCTCCTTGAGGAACTCACCCTTGAGATCCAGCAGGAAACCGGCGATGGTTTCGGCCTCCTCGGCATGTTCGCCCAGTTCCTCCTCGTCGATGTCGAGCACGCGGGCAAAATCGCTCAATAGCGTCTTGCCGTCGAAGAGCCAAGTGTCCTTGCTGATACGGTTATAGAATTTCTCCTCGGTATCATACTCGTCATTGATCTCGCCTACAATTTCTTCCAGCACGTCTTCAAGCGTTGCAATGCCCTGGGTGCAGCCATATTCATCGACGATGATGGCCATGTGCATTTTCTTCATTCGGAAGTCTTCCAGCAGGTCGTCGAGCATGCGTGTCTCGGGCACGAAATAGGCAGGACGCATGAGGGTCTGCCACTTGAAGGTGTTATCACGGTTACCGATATAGGGCAACAGGTCCTTTGCATAGAGAATGCCCTTGATGTTATCGGGCGTCTCCTCATAGACGGGCATGCGCGAATAACCGGTATCGATGACCTTGCGCACAACCTCGTCGAAGGTATCCTCCTGATCAATGTCAACTACATCGACGCGCGGACGCATGATATCGCTGACCGTTTTGTCACCAAACGAGAGGATGCCCTCAAGCAGCTCCTTCTCATCGGGATTCTTCACCTCACTCACTTCCAGGGCATGTGTGAGGTCATCGACCGACAATTCCTCGGTCTGGCTGGACACCACCTTATTGACAATGCTCGTGCTACGCACCAGCAGGGCTGTCAACGGTGAGAACAGCTTGACGGCAGCCTTGAGCGGTGCCGACGCCATTGCAGCGAACTTCACATTGAAGTTAGTGGCATATAGCTTGGGAATCACCTCACCGAAGAGCAGAATCAAGAATGTGAGGATAACCGTCTGAACGATGAAGTTGAGTACCGTGCTCTTGAAGTCAAAAATCTGGTTCATTGCATAGTTCAACACAATGGCTATCATGATATTGACCAGATTATTGCCCACCAGGATGGTGGCCAGCAGTTTCTCGGGCATATCCAGCAACTCACGCACGCGTTCACGGCGGTGGGTATCCTCGATGTCGCTAAGATCATCGGGACGCAACGAGAAATAGGCAATCTCGCTGCCCGAGTTGAATGCCGACAGGAAGAGTCCAAAAACGGCGACAATGATAGCAATTATACAGCCCGACGTGGGCGCGTTGAATGTCACAAGCGGATGTCCGCTCGCTGTGCAGAGTACCGATAAAAGGCACGATAACGGGTCAGGGTCCAAAATACTAGTCGTTTTGTTGAATAATGCGACAAAGATACAGCATTTTTGTCACCTGCACAACAAGTGACAAAACTATTACTGAAAAACAAGATGTGACACGGTTGTGATTACCCGAAAAAAGGGGAACAAGTCACACAAGGTTGATTACTTCATGGGCTCTACGGTGTAACCCATGTTGCGCAGCAGTTGCAGCACGCCTTGATCTCCAGGCAGATGGCCGGCACCCACGCACACGAGACAAGCCCGCTCGGGCATCATCACCTTGAGTTTGTCAACCCACATGCGGTTGCGGCTATAAATCAAGGCATCCATCATCTCTTCGCTATCACCGCCCATGGTGGCATCGGTCATGACCGAGAACAACTGGTCGAGATTCTGAGTCATATAGGCCTCGGCCAGCGCTACCGACTGAGTCTGGAAAAACTCGTCCTGCTTGCAGGTTTCCAGCAGGCTCTGAGCCTGCTCGGCAAGAGGCGCATTGAAAAGCAGGTCAATCTGCTCCTGTATGGATTCCAGTCCTGCCGAGGGGCGTCCAGCCTCGTTGGCACGCGTCTGAACCTGGATATCAATCAGGTCATTGGCATTGAAGTTGGGGAAATACTTAATGAACTGCATGGCCTGCATCTGCGTACTGATGGCATTGGGCTTGAGGGTCTTCATCTGACTCAGTTTCACGCCCATCGTGCTGAAATACTTGTTGAAAACCCGCTCCACAATAGCATATTCGCTGGGAGTGTAGAGCTTGTCAAGAGTACTGTCGAGCGGTGCAATCATGGCTTGAGCCATGCGGGCTTGAACTTCGGGAGCCATCAGGCTGTCCTTCTCAATCTCGCCCACCACAATGTCGCAGCCTTCGATAGCGATGTCCATGCCCGGAATCTGGTCAATCATTGACCCGGGAGCCATGTGATGTGTACCAAAGATGTAGCTGGGCCTTCCCAGTCCGTTTCCAGACACTTTCCACAAGAGTTGAGCCTGAGATGCCACAGCGAGCATCAATACGGCAATCATTAAGGATAATCTTTTCATAGTCGTTTTGTCTTTGCTTGATATTTTGTACAAAGTTAATCAGTTTCTCATACAAAATACGTTTTTAGGGCCAAGTTTTTTTCAAAATCCCCTATAATGATGAAGAAAATGTCCCAAAATGGCCAATTGTTGTGATTGTGCACCCTATAGAACCGCAGTAATTTTGCAGTGTAAAAAAGTGAATTAGTTATTAGTTGATTACCAATTGACCGATAAAAGTAAGTAAACAGATATAAATTGCCGCACCGATGGGATATCGGCGCGGCAGTTTAGTTTCCAGTATCTGGTTTTCTTTAGTTTCTGTCTTTCTCTTCTAACCAGACGGGCTCTTCTACCTTGAGGACTTTGCCACTGCCATCAAGACCCTTGACCTGCATCTCGTAGTATTCCTTGGTGTAACCGGGCCAGTTGGGCGAAACAGGCGTGCCGTAGTCGTTGCGCAGGAACTTGCCGTTCTTCTCCTTCTTGACATTGCCGTCGAGATACTTCACAAAGAGGTACTCACCCAGCTTGCGGTAGCGTGCGGTGGCATCCTGACCGGCATTGACCGAGTATTTGGTCAGCAGACGGATAGCGGCGTCACGGTCGGTCGTGAGCAGTGATGTGGCCTCTGCCTCGATGACCGACTGCTGCTTGGCAAAGTTGTCCTCGATGGCAACCTGCACCTTGCGGATGTCGCCAATCATCTGGGAATAGCGGTGATAAGCCTGGTTGGCTACCCAGTTGTTGACCCAGAAAGCGCAATCCCAATCCAAGGTGTACATGTCGGCCTTGCCCTGGCGATAGCTCTCAGGCACCTGGGTGATGGAGCAATACATGGGCACGAAGACGGCCGTGTTGGCATCATCGACACCGAACCAGAAGCAACCGCCCACCTCATCGGGCATCCACGAGCGCATCTGGGCAGCGAATACCCAACCCGTCTGCTGCGTGGCGATGGCACGTTCCTGACTGTACTTCACACCATCCACCTCAAAGTCCATAGGACGCCAGCGGTAAGGCACACCATAGGCTGTGGTTGCACCGGGATCCTTGGTCATGTCGAACGGAGTACCCTCGAAGTGGTCACGCATCATATTCTGCATTTCACGCACGCTGATCTTGCGGTCGGGCTTGACGTAGAGAGGCATAACGTCGGCATCGGCGCGGGTCTTGCCCATGATGAAGGGCAGATAAGCGTCCATACCCTTGTGGAAGCGGTTGAAGTAGCTCCACACGCGGGCATCACAGCCGCGCAGCGCACCTGCGTCGAACTTCTGGTAAACGGGAGCGAACGCAAAGTCAGCGTCCTTGCCGTTGTACAGGCCTTTCTTCTTGGCGAACGAGATAACGTCCTTGCTGTACATGACGTTCTTCTTGTCCTTCATGTCAAATTTCCAGATTCGGGGATTGTTGGCGTGACCGGCAATGCAGTCGTCGGGAATGCGGATGGCTACCCACACAGCACCGATCTCACCGGGACCCTTGCCAATCATGTCCATGATCCAGATCTCGTTGGGATCACCAATCGAGAACGACTCGCCCTCACTGGCATAGCCGTACTTGGCTACCAGGTCGGTCATCCACTTGATGGCCTCGCGAGCCGTCTTGGAACGCTGCAGGGCAATGTACATCAAGCTGCCGTAGTCAATAATCGAGTTGCCAGTGGTGTCCCACAACTCTTCGCGTCCACCCCAAGTACTCTCGGCAATGGTCACTTGGTGCTCGTTCATGTTGCCCACGACGGCATAGGTGTGTGCCACCTCGGGAATCTCACCCAGCGGCTTGCCGCTGTCCCAATCGATGATTTTGCGCATGGCACCAGGCGCATGGTCGGCTGCAGGCAGATACTGCAGGTCGCCGTAGAGCGTGTGGCTATCGGCGGCATAGGTGATGATCGTCGAGCCATCGATACTGGCGTTCTTGCCCACCAGCAGATTGGTACAGGCCTCGGCAGCGGTCCAGCCCGCGAGAGCTATCACGGCCGCCGACAACAATTTGATTGAAAGATGTTTCATGTCTCTTTTTGGTTTTAACGGTTTATATAGATGAATTGAATTTCATGTCAGTTGCCCACTGGAATGTCATAGCCCGTGAGCCTGTAAGCCACCTGGAAAGGTGTTGCGGCCTTGCGCGGCTGCGGTCCGGCATAGTAGTAGAACAGGCGTTGCACGTCAAATGACTTAACGCTCACCAGCTTGGTCTCGCCAGGCTTGAGGCTCACCGGCACGGTGACCGTGCGCTGCGTGAGCATCTCGCCCTGCATGGTTGTGTATCGCATCAGGAGCCTGACGGCACTCATGCGATGACTGGTGTTGTTGGTGATGAAGAATGATTCCTTACTGTCGCTGGCACGCTTGCTGTAGCCCTTGAGTGTCACAGCGGCAGGATCGACCTGCATGAGGCTGTCCGGCAAGAGCCCGTCGGCCGTGTCCATGACAACGACAGGCACCTCGACCGAGCGCAGGTTTTTGCGTGTGGTGCGAGTCCTGGCATCAACATCTATTGTGCTGATACACAACAGAAACAGTAGGAGCGGAAGAGTTAAAATATGTTTATTCCAGTATCTCATCACAGGTAACGGATGCGGTTAAACGGGGTACCATCGCCACCCTCGGGATAAATCTTGCGGAAGCCCACGGGAAGGCGTTCGCCCGACTTTTCGGGGATGATGCTCATGCCATTGAACAGGGTGGGCAGAAAGCGGGCGATGTTGACGCGGACCTTGATTTTCCAGCGCGGCGGATCAAAGGTGAAAGTGGTCGCCTGGGCATTGAGCGTGGCGACACACTCCAGCGGCTTGACCAGCTTCAAGCGGTCGCGCTGGCTATAAAGCCACAACTGGTACTTGTTATCCAGAGCGCTGGCCGCGATGTATCCGATTACGGTCCCTGGCACGTCATTGATGTCGGGTGATTCGAGCAAGATAATGCGGTAGCCGATGTTGTGCTGTCCGCGATAGCGCTCGATGCCCAGGGTCATTTCCTCGTTAGGATAATACCAGATGCCCTCCAGGGGCTGCATGTCGGTCTCGTCGAGGCGCACACGCATCGAGTCCACGTCAAGTCCGTCCAGGATAACCGATTTCTTGGGCACACCATTGCCCGCCACCGCCATGAGGGGCAGCAGGGCCAGCAGGAATCCTATCAGCGTGGCGCGACGTGGCATGTGGCTAGTTGACTGTGGCGAAACGGTAAACGATACCCAAGCTGAGGATTTCCTTGAACTGCCAGTAGTTCCAGTCCACGTCACGGGCACGTGAGCGGTCAAATCTCAGATGGGTGAACAACTGGGTCGTCAAATACTTGCCGATGGACAGGTCGAGCGTATTCTCCCAGTCGCCCTGTACATACTGGTAGTTGGTGAACATATAGAGCCTGGAGGTGAGCATCACGCTGGGGTTGAAGCGCCACAGGAGCTTGGCCTCGAAGTTGCTACCGAAGGCACTCTTGCTGTGCTTGCCCGCATCGATGCCGAAACGTGTCGGATCGATATCAGTAATGTTGCGGCAATACTTCAGGTTATAGGAAAGCGGCGCGATGGCCAGGGTGAACATGCGGTCGTCGGCCTTCTTGTAGTTATAGGTCATACCGAGACCGATGTTGAGCTCGGCGGGCGAGAGGAAAGCAGCGGTCATCGTGCGGGTATTCACCTTGTAGTTGTTCAGGAACTGGGTGGTGAACTGCAGCATGGCGCTGTAGTACCAGTTCTTGACCGCCTTGTAACCTAACTGTGAGGTAAACAGGAAGTTATCCTCGTTGATGAGGTACTTGCGGATGCTGTCGCCATGAGTTGTAGCAATGCCCAGCTTATAGGACAAGGCATTGTTAAACAGCCAGTTGGGATGCAAGTCCTGATTCAGATTGCAATTCCAGTTGATGCTTCCGAGCAGGGCCAGGTTATTCTCACCGCCCTGATACCAGTTGCCGCTGATGTAGGCCTGGGTGAACTGGAGCGAAGCGTTGAACACATGCAGCCAGTGGTGGATGGGCACGGGCGGCGTGTCGGGCGGTGTGACATCCTCGACGACCACCTGGGCCGGGGCGATGGTGAGCATGCCCTGACGGGGGTCACTGGGGATGACACCCTCGGGAGGGGCCTCGGGCAAGCGGTTGGCGTTATAAGCCACCAGCTGCGGGTGATCGATCATGGCGCGCTGGCGCGTCTGGCGGGTACGGCTGGAGTTGGTCATGGCCTCCTGCAGCCAGCCATCGCCGGCATCGAGGGCGTAGAGTTCTGTACCCTTATCGGCATGTGCCGCCGGCTGGACGTCGTAGTTGTCAAACACAAGAGGAGCGTAGAGCATACTGGGCTCCACATCGGGCCGGTCGCTCTGTTCGGCGGCCATGGTCAGGCTCATAGCCAGCATTGCGGCAAGGGCCAGACACGATTTCAGTGTAGTCATCTTTCTCATTGGGATTTATCGGTTTTTTAGTGTTGTTCGTGATTGGTTACGCGTCGTAGAGTTTCTCTTTTCTGGCAGGACGCTGTTGCTCACGTTGCTGCTTTTTCTTCTCCTGATCAGCCTTGTACTTGGGCTGCACCTTCTGGTGCTTGGGCTCGTGGTTAGGCTGTTTGGACTTGTTCTCGGCAAAGCTCTTGATCATGTCCTCGACAATCTCGCGGTTACCGTACAGGTAGTTGACCGTGACCTCGATGATGAGGTTCTGGTGCTTGGAGACGATGTCGGCGATGATGGCTCTCGACCCGTCGGGCATGGTGCCGTCGATGCTGTAGGTCTTCTTGAAGCCCTTGACCTTTATTTTGCCGTCATGCAGGTCATACATGTTGTAACCCAACGCTTTGCGTTGCAGATTCTCGGTGAGGAGCTTCTTCTCGTTGCCCTTGTCCTGACTGTAGAGCTGCACGGTCATCACCATGTCTTCCCACTGGATTTCAAAGCGTGTGTTGCTGTTAAAGACAACAAAGCCGTTCTCGGGCGTCTCAAACGAGAGGTCGTATCGGCTCCAATTATAGACGGTCGCTGCAGCCTGGTCAGCGCTGAAGAGCGCCACGAGCAACAGCGATATCAATGTTATGATTCTCAATACTTTATTCATCGTTGCGGGAGTTAATTGGGATTATTTCGGTTGTTTCACTTGATCCAGGTAGCTGTGCCACTGACTTCGGCTGCCGCGAAAGACGTTGAGGTCCACGTCGCTCTTGACTCCCGACACCTTCCCCTCGAAGCTGTACTGCTGGAAGCTGTGCGGCAGGTTGGGCAAGAGGTCAGGGCTGGTGAACGAGCAGAGCCACAGGTCGCAGTCGCCCAGCATCCCCTTATAGTACTTGTCATAACCATCCTTGTTGGTATAGATCATGACGTCATAGCCCTTGTCCTGGAGGATGCCTATCATCTCCATGACGCGTTCCAGGGCGGTGGCCCGACTGATGGTGGCGCCGTTGCCCCAATCGTCCTCCAGGTCGATGACCAGCGGCAGGTCGAAGTGCCTATTGCCGACGACCCCCAGGAAATTGTCGGCCTGTTCGCGTCCAGTGCGGTTCTTACGGAAGAAGTGGTAGGCGCCGACCTTCAACCCCGCTTCCACTGCCCGCTGGTAATTCTCGGCAAACGCCTCGTCCCTGTAGGTCTTGCCCTCGCTGGCTTTGATAAACACGAACTGGTAATCATCGTCACGCACAAGGTTGAAGTCGATGTCGCCGTTGTGCTTCGAGATGTCGATGCCCGCAATGGGGTAACGGAAGCGGTCCACGGTGACCGAGTGCGGCAGCACATAGCGCAGACCCAAGTAGGCGCCCATAGCCAAAACAAGTGCTGCTGCCCCCAGCAGGAGCAGCCACTTGATGTAGTCGGGTCGTGTAGGCACTCGGTTTTTCCCCATAGGCAGTCTCGTTTAGTTGCTAGAATAGCGGGAAATTGCTGGGAGAGTTCACCCACTTGAACTCAAATTCCTCCTGTGTGGACGTGAAGAAGAGTACGCCCTGGATAATCGAGACAATCGTGGTGATTGTTGCCAGGATACCGCACGAGAGGATAGCGACGAGCAAGAACAAAACGCCTGCCGAGGTCTTACCGATGTAGAAGTAGTGCAGTCCGCACCAACCCAAGAGGATGGCCAGCAGTCCGGCGATGCCACGGCTCTTGCCCGAGGGGCCGTTGTTGAACACGCTGTCGATTGCGGCGGCAGCGCGCTGCTGGTTATAGAAGTCCTGCCAGCGGTTTTGTTCCTGTTCACTGTAGGACACGTTGGTCTCGGCACCGCAGTAGGGGCACTTCACGCGATTAACCTTCTCTTGAGTGCTATACTGTTTCCCGCACTCAGGGCAATTGTGGATGTACATATTCTTATTCATTTAATGGTTGATAATTACATCTATTAGACGCAGCGCGAAACAGAAAAGTTGCAATTACCGTACCAATTTTTCAAGATACCTACAGCTTACTCATGCTAAGTCGCTAAGTTTCTTATTTTTTTGCTGGCTTCGCCGAACTGCAAGGTTCTCGCACGCTTCGCGATATAACAAAGCCTTAAAAATATCAACGGCGCTTGCCCTTAGCCTGCTGACGCTGCTGCTGTTGCTGCATCTTTT
>CAMYUW010000026.1 GCA_947302275.1 uncultured Prevotellaceae bacterium
CGATAGCAGCTACAGCTGCAAACATCAATAAAAACTTCTTCATAATAAAACAACTTTTTAATTTAAAAGATTAATAATAAAACGATAAATTCAACGCCGCAAAAGTAGCGGCTATTTTTGAATTAACAAATTTTTTTCTGCCTAATTTTCATTTTTTAGCATTTTAACTGCCCAAAAGGGCTGTTTTGGGGGCAAAACTCTGTGAATTAGGCCGCGTTTCGTCAAAACCAAAAAATATATTTTGCTTTTGTGTCCTACTTGCACTAATTTTCTTTAACTTTGCAGTGCAGAATTTTGTCCAGCGCTCTCAGCTACAATTTTCGTGCCAAGTGTTGCGTTATCATTATATTTAAACCAAAAAATTTTTAGATATGATCTGGATATTAATGGGAGCTGTCTTTATCCTGAGCATGATTGTTCAGAACTCCCTTAAATCAAAATTTGCTAAGTACAGTAAGATCCCTTTGGGTGTTCCCATGGCAGGTCGTGACATTGCCGCTGCAATGTTGCAGCAGAATGGTTGTGGCGATGTGCAGGTAACCAGTGTGAGTGGTCAGTTGACTGACCATTTCAACCCTGCTAACAGGACGGTCAATCTGAGTGAACCCGTTTATGGTACCAACAGCATTGCCGCTGCAGCCGTTGCCGCCCACGAGTGCGGTCATGCTGTTCAGCACAAGGTGGGTTACAGCATGCTGCAATTGCGTACCAAGATGGTGCCGATTGTCTCCTTTGCATCAAATACGATCCAGTGGTTGCTGCTTGCAGGTATCGTTGTGGCCCAGTGGACCCCAATTCCTTTATATATAGCTATCGCTCTGTTCGCAACCACGGTGTTGTTCAGCTTTGTGACACTTCCTGTAGAGGTTGACGCCAGCCGTCGTGCGGTTAACTGGCTTGAAGGATCTGGGATTGTCAGTGGTCAGCAACTGGAGTATGCCAAGGACGCCCTTCGTGCTGCAGCCTATACCTATGTAGTGGCTGCTATCGGCTCACTGGCTACATTATTATATTATATAGCAATGATCTTTGGTGGACGTAGGTCATAAAAACACAATTAATAGAGACGTAAAAAGTAATAATGGCACAAAAACCGTCAATTCCTAAAGGTACGCGCGATTTCTCACCTATTGAAATGGCGCGCCGCAACTATATTTTCAATACAATTAAAGACGTATTCCTGCTGTACGGATTCCAGCAGATTGAGACCCCCGCTATCGAGAACCTGTCCACACTGATGGGTAAGTATGGTGAGGAGGGTGATAAACTGTTGTTCAAGATCTTGAACAGTGGCGATTACCTCAAGGATGCTCCCGATGACCTGTTGTCGGCTCATGACTCCTTGCATCTGACGACCAAAATCAGCGAGAAAGGCCTTCGATATGATTTAACGGTACCTTTCGCCCGCTATGTGGTGCAGCACCGCAATGATCTGCAGATGCCTTTCAAGCGCTATCAGGTGCAACCCGTGTGGCGTGCCGATCGTCCTCAGAAAGGCCGCTACCGTGAGTTTTACCAGTGTGATGCCGACATTGTGGGCAGCGATTCGTTGTTCAACGAGGTTGAACTGGTGACAATGATTGATGAGGTATTTAACCGCTTCAACATCAACGTCGCCATCAAACTGAACAACCGTAAGATCCTTAGCGGCATTGCTGAGGTTATCGGCGCTGCCGACAAGATTGTGGATATCACAGTAGCCATCGATAAACTCGACAAGATCGGAATTGATAACGTGAATGCCGAGTTGAGGGAGAAGGGGCTTGACGACAAGGCCATTTCGACCCTGCAGCCCTTACTTGGATTAGCGGGTACCAACGAAGAACGATTGTCAGCTTTGTCCGGTATGCTGGCCAGCAGCGAGATCGGCATGAAAGGAATTGAGGAGATGCGCTATGTGCTTGACCATGTGGCTGCACTTGGCACTCGTGCCGTGGTCGAACTCGACGTGTCGCTGGCGCGTGGCCTCAATTACTACACGGGAACCATTCTCGAGGTCAAGGCCCTTGATGTGGCAATCGGCAGCATAACTGGTGGTGGCCGTTATGATAACCTGACGGGCGTGTTTGGCATGCCTGGTTTGTCGGGTGTGGGCATCAGTTTCGGTGCAGACCGAATCTACGATGTGCTGAATACTCTCGACCTTTATCCGGCTGATACGATGGCCACGGCCCGGGTGATGTTTGTCAACTTTGGCGAGAAGGAAGCAACAGCCTCGTTAAATCACATCATGGCCTTGCGTCGTGCAGGTTTGAGTGCAGAACTCTACCCCGATAGCGCCAAGATGAAGAAGCAGATGAATTATGCCAACGAGCGTCAGATACCCTATGTGGCCATAGTGGGTGCTGATGAAATAGAGAATAACACGATCTCGCTCAAGAATATGGCTACTGGCAATCAGCAGACATTGACTGTTGATCAGGTGATTGAGGCGCTTGGTAAATAACCATCAGCTACACGCCTATGAACAGCATGTACCAACAGTTGATGCAGTTGCCGCTTTTCCAGGGTGTGAGCACTGAGAAAATCACATCACTGGTTGAGAAATTGCCATTCCATTTCCTCAAGTACCGTAATGGGGAACAGGTATTGACTATGGGGGATGCATGCACTCACATCAAGTTTGTCGTTTCGGGAAAGGTGCGGGTGGAGATGCCTTGCGCCCATCTGCGTGTCACGATTGAGCAGACGCTGACGACACCCAATGTGCTTGCTCCAGAATACCTTTTCGGCCGTGAGACTGTATATCCTTTTTCGGTTTATGCTGATGGCCCTTGTGGTATCTTGCAGTTGCTCAAGAGTGATTATGTCAAGATGATTAACAGTGATAAGGTCTTTCTTTTCAATATCTTGAATTATCTCTCATCCGGTAGTCAGCGCAGCGTCTCGTCTTCACTCAGTGTGAAGGATGGTTCTGTGTCAGAGCGTCTGGCAATTCTCGTTCAGTCTCTGGTGATTGCAGGTGCGAGTGATGTGATTCTGCGTTATAAGCAGAAGGACCTGTGTGCACTTCTTGGCACCCAACGCACGACCCTGATTACCATGTTGGACAAGTTGAGCGATGACGGAATTGTAGAGTATGACAGCAACGCCATGACTGTGCTGGATATGCGTAAACTGATGGACATAAACAAATAATCGAATCACAAATGCGTTATACATATTATACTCGAGGCACTTGTTCTTCCCAAATTGATTTGGAGATTGACGAGAATGGCCTGATCCAGGATGTGCAGTTTACCGGCGGTTGCCATGGTAATCTGCAAGGCATCAGCGCGCTGGTGCGTGGAATGTTGGCCAAAGAGGTGATACAAAAGTTTCAGGGCATACGTTGCGGTTACAAGAACACTTCTTGCCCTGACCAGTTGGCGACAGCTCTAAGAGAAATTATAGGACAGCAGTCCAAAACAAAGATTTGAACTAAACTAATTAATGTGATATGAAAAAGTTTTTATATTTGACAGCAGCGATAGTGGCATTGTCATTCATGAGCTGCACTGAGAGTAACAAGTATCTTGACCAGGCCCAAGATTTGACTAAACAACTTAACGAGGGTATTGAAAAGCAAGACACAGCAGCGGTTCTGGCTTTGGACAAAAGCATTCAGGAACTGGAAGATTCGGTTGTTGCCACTGGTGACTCGGCAATTATTGCCGATTTCCGTGAGCTTGTGAAGGAATCACGCCTGCAGGCTGCTCCCATGATCACGGTTGCCAAGATCAAGAGTGGCGTAGACAAGGAAGAAGCAGTTCAGCAATTGGTGGATGAAGCATTAGAAGGTGGTATGAGTATTGGTGCCATCACTTCTTCTATCGATGCAGCCCTTCAAGAAGAAGGTAAGAAGAAAGAATAATCCTTCTTCATGCATTTCCCTCGTCACATAGGCAAGTTTTCTGGACAAGATATCTTGCTGGGGGCCGTTTTCATGACGCTCCTGGCTTCCTGTGGCACGGGTATTGAAATGACGGGCCACGTCACCGACAAGGATGTTCGCCGAGTCATGGAAGGTGTCGGAAACCATCAATCCGTGGTTACACTTGATCCCTATGTGGACTCTCTGGCAATTTGGCAGACAGGTAAGCGTTTTTGGGTTGCCGATGACCAGGTCAGGCAGATGCTGTTTTACTCGGGTGATGATTTAGACTCACTGCATCTCAACGGTCATGTGCTGGAGTATGACGGTTTAGTTGCCAGTGGGATATTTACTGATGATCATCGCAAAGTGGATATCAGATTTGTCGACTCATCGTCGGGACAGCGTTATGTTTACCGTTATGGTAAGGCAGTTGAGGCTCTTCGCTCCGGTTCGTCTTTGCCCATGTTGATCGACTTGGATATGGTCGACCATATTGCAAAGCAGATCAAGGGAAAAGACTTCTACATCCGAACTGGCATCTGGTATAACCGCCAAACGGAGCAGATGATGGATGGCCGTCATTTTATTAAAGTACACATCGACGATGTGCAACCAGGAAATGCGGTCATGCCTTTACGGGTGATGTTCACCACAGCCGACAGTCACGAACAGGCGATGGTGTGGATGAGCGATAACGCCTCAACCATGCATGGTCGTGACTTTGATGCGCTATTCGTGGCCAGTGACCCTCATCTTGCTTATCCTGAGATTACTGATGCCAACTGGACAAGAATTACCCGGGGCGATGTGGTTGAGGGAATGACAAAGCAGGAGTGCAGCCTCGCGTTGGGAAGTCCCAAGCGCATCAGCGAGAATCCTGATCAGGCGGGAATGCGTGAATATTGGTATTATGACGGAGGATCCTATCTATATTTTGTTGATGGTTTGCTCAAGCAATTCAGGAAGTAATGGAACCCACGACACTTGAAATAGAGTTTCTAGGTACAGGCACATCAACTGGAGTGCCTATGCTCAGATGCCATTGTCCCGTCTGCATGAGCAGTGATGAACGGGACAAGCGATTACGCACATCGGCTATCGTGCGTTATCAGGGCGCCAGGTTGCTGATTGACTGTGGCCCGGATTTCCGTACCCAGATGTTGCGGGCAAGTGACGACAATCTGGATGCTGTGCTGTTAACCCATATCCATTATGACCATGTCGCAGGCCTTGATGACCTTCGGGCATATTGTTTTGAACGACCATTTCCGCTCTATGCCCGTGCCGATGTTATAGAGCTTCTGCGCAAACGTATCCCTTACTGTTTCTCCTCCGATCCTTATCCTGGTGTCGCCCAGTTCGAGACCCACATCTTTGGAGATGAACCTTTCCTGGTAGAAGGCGTGAAAGTCACCCCCATCCCGGTGATGCATTATAAACTATCCATCTGCGGATTCCGAATAGGACCTCTAGCATATATCACCGACGCCAAGACTATCTCCAGTGATGTCATTGATAGTCTTAAAGGGGTACCGCTGTTGGTTATCAATTCATTAAGGATAGGGCAGCATCTGTCTCACATGTGTTTGGATGAGACGCTTGATGTCATTGATCAGGTAAAACCCGGTCGGGCCTATCTGATCCACATGAGCGACCGCATCGGATTGCATGCCGAGTCGCCTAAACTGTTGCCTCCAGGTGTTGAACTGGCTTATGACGGCCTTATTGTGAAAGCCTGATCATGGAAGAAATCAAGATATCGCAGTTGAACCAAGAGGAAGAGATGACATCTGGCCTCCAATTCTTTGAAGGACGTGTTCAGGCCGGCTTTCCCAGTCCTGCCCAGGGCGAGTATGCCGACAGCATTGACCTGAACCGTGCCTTGATTACCAATCCCGCTGCCACTTTCTGCGCACGGGTTATCGGTAACTCGATGGTAGATGTCGGCATCAATGAGGGCGATTTGCTCATCATTGACCGCTCTCTGACTCCCCACGACGGCAGTATCGCCGTGTGCTTTATCGATGGCGATTTCACGGTCAAACGCCTGAGTGTGAAAGAGGAAGGACTATTCCTTACACCAGCCAATGCTTCTTATCCTGAATTACGGGTTGGTGAGGACAGTCATTTCGAGGTGTGGGGCGTTGTTTCGCATATCATTAAAAGACTTTAGGCTAGTGTGATAATGGGTAGAGGAAAGAAAGTGCGATATGGTTTGTGGTTCTTTGTGCTGTGTGTGATTGTTGCTACATGGCAGTTTACTGCAATGACCGCAAACTTGAGGGTCATGGGCCGTGGCTTTCAGGAATGGATGATGGCTCCGTTGGCTACCTGCAATCTCATGGCGTTCCTTTCTCCTTTGCAGGGCATTTATATTGCCTTAAGTGACAAGCTTGGTAGTTTTGGCATGTTTGGTGCCATCGCTGTGTCTCTGGCCAATGTCTTGCTGTTGCTGTCTCCTTATTGGTTGTTGCGTCGCCGTTGGCGCTGGCTGGTTTGGATCCCCATGACTTTAATCACCGTCTGGTGCCTGATGCAGTTGTGCTATTGCCGAGTGTATGAGGATCTGATGCCATGGCAGAGCTTGATGATGACCGACAATGTCAATACGACATTGATGAACAGCACGTTGGCTTTGTTTCGATGGCATGACCTGTTGATTGTGTTGCCATTTCTCCTGCTTGTTTTGATTCATTGGCTTGGATTGCCCCGGCATGCAGTTGACGACCACCGCAGGAAGCCCTTCCTGAATACCATGCTGGCCTGTCTGTTCGCCTCGTTTGCTGGCTATGCTGGTGGTATCACTAATTATGAGAATCGCTTCGTCCATAATTTCAGTAATAAGGGTTATTTTTCCCAAAATGGCTTGATTCCTTATGCCGTTTTTACCCTTAACGAAGTTTTCAAAAGCCATTCGTTGACCGATGAAGAGCAAGCTGAAGTCAAACGCTTTCTGGCCGAAGATTGCCCGCATTACACCGATAACCCGTATTCTGCTAAAGAACGCCGTAACTTGATACTCATCATCGTGGAGTCGTTGCACACTTGGCCGATTGGCATGGAAGTTGATGGTCGTGAAGTGACTCCCGCATTGAACCGTCTGGTGGCCAGTGACAGTGTGATTTATGCTCCGCATGTGATGTTCCAGACCAGTCACGGGCACTCAAGTGATGCTCACTTCATCTACAACACGGGATTGTTGCCATTGCGCGATGGTGTCGTGGCGGTGAATTGGGGTAGTGGACCCTATCCGTCACTTGCCGAGGCACTGAATGGTTATGATTGCCGTGAAATCATCTGTACTCCAGGCATGAACTGGAACCAGAGTGTGACGTCCAACACTTATGGTTTCGACACCCTTTATACCCGTGACCAGATGATGGCCGACGGTGCTTTCCAGCGCCATAACAATATGGATGATGCGGCTCTGACCGACTATGCAGCACAGTTGTTGCCTGAGTTGCGTCAGCCATTCTTCCTTGAAATGGTGACCATGACGATGCACTCGCCATATACCCCAGACAAGGTGAGGCCCTCATGGATTATGTCTAGTGACACCCTCAATGCCGAAGCCCGCAGCTATCTCAATTGCGTAAATGTGACCGACAGTTGCATCGGCAAATTTATCGATGACCTGCGCCGTTTGGACTTGGCCAAAAACACCATAGTAGCTATCGTGAGCGACCACACCCAGATTTACCTTAACCGTATTGAGGGCCGCCATGACAGCATTGCTGGTCCCAATGATTGGGGCATCCCTATGTTTATTGTCGGTACTGATACTACAATGCATTACGAACCGGTGATAGGCCAAGTGGACGTTTTCCCGACATTGCTCGACGTGATGGGGGCTAATGCTTATCCATGGAAAGGACTGGGACACAGCATCCTGCG
Organism: uncultured Prevotellaceae bacterium; assembly: GCA_947302275.1. Taxonomy (GTDB): domain Bacteria; phylum Bacteroidota; class Bacteroidia; order Bacteroidales; family Muribaculaceae; genus Sodaliphilus. The sequence goes on from CAMYUW010000026.1 coordinate 7,751, forward strand.
GTATCCTGTCACAAGTGCTATTTTCCCCCGAAACATGACGGTCATCGGTGATAGTACGGCACTCACCCCTCACCAGCGCCGGGCATGGGATATCAGCAAGTGGATCATCTACAGTGGTGAATGGAGATGACTTGCAGGGGTAGGGCAGAATTGCTATTATTTGAACATGTAATTAAAAGTAAACAGAAAAATGAAAGATACAAAATCACGATTATTCTCGAGTGAAGCCCGCCTGAGCGACCTGATAACAGCGCATCCGTCGCTGCTCACGTTGTTGACCCGATTGGGTATTTCTCTCGGTTTTGGTGATCGCTCCATTGCCGACGTGTGTGAGAGTAGTGGTGTCGATACCGATTTCTTCCTGCTCATCTGCAATGTTTACACCTTCAATAACTATGTACCCTCCACGGCTGCAATCCTGGGTACTGACATGACCGGGCTCGTGCCATATCTTGAAAAGTCCCACAAGTACTATGTGGCTAAGCGTTTGCCGCACATCGAGTACCACCTTGATGCCATTGCTCAGAAGTTGAGTGGGCGCATCGGCATGGTGTTCATCAGTTTTTTCAAGGAATACAAGCAGGAGGTTGTGGCCCATTTCCTTCATGAGGAAAAAGAGGTGTTCCCTCATATAGCTGCCCTCATGGCAGGCCAGCGCGACACGACCTATAGCATCAGTGAGTTCCTGCAGACCCATAGCGACATCGAGGGCAAACTGGATGATTTGTTGAATATCATCTTTAAGTACTTGCCTCCTCAGGTGGATGATGAAAATGTGCTGGATGTGGTGTATGATATCCTGAGCCTGAGCGAGGATCTCAAGAAGCATACATTCATTGAGGAGAAAATTATGGTTCCTCTGGTTCGCCATCTCGAAAAAGCGATTTTGTCATGAAACAGAAGTTGCTGATCGTAGAACCCTCAGAAGTTATCGTTGAGGGGCTTAAAGCGGTGCTTGAGAGCCAGTCCAGATTCAAACTGCTGGAACCCGAAGTGACTGCCGAGCATCTCGAAGAGCGCATTCTCGCATCTAGACCTGACGTGTTATTGATTAACCCATTGATTCTGAATGCTGATGTGACATTATTGCGCAACGAGTATAAAGTGGCAGTGGTGGCTCTGGTTTATCAATATGTTCAGAGAGAGGTACTCAAGGCCTATGACGGAGTGGTGGAAATCAGGGATGGACGCACGGTGATCATCGAAACACTGGCACAGGCATTACCCGCAGCCGAAGAGCGCAGCAAGAACAGTTATGAGCTCACCAAGCGTGAAACGGCAGTCCTTGTTGAACTGGCCCAGGGTAAGACCAATAAAGAGGTGGCTGATGCCCTCAATGTAAGTGTTCACACGGTCATCACCCACCGCAAGAACATTACCCACAAGACGGGCATCAAGAGTGTAGCAGGCCTGACGGTTTATGCCATGCTTAACAACCTCATCGATGAAAGTGCCCTGTTATAGAAATCTGGCTGCTGGCAATGATAAACTGAAAACTTTTGCGTATCTTTGCAGGTTATAATTATTCTTAAGTATGTTTTTGACTAAATTGTTAGAGAAGTTTGGAGACTACTGCATGTTCATGTGGAGGGTCTTGGCTATCCCCGACAAGTGGCGGGTGTTCTTCAAACGCTATACTGACGAAATCGGCAAGTTGGGCATCGACTCGATTCCGTTGATCATCATTGTGTCGCTGTTTATTGGTTCTTTGTGCACGATCTTGATTAAACTGAATATCTCCAATCCGTTGTTGCCTAGATATACCGTGGGCTTGACTACCCGTGAGATTATCCTGCTGGAGTTTTCATCCACGATTCTATGCCTGATATTATCTGGTAAAATCGGTTCGAATATCGCCAGTGAGATTGGTACTATGCGCGCTACCGAACAGATTGATGCCCTTGACATCATGGGTATCAACAGCGCTAATTTCCTGGCTATGCCTAAGATTTTAGCACTCATTACCATACTCCCGTTTTTGGTGGTCATCTGTATGGCGACTAGTCTGTTTGGCGGTTGGCTTATATGTATTATTACAGGCATAGTTGACCCGGACACATACATTTTCGGTATTCAGTCGTTGTTCATCCCGTGGTATGTATGGTTTGCGCTGATTAAGTCGCTGGTTTTCGCTTTCCTGATGTCCACTATCGCTTGCTATTATGGCTATACGATGCAGGGCGGCTCGGTCGAGGTGGGCAAGGCCAGTACCGACACTGTTGTGATGTGTAACATCATGATTCTTGTGGCCGACGTTATTTTAACCCTCTTATTACTCTAACCAATGATCGAAGTTAAGCATCTATCCAAGACTTTCAAGGAGGAAACCGGCCCGCGTCAGGTGTTGTTTGACATCAATGCCAAGCTCTATGACGGAAAGACCAATCTGATCATCGGTCAGTCGGGTTCAGGTAAGACTGTCCTGATCAAGAATATTGTCGGCTTGTTTGATCCCGATGAGGGGGAAATCCTGTATGATGGCCGTGATATTACACGCATGGACCGCAAGCAACGCAAGGAACTCCGCAAGGAGATAGGAATGCTCTTTCAAGGTTCTGCTTTGTTTGACAGTGAGACCGTAATGGGTAACGTGATGTTCCCGTTGGTAATGTTTGGCAAGATGAGTCAGAGCGAGATGCGTGACCGCGCCCAATTCTGTATCGACCGTGTGAATCTCACGGGCAGTGAGAACAAGTATCCTAGCGAGCTCTCAGGCGGTATGCAGAAGCGTTGTGCCATCGCACGTGCCATCGCCTTGAATCCCAGATATCTCTTCTGTGATGAGCCCAACTCGGGACTGGATCCCAAAACATCGATCGTCATTGACGAATTGTTGAGCGATATCACTCATGAGTTTGGCATCACCACGATTATCAATACCCACGACATGAATTCGGTGATGGGTATAGGAGAAAATATCGTGTTTATTAACAAGGGGCATGTGGGGTGGATCGGCACCAAGGATGAGATTTATGATGTGGACAACGATGACCTGAACAACTTCGTGTATGCCACCGACCTGTTCCGTGATGTGCGCAAGTATCGTCGTGAACATGGATATAAGCCGAGTAAGCATTAGTAATGGTACTTTCAATTGAATAATATGAAAACCGCTGATAAGAATTGCAAGGAAGAAATCCTTGAGTTGCTGCGCTCTACAAAACGAGAGGGTATTGAGGATGTGATCAGTGACCTTGAAGCATGGGGATTTTTCACTGCTCCCGCTTCGGCAGGACATCACTTGAATACCGAGGGCGGCTTGGCTCTTCACTCGCTCAACACCTGCAAGGCGGCTCTTGTGGTTTGGGAGGCAATGAAGGCGATTGAACCGAGCCTCGAACACGAGGTAAAGCGTGATAGCATCATTATTGCCAGCCTCCTCCACGATGTGTGCAAGTGTGACATATACAAGCGGTCGGTTAAGAAACGCAAGAATGCGCTCGGCATTTGGGAAGATGCCGAGGGCTACAAAATCACTTATAAGAATTTCCCGATGGGCCATGGCGAGAAATCGCTCACGCTGCTCTTGTGCAGTGGTCTTCCCCTCAATGACGACGAGATGTTGGCCATCCGCTGGCACATGGGCGCCTGGGGCGTGAACCAGAACAGTTATGAGGATGTACGCAACTATGATGCTGCCCGCAAACTCTATCCGCTCGTGACCATTATCCAGACGGCTGACGGCTTGGCTGCCAGTATCATGGAGCGCACTGGCGAGGAAATTGATGAGTTATGATGCGTATCAATATCCTGTTGTGTGACACCTTCCCAGGAAGGCTGCCTGATTTCATTCCTAACTACGAATCGCTGTTTATGGACCTGTTTGCCGGCATCGGCGAGCAGCCAACCTATGAGATTTATCAGACGTGGCAGGGCGAATTGCCCCAGTCCGTCAACACTGGTGAGCTGTATCTGATTCCAGGCAGTCTCGACTCAGCTTATTATGACAAACCATGGATATTGGCACTGCTGCGATGGATAAGTAATGCCCATGCTTGCGGAGCCAAGATGATGGGTATGTGTTTCGGTCATCAGGCGATTGCCAGGGCGCTCGGCGGTGAGGTGAGACCTTATGAGGGAGGCATGGGTGTCGGCGTTAGAGCCTCACATGTGCTTGACGAACAGATGAAAAACTATTTCCCTCATCAGGAGATGCGTCTGCTCTATAGCCACCACGACCAGGTGACGGTGTTGCCCCAGGATGCTGTGCTATGTGCCACCAGCGATTTCTGCAAGAACGAGTCCTATAGAATCGGCCGTCAAGTGATTACTTTCCAAGGACATCCCGAGTTTACCGTTGCCTATAGCCGCCACTTGCTCAACAACTTCTGCGACGATATTGGCAAGGACGTGAGACTCGCGGCTTTGCGCAGCCTTGACGAGATGGAACCACAAGGTTCTGCCGCTGCACGATATGCCCTCGACCTGCTCTTCAATCGCGGTTAAACACCCGCTATTACCAGCATTTGGATTTTTTTTACTAATTTTGCACCCCCTAACGTATTAGCTATTTGATATTATGTCAAGAACAGAACAAGAATTGGAGGGCGTAACGCTGCTGGGCAACCAGGGCACGACTTATGAGTTTGACTATCGCCCCGACGTGTTGGAGACGTTCGAGAACAAACACCCCGAGAATGAATATGTGGTGACACTCGACTGTCCCGAGTTTACGTCGTTGTGCCCCAAGACGGGTCAGCCGGACTTCGGCCGCATCATCATCAACTATATCCCTCGCGAGCGCATGGTCGAAAGCAAAAGTCTGAAGCTTTATCTGTTCAGCTTTCGTAACCATGGCGACTTCCATGAGGATTGCGTGAATATCATCATGAAGGACCTGATCAAGTTGATGGATCCCAAGTATATTGAGGTCATAGGCTTGTTCAACCCCCGTGGCGGCATCAGCATCAAGCCGTTTGCCAACTATGGTGACAGTGAACATCAGGACATGGTGCGTGCCCGTCTAATCAGCAGTTTACATAATGAATGACATTGACTATGGCTAAGAAAGACGCTGTTATTATCACCTCGGGTGGCATGGATTCAACGACCATGCTATATGAGTATAAGGACGAGATTGCCATGGCCATTACTTTTGACTATGGCAGCACCCAGAACGGGCGTGAGCGCCGTTGTGCCATCATGCACTGTGAGCGCTTAGGTATCAAGCACCTGATTATCCCCCTTGATTTCATGCACAAGTACTTCAAGAGCGCACTGCTCGAGAGTGCCGATGCCATTCCCGATGGCGACTATAACGACGAGAACATGAAATCGACGGTGGTGCCTTTCCGCAACGGCATCATGTTGGCCATTGCCTGCGGTATAGCCGAGAGCAACGGCCTCAAGCGTGTGATGATTGCCAACCATGCTGGCGATCATTCCATTTATCCAGACTGCCGTTCCCCATTTATCGAAGCAATGAGCACGGCGATGATGACGGGCACATACGAGGGCGTCAAAGTATTTGCCCCCTATACCGACCTGAGCAAGGCCGAAATCGCCCGCCATGGCGCTGCACTGGGGCTGGACTATAGCGAGACCTATTCATGCTACAAGGGCGGTGAAAAACACTGCGGCACCTGTGGTACATGTACCGAACGCCGCCAGGCCTTGCGCGAAGCAGGCATCGATGACCACACCGAGTATCTTGTTTAGGTTTTATCTATTCCGTTGTGTGTAAGGAGTTTAACGTTTGGTTGTAATGGGGCTGCAAAAAAACTCTACACTCTAAACACTAAACTATAAACTTTTTTATCTACCTTTGCAGCCGTTTTGAAATAAAGACACATCATTAACTACTAAATAAATATCAAGAAATGAAAGCATTCGTATTCCCCGGTCAGGGCGCACAGTTTGTGGGTATGGGTAAGGACCTGTATGACAACAATCCCCAGGCCAAAGAATTGTTTGAAAAAGCCAATGAAGTGCTCGGTTTTCGCATCACCGACCTCATGTTTGAAGGCACCGAGGATGACCTGAAGCAGACTAAGGTCACCCAACCCGCGGTATTCCTGCATTCTGTTATTCTCGCACTCACCATGGGTGACGAGTTCAAGCCCGACATGGTTGCTGGCCACTCGCTTGGTGAGTTCTCGGCACTGGTAGCTGCTGGTGCTCTGCCTTTTGAGCAGGGTCTGAAACTGGTTGAGGCTCGTGCACTGGCTATGCAGAAGGCTTGCGAGGCCGCTCCTTCAACTATGGCCGCCATCATCGGCTTGGACGATGCTAAGGTGGAGGAAATTTGTGCCACCATCGATGGCATCTGCGTTCCCGCCAACTATAATTGCCCCGGTCAGGTGGTCATCTCGGGTGAGATCGCCGCTATTGAAGCTGCTTGTGAGAAATTCAAAGAAGCTGGCGCTCGCCGTGCGTTGCCCCTGAAGGTGGGTGGCGCTTTCCATTCGCCTCTGATGGAGCCTGCCCGTGCTGAACTGGCTCAGGCTATTGAAGCTGCAGACTTCTCAGCTCCTGTTTGCCCCATCTATCAGGATGTGGACGCTAAGCCGCATACCGATCCTGCTGAAATCAAGGCTAACCTGCTGCAACAGCTCACCGCTCCCGTTCGCTGGAGCCACATCGTTGCCAACATGATTGCCGACGGTATGACCGAGGCCGAGGAACTCGGCCCGGGTAAGGTGCTGCAAGGCCTTATCGCCAAGACCAGCCGCGATGTCGTCTTGTCTGGCCGCCAGTAATACGCTCGCTGCATTCGCAGTTTGGGTTCTAGAAATTAGACAATCATCCGCATTCCAGCTAAAGGAGTGCGGATGATTGTTATGGATAGTTCGCTTTGAAGGTGCACACGCACGCGTAGATGCGTGGATTTGAGGTTATGGGATGTCGAGGATGCGGTGGGTTTGGAGTGAAAGTCGCCACTGGGGGTTGTCGAGTACGGCTTGAACGGTGGACAGCATATTGCGGTAGCGTTGAGTTTCGTCACTCACCCAGCAGGGTTGCAGATAGCGGTGGTCGGTTTCAATGCTGTCATACTGTGACAAGTCTTGGCCCAGATAGACCACCTTCAGCTCGTCACAGTGGGTGAGTACCACAGGCACATTGCCGCTGTTGCCAAGTCCAGTTTTGGGAGAAAGGGTCACCCAGTCGATATTGTTGGGAAGGGAACGGGTGCCGTTGGTCTCGATGGCAATGCGTTTGCCTGTCATCTGTTTGAGCCCCGTCACAAAATCCTCATCAATCCACAACGACGGCTCGCCGCCCGTGAGCACGATGAGCGGTGCTTGTGGGTATTGCATCACCCGATCCACGATTTCGGGCAGCGACATCATCGTGCCTTTCTCATGCCGCGTGTCACAAAAGGCGCAATGCAGGTTACAGCCGCTCAGCCTGATAAACACGCTTGCGATACCTGTGTTATAGCCCTCGCCTTGCAGCGAGTAGAAGATTTCATTTACCTTCCACATCGTTGTCCTCGTCCTTGACGTAGATGGCCAGGTTGTTGGCGCTCTCACGCACGTCGGCACGATAGCAGTTGGGTACGGTTTCGACAATCCAATGGGCTATATTCTCGGCTGTGGGATTGAAGTCCAGCACCTCGTTCAGGTTACGGTGGTCCAGCTTGCCGTGCACCATCTCCTTGATGATAGTGAAATCAGTCACCATGCCGTTATCATCAAGTTCCTTGGCCTTGCAATACACGTTCACAATCCAGTTGTGGCCATGCAGGTTCTCGCACTTGCTGTTGTGGTCTAGAAACAGCATGTGGGCCGATGAGATTTCCAGTGTCTTTTGTACGTAATACATATTGTAGTTTTAAGTTTTTATGATTAAGAATGATGACTAACGCCTAGAAACTAGAGCCTAGTCTAACGTTTTTTCTTCTCTTGGGGGACAGACTCGTTGAAACGCATATAATAAATAGCGTTGAGGATGCCCTTGTCGTAACCCAAGGTTATCGCACTGAGGTAGTCACTGCAGAAGATGCCGTCCCTGGCCAACACAAACCCCTTGGTGCCCAAGCGGCTTTCTACTTTTTTGGCTATGGCAGGTTCGGTCGTCGGCGGGCAATGATTGACGTTGAGCGACATGATCACACACTTGACATGGGCATCATAGTTGAACTCGGCAGATGTGCCATCGGCAGAGGGTGTGGCCACCTCACGGTCAAACACATATTGAATCATGTAGGGACCTTGTGGCAGGATGAGCGTGTTGCTGCCGGCATAGGGGCGGGCATCGGTACCGACCATGCCATTCATGTCCATGAGGGTGGTCGAGGCGTTGACGCCACAGCAGGAGGTCTCATCAAACATCATCATCAACGATGCCGCAGCAAGGTCGGTGTCGATATAGCCACGGGCGGCGTAGGGGTTGTCCTCGCTCACGTGGGCATTGCTGAACTTAACGTTGCCAACTGGCTTGCCAGTGCGGTCAACAATATGGTAAGCATCGCCGTCAACAGCAATCAGACGTTCGCCGTTGATGTCGATGAGGTTATCGTGCTCAATGGGAACCAGCACATTGTTGTTCTTATCTACCATGCCGGTTTTCTTGTCCTTGATGACAATAAAATCTCCTGAAGGCGTGCGTGAATAATCCGCGTAGCCGGCTTTCTTGACTTTTTCTTGATCATTGATAGGATTAGGCACCTCCTTGCCATCAATGTTCAGGCAGACAATGGAATCGCCTTTGAGAACGGGAAGGACGCCATTGATGAAATAAGGTTGCACGGGTTGATATTCGCTGCTGTTGGCGGTGAACATCACCTTGCCCGTTTTGTCGATAACGGCAAAAGTGACAATGCTGTCGCTCTCCTGGTTCTCGTTCACGACCATCGCATAGTCTTCATAGAGGAACAGGTTGGCGCTACTGTAATTAGCGGGGATAATCGTATCTCCCTTGGCGTTGATGTATCCCCAAGAACCATTGTCGTTCTGGAATGCCGCCATACCACGGGCAAACATCGAACACTGGGAAACGTCCTTGGGCAAATCCTTGACGACATTGCCCTTGCTGTCTATAACACACAATGGGCCGCCAATGCGGCTGGCAACAGCCACGCCGTCGTCGCTGAACGATGTCACGCTGCCAAAGTGGCCTGCAACCGGTTGGGTAGGAGCAGTCACGTTATAGTAGTCATAACTGCCCTCATCGTTCATCACGTAGAACATGCCTGCCACGACGGGCGACGGTGCGTTGACAAACGCATCCTTGGCAACTACCTCGCCGCTATTCACGTCGAGGATGCTCCACTTCTCGCTGCCGACGAGCTGTACGGGCAAATACTGGGTCTTGTACTGGTAAGTCGTGTCGTTGCCGCCACAAGCGGTAATCAACAATGCCACAACAGCGGCGAATGTGATTCTGGAATAGAGTCTCATTTTCGTTATTATATAGTTTTGAGGGTGCAAACTTACTCAAATTTCCCTTTCCCACCAAAATTTCATGGTGATTGTCTTCATCCTCCATCGTCTTGCAAGTCCCTCGATTCAGCAAAAATAAGCACAGCCAAGGAAAAAATCGGGAAAAACCTTGGCCGAATCATCGATTGTCACTACATTTGCAATTTATGCACACCATCGTTATCGCGGTGTTCAAACATGACTGAAGACAAAAGAACAGATATAGGAGATGTTGCCGATGAGCTGTCATTGCATGAAGAGCATGACGGCCTAGGTGCTAATCAACCTGATAAAAATAAGCTGGACACTGGTGGCATGCAAAGCAATAATCGCCGCATTGCCAAGAATACCTTGATGCTCTATATCCGCATGATTGTGGTCATGCTGGTCACTCTGTACACGAGCCGAATGATTCTTGCGGCCCTTGGTGTGGAGGATTATGGAATCTATCAAGTGGTTGGTGGTCTGGTGGGCATGTTTTCAATCTTGTCGGGCTCTTTATCTGTTTCGACCAGCCGCTACTTGACGTATGAATTGGGTAGGGGAGATTTAGCCCAACTCAAGAAAACCTTTGCCACCGTGCGTGCCATCCACATTATTCTCGCGGTGTCGATGTTTATCCTGTGTGAGATTTTGGCGGTATGGTTTTTGAAAACCAAGCTCAATATTCCCCCCGACCGCCTATCTGCCGCTAAATGGGCATTGCATTGCTCGATTGCCATATTCTCGATACAACTGCTCAATGTGCCCTATGGAGCATCGGTTATTTCACATGAGCGAATGACGACATTTGCTTATCTTAGCATTTTGGATGTCGTCGTAAAGCTGCTCATTGTATTTCTGCTGTACATCTCCCCGATTGACAGGTTGGTATTCTATGCGCTATTGTGTGTGGGTGTGACAGTGCTCTACCAGGCAATTTATTTTGTGTATTGCATGGTCAAGTTTCCCGAGTGTAAGGCCCGACCTGCGTTTGACAGGAAAATTGTCAAGGAGATATCCACTTTTGTGGGCTGGACTTTTCTCGGAAATGCCGCTGTTGTGGTCAAGGATCAGGGTGTTGTGATGTTGCTCAATATCTTCTTTGGCCCCATTGTGAATGCTGCTCAAGGTGTTGCCATGCAGGTAAATGGTGTGGTGACTCGTTTCATTGGTGGCTTTATGACTGCGGTACAGCCTCAAATTACCAAATCCTATGCCTCAGATGATATCAACCGCTTGAATGACCTGATTATCAAAAGCACGAAATTCTCGTTCTTCTTGACGGTGATACTGATTTTCCCGCTTATCAACAACACCCGCACTTTGCTCGACGTTTGGCTGGTGGAAGTTCCCGACCATGCGGTCAGCTTTGCTAATCTCATTTTGATATATACCTTTATTGACTGTTTCACAACGTCACTTTACACGGCAGTGCTGGCTTCCAGCCGGATTAGGACCTACGAGATTGTGTTGACTATACTTTATTTCTTGAACGTCTTTTGTGCTTACTTAGCCCTCAAGCTTGGTACTCCTCCCGAGGCCGTCTTTGTGCTTGCGATCCTGTTCAAGTTCTTTGTCTTGTTGCTTCTTATCCATCAGAGCAACAAGTTGTTCCGCTTTGATATGGGTGGTTATGTCAAAATGCTGTTGACTAAGGTTCTCCCCCTTGTGGTGTATGGTGGAATAATCTCCGCCATCTACTTGATATTTATCAAGAACGACTCTTTCTTGAAATTGATTGGGTTTACCTTGGCATTTGAAGCATTGGTTTTGCCATTCATTTGGAAGGCCGGATTGTCTGACGGTGAACGCCAATTTGTGAAAAAAATCATTAGCGAGAGATTACATCTTAAAAAGTCATGATACGGGTTTCAAATTTAAGAAAAGAGCAACTAGCCCAGACGCGTGAGACACGCATCGTGTGTGACATTGACTGTGAGTTCTCACAATCCAGAGAATTATGGTTCTCAGTCCCTGATCAGTTCGGGGACTGGCTGACCGATGACGTCTATGACGCCTTTCTTGTAGCTATGTTGTTCCCAGCCATGAACTACAACCATGATATCGTGGTTGAGGGCTGTGTTTCAGAGAAACTTTACGATAATGTAACCCACTATGTTCAGCCTTGTGAAAGAGGATTTCTTCCTGATTTACACGAGGTGAAGGTGGATGTGAAAGGGTTTGCCAACACGGTCAAGACCCAGCATCTCGTAGGCACAGGTTTCTCGGCGGGGATTGATGCATTCTCTACGGTATATGACAGGTTTGTGCTTGAAAAGAAACCCGATTATAAGCTGTCGGCTCTGTTTTTCTACAATGTGGGTTCTCATGGAGGAGGCACCGAGAAAGCGAGACGGAAATTCCATACGCGTTATGATTTCCTTCTGCCTTGTGCCCAGGAATTGGGATTACCGTTTGTGCCGATGGACTCCAACCTGTTTGATTTCTACCAATATGAGTGGGAATATAATGCGGGTATGCTGTGCCGCGCTACAGCCATTTTGGTGTTTGAAAAGGTGCTTGATAAATACTACACCGCCTATGATTATTCCTATTGGGAAATTACCCATTTGACGAAATTGGATTATGGTTCGGTGACCGACTTGTGCAACGAGATGATGTTGGGAACCGAAACGCTTGAAGTGATATCGGATGGCGCTCAATACCGGCGAAGTGACAAAACACAGCGCTTATTGGACTATCCGATACTCAAGCGGCACTTGAATGTTTGCGTGGGGGATGTGCCGAATGCAGATAATTGCTCGGTTTGTCACAAGTGTAAACGCACCTTGCTGGCACTGGAGATATTTGGCCGGCTGGACGATTTCACCGGGATTTTTGATAAAGAAAAGTATTTGTCTCAAAGCTATGCCTTCAAATGCTACACGGTTTTGAACCGCAACAAGGATATCTATGCGAACGATAATTATGAGTTGGCCAAGAGAATGAATTTTCCGATGCCTTCTTACCCTGTAGCTTGGTTACACGAATCGCCTCACATTATCTGGTCCGCCATCAAGAATCTAGCCAAGTGGGTTTTGCGTCGCGATACGAGCCGTGTGTATCCAGGGCAGTGATTGGTTGGAGAAGTAATATCATCAAACGGGTATGCAGCTGAATTGGAATGAATGAGTCTAGAACAATAAGGCAATCGGGCATCGAACTGCTCAGGATTATCGCGATGGCAATGGTTGTCATGGTGCATTCCGATTTCTGGGCGTTGGGTGAGCCGTCTAGGGCTCTTTGCCAAGACGAAACGCTCAAGGCGTGGGCACAGTACTTTGTTGAGTCGTTTGCGATAGTCTGTGTGAATTGCTTTATATTTATTTCGGGATGGTTCTCGATCAGTCAATCATTCAAGGGCTTTGCTAACTTGATATTCCAGATTCTTTTCTATAGCTTATTGCTCTATTTCGCTTTCGTTGCGATGGGCCTAATGCCGTTCTGCGTCAATGGATTGTTCTCTCATTCCAATTTTCTGGCTTATTGGTTTCTTGCCTGTTACATAGCTCTGTACCTGATATCGCCTATACTGAATACGTTTATCGACAACGCCAAGCCCGATGTCGCACGGAACACTGTCCTGTTCTTTGTCCTGCTGGATGTTGCCCTTGGCTGGTATCAGGATTACCTGCATTTTATTGGCGGATACACGCTGCTCCACTTCATGGTGATCTACCTGATTGCCCGATATATCAGGATATATGGCGGTAAGCTTTTCACGATGAACAAGGCATGGGATATGCTCATCTATCTGACCATTTCGGTATTGACGCCCGTGGTGGTGATGGTATCGTTTCAGGTAGCTCCGTCCCTCTGGCACCGTTGCGGCAAGTTGTTCCTTTACAACTCCCCGCTAGTGATGATTTCATCGGTTTACTTCTGTTTGTTCTTCACAAAATTGAACATGCGTTCAAAATTTATTAATTTTGTGGGCGCATCCAGTTTCGCGGTCTATCTGATTCATGCCGATGAGCTGGTGAGTGCCAGATACATGAAGGACTTCTGCAACTCGATGTTCATTGGGCATGATATTTGGTATTTCTCACTGGTCATGGCGATAATGATAATTGCGCTGTATGTCGTGGCGGTAATTCTCGACCAACCTCGCAAGTGGCTGTGGAACGGGATTCAAAAACGATATTTTAATTGAAATGGTAAAACGATTCTTTAACCGAATAAAGGCGGCCATCATGCGACCGCAGGTGACGGTGGCCCATGTCTCCCTGACCGAACCTAGCAATAGGCTCAAAGGGAAACGCATCATTGTCACAGGTGGTTCCGGTGGCATTGGGCAGGCAATGGCCAAGCGCTTTGCCTGCGAGGGTGCCAAAGTGTTGATTACAGGCCGCAACGAAGAAAAATTAAGGCAACTGGCATCAGAATTGGGATGTGAGACCTTACCCTTTGACGTGACTCGGACTGAGGGCATTGACGCTTTTGTCGCCCAGGCCATTGAGAAACTGGGCGGTATTGACTGCCTGGTCAATAATGCCGGAATATCCTTGCATGAGTCGTTCCAGACGGTTACGCCCGAGTGTTTTGACCAGCAGGTCGCCACCAACCTCAAGGGGCCGTTTTTCATGTCCCAGCGGGTGCTAGCCTATATGGAAAAGAACAACATCAAGGGACATGTGCTCTTTGTATCCTCCGAGACGGGAGAGACTGCCGATATCCGTCCTTATGGACTTACCAAGGCTGCCGTAAACAGCCTAGTTCAAGGCTTAGCCTATTTGTATACCAAACAGGGCATCCGTGTCAATGCCATTGCCCCTGGCGTGACAGCATCGGCCATGACTGGTTTTGATGCCGATGAGAACTTGGCTTGCTCGTTCAACGTCAATGGTCGGGTTTATCTGCCTGACGAAATGGCTGAGGTCGCAGCTTTCTTGCTCTCGGATTCATCAGGATGTATTTCAGGACAAATCATCACATGCAACAATGGGAATACCATTAATGCAAGGTGGAAAAAATAAGGAATATGGACAAATTCTATTCAGCTGAGCGTAATGTGCAGATTCTTGTCGCACTGCTCAAGGCCCACGGTATCAGGTATGTGATTGCATCTCCGGGTACAACCAATATCAACTTTGTCGCGAGTGTCCAGTGCGATCCTCACTTCAAGGTGTTCTCGTCGGTTGACGAGCGGTCCGCTGCGTATCTTGCTTGTGGCATTGCCAGTGAGAGCGGTGAGCCTGTGGTGCTGACTTGTACGGGTGCTACGGCATCCAGGAATTATATATCTGGCTTAACCGAGGCTCATTACCGCAAGTTGCCTATCTTGGCGGTCACTTCTACCCAGAACCCGATCAATGTAGGGCATCTTGTGCCTCAGGTCATTGACCGTTCACGGCAGCAGGCCGATACCGTAGAGGAAACTATCTTGCTGAATATGGTGAGGAGTAAGGCCGAAGAGTGGGATTGCGAAATTAAGGCGAATAAGGCACTTCTGATGCTGCGGCATCATGGTGGAGGCCCCGTTCACATCAATCTGGAAACGGGTTATAATCAAGACTTCTCGCTGCGTGAATTGCCCCCGGTTCGCAAGATTGACCGCATCATGCCTCATCATCAGTTCCCCGAGCTCCCCACTGAAGGTAAAATCGGCATCTTTGTCGGCGCCCATCAGCCTTTTGATGAAGAACTGACTGCTGCTGTCGATGCTTTCTGTTCCAGTCATGACGCGGTTGTCTTCTGCGACGTTACAAGCGGGTATCACGGCCAGTATGAATTCCATCCATCCCTCTTGGCTTCACAGTTCAACTGGGGTAAAGAACCCATCCGCCCGAGATTGATGATCCACATCGGTGAGGTCAGCGGTGACTATTCGATGGACAATTTGGTGCCCGATCAAGTATGGCGTGTAAATCCCGATGGCGAATTGAGGGACCGGTTCAAGCGTTTGACTTGTGTGTTTGAAATGGAAGAGGTGATTTTCTTCTGGCATTATGCTTCGCCGGGTGCAACACCACGCAAGAGTTATCTGGAGGCTTGCCGGGGATATCATCAGCAGGCCATGGCTGCTCTGCCCGACTTGCCTTTCTCTAACGTGTGGATTGCCAAACAGAGTGCCGATAAATTACCCGATGGCTCGATATTGCATGTGGGTATCTTGAATTCGCTGCGTTGCTGGAGCTATTTTGAATTGCCCAAGGGTGTAAGAACCGCATGCAATGTGGGCGGTTTTGGCATCGATGGTGATGTGTCAACGCTCATCGGTGCTTCGCTGGTCAACCCGGACAAGCTCTGTTTTGCCGTGGTGGGTGACTTGGCTTTCTTCTACGACTTGAATGTGCTGGGTAACCGCCATGTGGGCAAGAATGTGCGCATCATGCTCGTCAACAACGGCCGTGGCACCGAGTTCCACAACTCCGACCATCCCGCATCCCGTTTTGGCGAAGACGGTGACAAGTTCATGGCTGCAGCGGGGCACTTTGGCAATAAGTCTCCAGAACTGGTGAAGCATTATGCCCAAGACTTAGGTTATGAGTACTTAAGTGCCAGCAGCAAGGAGGAATATCTTGCCGCATGTGACCGCTTCTTCGGTCCCGAACCTAAGGACCACCCTGTTGTATTTGAAGTATTTACTGATTCTGATGACGAGAGTGATGCTATCCGTTTGCTTCGCATGTCGCTGGCCGATAGTACTGGTTCTATTAAGCAACTTGCCCGCAATGTGCTAGGTGGCAAACTGACCAGCAAGATAGGACAGATCATCAAGAAGTGAGTTCCTATTGAATAAGGATAAGCAGGGGCAGCCGTCTTGGTTGCCCTTTGTCTTGATATGAAGTATAAAGTGCGAATGGTCGTTTTTGGCAGGGTAGGGTGACAAAATGGCGGTAGCGTGACGGAATTTATCTGTTGGCATACTCGTTGCATAATAGTTGGTCGTGAATTTAACTTAAAAATAACCTATAAATTTATTAAAGTAATCATGACTATTAAACCATTAAACGACCGGGTTCTTATCGAACCGGCAAAGGCAGAAGAAGTCGTCGGAGGTATCATTATCCCCGACAGCGCAAAAGAAAAACCTCTCAAGGGCAAAGTGCGTGCGGCAGGTAATGGCACTAAGGACGAGGAAATGATCGTTAAGCCTGGTGACACCGTGCTCTACGGCAAATATGCTGGCAACGAGATTGAAATAGACGGCGAGAAACTGCTCATGATGCGTCAGAATGACATCCTGGCCATCGTAATGGAATAATTATAGAAAGGAGAAGTAATCAATTATGGCAAAGTTAATTAAATTTGATATCAAGGCTCGCGAAGAGTTGAAGAAGGGCGTTGACCAGTTGAGCGACGCCGTAAAGGTCACCCTGGGTCCCAAGGGCCGCAATGTGATTCTCGACAAGAAATATGGTGCTCCCCACATCACCAAGGACGGTGTGACCGTTGCCCGTGAGGTAGAACTGGAGGATGAATTCCAGAACATTGGCGCACAGCTCGTTAAGGAAGTCGCCAGCAAGACCAATGATGATGCCGGTGATGGTACCACTACTGCTACCGTACTGGCTCAGGCAATTATTACCGAAGGCTTGAAGAACGTAGCCGCCGGTGCTAACCCCATGGATGTAAAGCGCGGTATCGACAAGGCCGTTAAGGTTGTTGTTGATTGCATCAAGGATCAGGCTCAGGAAGTGGGCGACGACTTTGGCAAGATCGAGAACGTGGCACGTATCAGCGCCAACAACGATGATGCCATCGGCCAACTCATTGCTGAGGCCATGAAGAAGGTTAAACAGGACGGTGTCATTACCGTTGAGGAAGCCAAGGGCACCGAGACCCGCGTTGACGTGGTTGAGGGTATGCAGTTTGGCCGCGGTTACATATCGCCTTATTTTGTCACCAATGCAGACAAAATGGCATGTGAGATGGAGCGTCCCTACATCCTCATCTTTGACAAGAAGATTTCTGGCTTAAAGGATATCCTTCCTTTGCTGCAGGGAGCTGTTCAGGCTCATCGTCCAATGCTTATTATCGCTGAGGACGTTGACGGAGAGGCTCTGGCTTCGCTGGTAGTTAACCGTCTGCGTGGTTCGCTCGAGGTTTGTGCCGTTAAGGCTCCTGGCTTTGGCGACCGCCGCAAGGAGATGTTGCAGGACATTGCCATCCTCACCGGTGGTACTGTCATCAGCGAGGAAACCGGTCTGACCCTCGAAAAGGCTACCCTGGAGATGCTGGGTACTGCCGAGAAGGTTACCGTTGACAAGGAGAACACCACTATCGTCAATGGCGCTGGCAACAAGGATATGATCGCTGAACGTATCGCCCAGATCCGTGTCCAGATCGAAAATACCAAGTCCACCTATGATAAGGAGAAACTCCAAGAGCGTCTTGCCAAGTTGTCCGGTGGCGTAGCAGTTCTCTATATTGGTGCACCTAGTGAGGTCGAAATGAAGGAGAAAAAGGACCGCGTGGACGACGCACTGAGTGCAACCCGTGCAGCCGTTGCCGAGGGCATCGTGCCTGGTGGTGGCACCGCTTACATTCGCAGCCTCAAGGCCCTCGAGGGCATGAAGGGTGACAACGATGACGAGACCACGGGTATCCATATCATCCAGCGCGCTATTGAAGAGCCTCTACGCCAGATTGTTGCTAACGCTGGCTTGGAAGGTGCCGTTGTGGTAAACCGCGTGAAGGAAGGTGAGGGCGACTTCGGTTACAATGCTCGCACCGAGAAGTTTGAGAACCTGTTCGAGACGGGTGTCATCGATCCCGCCAAGGTGGCTCGCATTGCTCTGGAGAACGCTGCCAGCATCGCCGGCATGTTCCTTACCACCGAATGTGTCATCGCTGAGAAGAAGGAGCCCGAGCCCGCAATGCCCGCTGGCGCTCCCGGCATGGGTGGCGGCATGGGCGGCATGATGTAATCCGTAAAGTGACGTCTTAAAGATAGAATCCCTCGTCAGCCTAAGTGCGTGACGAGGGATTTTTGGGTTAGTCACTAGTTACAGGTTGCCAGTTATTAGTCGCTAGTCTTAGCGGATACTAATTCCTCATTCCTGATTCTCTTGATCTTCCAACCTATGGAGGCTACAAAAATTGACATTAACGGGCTGATGAGGTTGAAGAAGCAGTAGGGCAAATAGGTGAGGGTGGGGACGCCAAGGACTGTCGCTTGGGTCATTCCGCAGGTGTTCCACGGCACAAGCACCGAAGTAACGGTAGCAGCGTCCTCGGTGGTGCGGCTCAACAGACGTGCCTCATAACCTTCTTTGTCATAAACATCACGGAACATGTCGGCTGTCAAGACAATGCTGATGAATTGGTCTCCTGTCGTGAGATTGAGGAAAAGTCCTGTTCCCACGGTCGAAGATACTAGGGCTACGCGACTGCGTACCCACCTGATAATGACGCGGGTGATGCTCTCGATCATTCCGCTTGCCACCATCGCCGAGCCATAGCACATCGCGCAGATAATAAGCCAAATCGTATTCAGCATGCCGGCCATGCCGCCTGTCGAAACCAACTCATTGAGGGCATCGTAGCCCGTCTGAACCGCTGTCGAGCCATAGTAGGTGATGGCTAAGCCCTTGATGATTGCCGCAACACGGCTCAGAGAAGGATCATTGGCAATCTGGCAGAGGATGTGAGGCTGCAGAATTATCGCGGTGATGCCGGCCAAGATAGACGAGATGAACAATACCATCAATGATGGCACCTTGCGTGCAATGAGAATACCTGTAATCAACGGCACAAGCAGGGTCCATAGTGAGATATTGAAGGTTTCTGCAAGGCCATCAGTGTATTGGCTGATGTGCAAAGACCCATTGCTGCTTAGGGTAAAACCGCAAATTAGGAATATCACCAATGTGATTAATATCGATGGCATGGTCGTGAACATCATGTACCGGATGTGGTCAAAGATGTCCACCTTGGCCGATGATGACGCCAGAATCGTGGTGTCGCTCAACGGAGACATCTTGTCACCAAAATAGGCACCTGATATGATGGCACCTGCGGTCCATGCCTCACTCACACCTAAAGCCTGACCGATTCCCAACAACGCGACACCGATAGTGGCGACGGTAGTCCACGAACTACCCGACAGTAATGATATCAGCGAGCAGATAATGCAGGCGCTGACTAAGAAAAAATGTGGCGATAGCAGCTGAACACCATAGTAGATGAGTGTCGGAACCACACCGCTGACCATCCATGAACCGGCCAACATGCCCACCGTCAACAGAATTAGGAGAGTGACCGATACGTCACCCAGGGTTTTTGTCATCTGCCTTTCAAAAGTTTTCCATGGCATGTGATATTTGGTCATCGAAATCAGCACACACACTGAGAGGGCAATGAGCAATGCAATCTGGCTGCCGCCGCTCAGCGAATCACTGCCGAACAAGGCAATTACAATGGCCAACAATCCGATGAGCACTACCACTGGAATAAGTGCTATGAGTGGATGCGGATGTTTGCGGTCAGTCATTTTTGTATATTTAAATTATCAACTAATGTTTTTACAATCTGCAAATTTACTAAAAATGTGCGAATGAAAGTCATAAGCCGATAATAATTTGAATTAAGAAGGATATCTCATTTTTTAATCACACAATGTAAATAGTTGTAAAAAAGTTGCTATATTTGCATTGTTATATGGTTGAACTACCTAAAACGATTCAAAAGAGTTTAAATAGTATTATTAACCTAAATGATTTAACGCAATGAAAAAATTTTACATGATTCTCGCAGCAGTAGCTGCAATGACATTCAGCGCCCATGCCGAAACCCTAATCCCTGGGACCCTCTATGTGGGTGATTACGAGAACGCTGATGAGTTCTACAATTGCTCCTATTTCGACATCGCTCCTACTAATTTCTATCTGGCTCACACCGGCGCACAGCTGATTTATACTGCTGACGAGCTGGCCGACCTCCAGGATTTGAGGGATCCCATGATCACTAAGATTGCCTTCAAATTCAACAATCAGGATGCCTATGAAGACATCACCCGCACAGTGAAGCTGTATCTTGAGGAGATCGATGAGACAGAGTTTGCTGTTGTGGAAGGCGTGAAGCAGTTCTTCAATTTCTCTGATCCTGTACTGGAGTATGAGGTTACCTATGAGATGGTGAACTTCTACGGAGAGGATTGTGAGATCGAGTTTGATTTGGCTAATATGCCCTTCTCAATCACTGCGGGCAAGAGTCTCTTGATGACAATTGTATTTGACGCCTTGGATGACAGCAACTGCACTTACGGCTCAGATGCTGCTCCCTTCTACACCTCGGGTATCCGTGGCAAGGGCATGGTTTATACTAACAATTGGACTGGTTTTGAGGAATATGCACAGGGTGAAGATTTCCCAGATGCAACAGCTATGCTGGGCTGTGGTACAAGCGCTGAGTTGCCTGTAACCGCAATTGAGTATCTCTACTCTGGCGATAATACCGCTGTTCAGGAGGTTGAGGCCAAGACTGCCATGGATGGCGCTTACTACAACCTGATGGGTCAAAAGTTCAACAGCGATAAAAATCTGCCTTCGGGCATCTATATCCATAATGGCCAAAAGGTCGTTGTGGGCCGTTAAAAGATACCTTTCAACTAAACATCTG
Organism: uncultured Prevotellaceae bacterium; assembly: GCA_947302275.1. Lineage (GTDB taxonomy): Bacteria > Bacteroidota > Bacteroidia > Bacteroidales > Muribaculaceae > Sodaliphilus. The sequence continues at coordinate 28,660 of CAMYUW010000026.1, forward strand.
ATATTATTCTTAACGTGGAGGTGGCACTGAATTCAGCGTCACCTCCCGTTGGCATTTGGGGTAAAATCTATCTCGATTATATTTGAAAATGCCGAAAAATGATTATCTTAGCGCCATGAAAAAAATAACTAGAATTCAGATAGCGGTTCTGCTCTTGGCGATGCTGTGCTTGAATTGCTTAGATGCAAATGCCGTGAAGATAGAAAAAGGAGTGTCTAAAGCCCTGGCGGAGTATCGTGCCCGGAACATGAGAAACATCTCCTACTCGTTGTCGTTCTCTGTGCCGGAATCACTGGAAAAGCCCGTCACTTTTTTCGAAACCCTTTCATTCTGGTGGGTAGGGGACGAGGATTTGCAGATTGATTTCCAAGGGGACGAAAGCCAAATTGACGGCGTCATCATGGTCAATGGTAAGGCCGTGGACGCTATGGTGCGTGATGAGCACATCATTATCCCGCAGCGATACCTCAGACTGGGAAACAACAAAGTGATGATTGGCGGAAACAGCGGCGACAAGGCCTTGAACCGGCATGAAGATTACATGTACACATTATTTGTCCCTGATCATGCCCGCAGCGTGTTCCCCTGTTTTGACCAACCAGACCTGAAGGCGAATTTTGAACTTGAGCTGGAATTGCCTGACGGATGGGTGAGTGTCAGTAACGACACCCAGCACATGATCCCGACCTATCTTTTCTCGTTCACAGCTGGCAAGTTTCAGGTTGAGACGGCTACGCGCTACGGGCGTGAGCTTACTGCCCTTTACCGTGAGACTGACCCTGAAAAAGTGGCGCAACTGCCCACTGTTTTTGACCAAGTGGCTTTGTCGCTAAGTTGGATGGAGCATTATACAGGATTGGCTTACCCCTTCGAGAAATACGCGTTTATTGTCCTGCCTGGTTATCAATTTGGCGGCATGGAACATCCCGGATGCATCCAGTTCACTGATCATGAGATATTTCTTGGACCCAATGCTTCCCTTGATGAGCAAATGAAACGCCTCAACCTCATTGCCCATGAGACGGCTCACATGTGGTTTGGCGACTTGGTGACGATGCGGTGGTTTGATGACGTGTGGACCAAAGAGGTGTTTGCCAACTTCATGGCTGACAAGATTTCCCGCGAACAATTCCCCACGGTCAACCATGATCTTGCTTTCATCAGGGCGCATTACCCTGCTGCTCTCAGCACCGACCGTAGCAGTGGCACACATCCCATCCAGCAACCTCTTGAGAATCTGAATCAAGCGGGCCTGCTTTATGGAAATATCATCTACCACAAGGCGCCTATCATGATGCGCAAGTTGGAAAAGGAGATAGGTGAGGATATCTTGCGAAAGGGGCTAAGGAGTTATCTGCGAAAATATGCCTACGGCAATGCCACATGGGATGACCTCATTGCTGAACTGGACCGTTATGCCCCACTGCATAATGCGAGTTCATTTAGCGATGTGTGGGTCAAGCAGAAGGGACTTCCCACTGTTTCGACCCAACTTGATGAAGATGGTCATGCCGTGGTTGTTCAGCAAGATCCTTACGGTCGCGGATTGGTTTGGACACAATCTCTGCAGGTAGGGAGTTACTCGCCATGCAGGCTGCTGGAAACCATATATATGAACTCTGGGCGTGTCTTGCTTGATTCCTCGGTTTCTGATCCGCTGGTGCTCAATTATAATGGCGAGGGGTATGGTCGTTTTGTCATGGATGCTGCAACACTCGATGAGATTTCTGATGCTTGGCAGGAGATGAAAGATGAGATGGCCCGTTATGGCGCAGTCATGAATCTCTATGAGAATTACCACTTGGGAAACATCAGTGCAGTCTGTCTGCTGAATAAAATGACCGATTTCCTGGCCCACGAATCCAACGAACAAATCGCATCTACCATCTGCAGCTATATTTCCACCTTGTGTGGTCGTGTTGGCGGAACAGACCGTGTTTTAGCCGAAGAGCGCCTTTACGGTTTGGCCATGTCACACGGCTTGCCGTCGGTGTGTCAGTCACTCTTGCGGTCACTCTCGTTGCAGGCGGTTAATCCAGACGTTGTCGGCCATCTGCACGAGATTTGGAGCACACGTGCTTCTTCATTGCTCAGTGGCCGTGACTATACCCGTATGGCCTATCATCTGGCTATCGTCGAGCCTGATAAGTGGCAACAGATTCTAGCGACCCAGCGAGAGCGCCTCATGACCGACGACGAACTCAACGAGTTTGATTTTGTCTCTCGTGCGTGCAATCCAGACGAACAGGTGCAACAGCAGTTGTTTGACGAGTTGCTTCGTGCAGAAAACCGTCGTGTGGAGCCATGGGCCAGGGCGATGCTGGCGTTGCTGAATGATCCAACACGTGAACCTTACAGTAACCGCTATTTGGAACCAGGACTGGATGCATTGGAGGAAATCCAGCGCACTGGCGACATCTTCTTCCCGGGTTATTGGCTTTCCAGCTTGCTTGGGGGACATCACAGTGCCCAGGCTAGAGAGATTGTCCAAACGTGGATAGATGCCCATCAATCACTTGCTCCAGCACTGAAGAACAAGTTGATGGAGAATGCTTACTGGATCCTGTTTAAAGATTAAAGCGACTCTAGATGCGTTAATTCATTGTGCATAACATTAATTAAGTGTATATTTGCAACAGTTTTTTTATTAATCGTTCTCTTTAAATTCAGCTTATTATGAAAGAACAAGTATTACAAGCTATGCGAGATGCCGGAAAACCCGTTTCGGCAGGTGATGTGACCAAGGCTTTGGGTGCCGACCGCAAGGAAGTTGACAAGGCTTTTGCCGAGTTAAAGAAAGAGGGTGCTATCGTCTCGCCCGTCCGCTGCAAGTGGGAACCAGCCAAGTAACCACTTTTAAGGCCCTGATCCCATTTTGATGAAATAATCATTGATGAAAAATACTAATTAAAATGAATGCAGGCTGTTGAAAAACTTCCTGCATTCTTCATTCTGTAACATCTCCCTTGATAATCGAACACGTTCCTATGGGTGTTGTTATTTGAATACGCAACAAAATCGTTGCGTATTCTTTTGAAAATTGCCAAAAATCGGTTGTTTTTACTCTCAATACGCAAATATTTTGACATTATGGAGAATCTGGTTCAGTTTTATGATGTGTATATTCTCAACACAGATAAATTCTCTTTGTATAGCGCGACCACTTAAGTGGAACAATTATCTGTTGGGGAAAAAGTGCCCCAAGATGGCATAATCAAACCGACAGCGAGTCTGGAAAAGAAGTAACGAGGCTGACACCGAAGAGGTGTCGGTCTCGACTTTTTTCGGTTCGGTTGGATATAGTGGTAATGAGTTGGTAATTAGACAATGTTGCTCCCGGGTCAGGATGGACAGTACCTTTATTACGTTTCAGCGCTTGTCAGTCGATGAGGCGGTAGATCATGGCGTAGTTGATGGCCTCGGTGATGCTGTCGGTGTCGAATTTCTCCAGGATGCTTTTGCGGTAGCCTTTCACCGTGTCAAACGACTTGAACATCAGCCGGGCGATTTCCTGGGTGGTGTAGCCCATGGCCGAATACTTGAGAACCTGCGTCTCCTGCTCGGTGAGGGAGATGTAGGGGACCGACTGCCATGTGCCGCTCTCTAGATCCAGGTTCCAGCCCTCGTGCGTGCGGTTATTGAACATCAGTATGGTGTCATCACCCTGCTTCGTGGGGATGGAAGCCACGCACAACGCCAGCCAGATTTTGCCGTCGGGCATCATCTTGAGGGGCGTCAGCTGATGGTTGATGGTCTGCACCTTCTTGGACACTGTGTTGATGACCCTGAAATTGTAAGATAGCGTGTAATATCGCTTCTCGGCCGCAGGGATGTCCTTGGAGAAATAAAAGCCTGAGGAATTGATTATCAACAGCCGCTCGAGATCCTCCTGCGGCACATTGTCGATATAGAACTTATAGCCGATTTCCTTGACCTCACTGGCCGACAGGCCGCACAGGAACAACGGGTTCTCGCTGACATACAGGAAGTTCTTCTTGAAGTAGTCGATGATATAGACACTCTTGTAGGTCATGCGCGAGAACGCATCCACCGAGTCCACAACGTCCTGGATGTTACGGTAATCCTCATCGGTGATCCCCGTCACCGCATTGTCCATGATAAAGAAATCCTCAACCCGAGCCATAAATGTGATCTTTTGAAAGGCCAAAATTACACATTATCCTGCATAAATCCAAAAAAATACCCTTTTGGGTTATTTAGTCTTATTTAGTCTTAAACTATTCGGAAAACACCCTTTTGGGTATTGTATGAACTAATTATTCGCTATTATTTTGCAGAATAATTCCAAATACAATATTTAGGGCATGAGAACATTTTTAATATTAGTTGCATTTGCTTTCATGGGCTTAAGTGTTTCGGCTCAAGACGTTTCGATCCAATGTGACAGCGTGATGACTGACACGTTGCCCGAGATGATTGTGACGGCTAAGGGGCAGATTGAGACGGCCAACAAAGCCATTCTGGTGCCTACGGCTTCTCTGCGCAAGCACGCTGCCAATGCGCTAGACCTGACTGAACTGATGAATGTTGCGGGTCTGGTGGTGTCGCCGCAGGATAAATCGGTGACAACACACTCAGGCGGCGAGGTAGTGCTGTGCATCAATGGCGTGGCAGCCCGCGTCGAGGATGTGGCCATGCTGCAGGCACAGGATGTGGCCAGCGTGGAGTATCTTCGCGCTCCTTCTGGCAAATGGACAGGCAAAGCAGCAGTACTCAATTACGTTGTCCGCAATTCAGGCGGCAACGTCTATCTCTCAGCCGACGAGGGGTTCATTTTTCAGCGTGGTGAGTATGTGGCCGCGGTCGATTACACCCGTGGCAAGACCAAGCTGCGTCTGGCGGCTATGAGCAACTGGGATCGCAACCACAGTTATGTGGAGGAGTCAGGGCTCTACACCTTTGCTGACGGGCATCAGCTGACCCGCTACTACAGCCCGGACCATGCTCTCGCTCGCCACCACAGCGAGGATGTGCGCTTTGAGTTGACCAACAAGGGCGATGCCCACCGCTTCAACCTTGCTCTCGGCCTGGATGCAGCAACCGTGCCGGCCCAGGACATGAAAACTGCCGTGATCTATCCCGCCGATACCACGACCATGCATCGTCACTCGGACAGCAAGGCCCTGTCGCCCAACATCTCGCTTGAATACACCAAGTGGCTGCCCGCCAGTCAGACCATACAGTTTGTCGCCAGCGGTAGCTATGGCCACAATACCTATCACAGCCTGTATGAGGAAACAGGTCAGTGCGCAGTGACCTCGCATGTCAAGGAAGACAACTTCGCACTGGCAGGGCAAGGGCTCTACTTCAAGACGTTTGCCAATCAACTGATGTTGATGCTGACGGCAGGGCACACGCTCACCAACTACAAGGATCACTATAGCGGCACCTCGACCGGCTATCAGCACTTGGTCACAAATGTCACGACAGCCATGCTGCAGCTCAGCCGTTCGGCTGGCAGCGTGTCGTGGTATGCCACGGCTGGCGTTTCCAATTCGGCGGTGTCGCTGGGCGGCAAGCACTACAACTACTGCAGCCCCATTGCCTACTATGGTGGCAACTACGTTCCACGGCAGGATCTGTCTCTCTCGCTGAATGGCGTGCTGACCCATACGCTATTCGACCCCAGCAACAAGAACAGCATGACACTGCCCGTCTCGTTCTTTGAGGCCACGCAAGGAAACCCCGACATCGAGCCCCTGCAGGTGTTGAGCAACACGCTGTCGCTGAGCAAGCAGTGGGGCAAGCACTCGCTGGCTGTCTCCTATATGAGTTACATCTACTTCAATAACATCGTGCATCAGTACTATGCCGACCCGTCGGTCATCTATGACAAGAAACTGAATGACGGTAACTTCTATGGCAACATGCTCAGCGCGAGTTGGTCATTCAGTGCTTTGAGCGACCGCCTGCGCGTGGGCCTGACGGGTATAGGCGAGTACAACGCTGTACGCGGCGATGTGTATGACCTGTCACGGACAATCGTTCGCGGCCGTGCCGGCGTGACCTGGCTGCAGGGAGACTTCAAGTTTGGCGCAAACTTTGGGACTCCATCCACTCAACTCGACATCCGCGAGCCGTTCCTGGTGCATGACCCCATGAAACTGGACTTCTTGGCCGGATGGAACCACAACGGCTGGAGTGTGGAACTACGGCTTAATAACCCCTTCTGCCGCTACTACAAAAGCCATGAATGGATGGACTATGGCTGCTACAATATGGACCGCTGGCGCATGAACGAATCAGCAGGCCGTAACGTGAGCCTAAAGGTGACCTACGCCCTCAATTTCGGCAAAAAGACCGACCGTAGCGACGTGCAGATCAATCCCGTCATCAACAGCGCCATCATGAAATCATTGTAAACCATAGATATTCGATAGTTAAAAACGAGCGCAACCGACTGTAGATATTAACGCACAGAAATAGCTTCTTCGATACCGTGGTCAGCCGAGGGTGATTTCATATCCTCGGCTGGACTTTTTTGCAAAATGATTAAAATTTCTTAAATCTCATGATATATTTATCGTTTTTCGATAAATTGATATATCTTTGTAGCGGAAATGAACATTAAAAGAGTTGT
>CAMYUW010000027.1 GCA_947302275.1 uncultured Prevotellaceae bacterium
TGCCTTGGGCATTTCGGCGCAGACCTTGACGGTCACTGGTCACATCGTGGATGAGACAGGTGAAGACCTGATTGGTGCCAGCGTTGCTGTCAAGGGCACAACTAACGGAAGCGTCACTGATTTCGATGGCCGATTCACCATCGAGAACGCTCCGAGTAATGGAACCCTGGTCATCTCTTACATCGGTTTTGAGACCCAGGAGGTGGCCATCAATGGCCAAAACCACTTCGAGATCACTCTCGCTGAGGAGCGTTCGCAGCTCAACGAGGTTGTGGTTGTGGGTTATGGTTCTCTGGCCAAGAAAGAGATTTCGAGTTCGGTCGTCCAGATCGACAAGAAGCAGTTCAACCAGGGTGTTGCCAGCGACCCCCTTGCTCTGGTGGCAGGTAAGGTTGCCGGTCTCAACGTGAGCACTGCTGCAGCTGCTAACCCCAACTCGATGACCGATTTCCAGGTGCGTGGCGCTGGTTCGCTCACGGCCTCTAATGGTCCTCTGATTGTGATTGATGGTATTGCTGGTGGTGACCTGCGCAATATTGCCACTCAGGATGTTGAGAGTATCACCGTCCTTAAGGATGCAGGTTCGGCCGCTATCTACGGTACCCGCGGTGCCAACGGTGTCATCCTTGTGACCACCAAGAAGGGCGCAGGTGCCCCTGGCGTGACCACAGTGACCTATGACAGCTATATCGCTGGTAACTTTGCCAAGCCCAAGCCCCGTATCTTGACGACCGATGAATTCCGTCGTTCACGCCGTGGCCAGGACTATGGTGGCGACACCAACTGGTGGGACGAAATCACACGCCCCGTGAGCTACAACCTCAACCAGTACCTGTCGATTGACAGTTCGACCAAGAACGGTTACTTTGGCGCTTCGGTCAACTACAAGCGCGGCAACGGTCTCGACATCGTGTCGGGACGTGAGGAGTACGGTGCACGCTTCGTTGGTGAACAGCGCGTGCTGGACAACTTCCTGCAGTTCAACGCTTCGCTCTCGGGCCGCAAGGTTCACGAGAAGTGGGGTAACGATGGCCTGTTTGACACAGCTTTGACGATGAACCCCACCATTCCCGTATTTAACGATGATGGCACCTATTATCAGCCCAACAGTCCCACCGACATCCACAATCCGGTGAATGACTTGAAGAACAACGTGAGCAACGGTGACCGCGTTTATCTGCTGGGTAATGGTGATGTCAAGGTGAATCTGATCCAGACCGACAAGCACTACCTGAACACGTCACTCAGCTACGCTCTGCAATACAACGATTTGAAGTCCAACTTCTATACTCCCAGCACTTCGAGCGAGAGTTACTGGAACGGCTATGACGGACGTGCCAACATCAACTACCAGAAGTGGTGGACCAACCGACTGGAGTGGCTGGGTAATTATACCCTGACACTCGACGACCATCAGTTGAAGGCCGTTGTGGGCTATTCCTGGGAGCGCACCCGCTGGGAGCAAAGCGGTAACGAGAACATGGGATTTGTGTATGACAGCATGAATTACCACGGCATCGCCAACGGTACTTACTTGCGCGACGGCAAAGCCAACATGTGGGCTGGTTCGTCAGAATCGACCCTTATCGGTTTCTTTGGACGCTTGAACTATAATTATAAGGATATGATCTTTGCTGCCGCTTCGATGCGTCATGAGGGCAGTACCAAGTTTGGTGCCAACAAGAAGTGGGGTAACTTCCCCTCGGCTTCACTGGCTTGGGAAATTATCCGCACTCCCTTTGCCGAAGGTCTTTCCCGTACCTTCCAGAGCCTGAAGCCCCGTATCTCCTACGGTGTGACTGGCCGCAGTGACTTCAATGCTTATCAGTCGCTCTCAACCTACAGCGGCTATGGCGCATACTATATGGACGGCGAGTGGATTAACGGTTATGCTCCTTCGGTGAATGCCAATCCTGACCTGGCTTGGGAGAAATCAACCGCTTTCAACGTGGGTGTTGATTTTGTGGCATTTGACAGCCGCCTGCGCGGTAGTGTCGAGTACTACGACCGTCGCAGCCAAGACCTGCTTTACAACTACACCGCTCCGCAGCCCCCGTTTATCTATAACTCGATTCTCGTGAACGTGGGTACCACCAAGAATACCGGTGTCGAGGTTGTCCTTGACTATGATGTTCTCACCAAGGGCGCCTTCAAGTGGACTACTGGCATCAACTGGAGCACGGGTAAGACCAAGCTCACCAAGCTCTCGAGCGATGTTTATCAGATGAGTTATCTGGACCTGTACCGCAAACCCGGCGTGGGTACGAGCGAGTACTTCTTCCGCGTGGCAGAAGGCGGTCTCATCGGCCAGTATTACGGATTTGAGCATGCAGGTATCGACGAGAACGGCCTGTTCATGGTTTATGACAATGATGGCAAAGCCGTTCCCGCGGCTCAGGCCGATCCCGCATGGAAGCGCAACATCGGCAACGGTGCGCCCAAGCATTTCCTCTCATGGACCAATTCTTTCACTTGGCACAATTGGGACCTGAGCACACTGATGCGTGGCGCCTTCGGTTACAAGATCTTCAACATGCGCCGTTACGGCATGGGCCTCAAGGGCTGCGGTACCGACAATGTGCTGGCCAGCGCCTATACCGACTATGCTGACGTCAACGCGGGCGGTAGCATCATCTCGAGCTACTTCCTTGAGAAGGGTGATTACTTCAAACTCGACAATGTGACCCTGGGTTACACCTTCATGCCTAAGACACGCAACCTGCTTGAGAGTCTGCGCGTTTATGTCTCGGCCAAGAACCTGTTTACCCTCACGAGCTACAAGGGCAACGATCCCTCGATTGTCACTTCGACCGGCATCACTCCGGGTATTGACTCTAACAGCGCCTATCCTCAGGCCTTCCAGTTCACCCTGGGCGTGACCGTGCGTTTCCACTAATCAATAAATAGACAAATGATTATGAAAGATTTCAAATATATCATCATAGCAATTGCAGTGTGCGTGTTGGGACTCTCATCGTGTACCGACCTGGACGAGAAGGTCAATGACCGTATCGATGCCACTGTGTATTACCAGAACGAAGCCAGTGTCAAGGGTGCCGTTGCCGCTATCTACAACCAGACGTCATCGACCCTTGCTGGTGAGAACTTTTTCCACTTGAGCGAGTATCCCGCCGACCAGCTAACCTGGCGCGTGTGGAACGGTGGCCAGTGGGGATGGGACGAGGCCATGAAGACGGTGCTCTCGTGGCACAACTGGAACAGTGAGTCCACCATTATCCAGAACGCTTGGTCTGGCGCGTGGACGGCTGTAGGCCTTGCCAATCTGCTGTTGAATGACTTGGAGGGCTTGGATGCCTCCAGTCTGGGTATGGATCAGGAAAAGCTCAACCAGTATGTTGCCGAGGTGCGCACTATCCGCGCATGGAACTACTACTGCCTGTTTGAACTCTGGGGTGGTGCGCTGCCCTTGAACGTCAAGGCTGGTAGCGAGGTGCCTGGTACTGCCGATCCCGATTGGAACACTTCGTGCAAGAAAATCTATGACTTCATCGCTACCGAGCTCGACGAGACTTACATGCAGCTCGCCAAGGAAGATGGTAGCCGCAACACTGTCAATCGTGCTAACCAGGCAATGAACCGCCTGTTGAAGGCCCGTCTGCTGCTCAATGCCGAGATTTTCATCAATGAAGCCCATTATGAGGAGTGTGAGGCGCTGTCCAAGCAGATTATCAACGGTGACTTCGGCACCTATCGTCTGGCCGACAACTACCGTGACTTGTACAGTATTGACAATGTGAAGTGCCCCGAGGTCATCTTCGCTCTCGCAGCCGAGGATGGTCAGGGTGCAGCTAATGCCATCAGCAACGTGCGCACCATGGTGGGTATGTGGTATGGCTATGCCGATTACTTCGGACAGTCCTATGACGGTATCGGTGCTTGGAACTGTGTGTGCCTCGTGCCCAGCTACGACAACTCTGGCACGGTATTGCCCACTGGCGGTTCCGAGGGCGCCCAGTGCTTCCTGGATGCTCCCTACAATGATAAGCTGGGTGCTCCCTATGAGCGCTTTGACAATCGTGACATACGCAAGCAAAACTATGTGTACAATGTGACGACCAAGACCCATGGCCCGGGTATGTTCCTCAAGGGCGTGATGCGTGCTAACTTTGGCACGGGCGATGTCCTCAAGGCCGATGCCGACCGTGATGGTCAGGATCTGGTGTATGTTGATCAAGTGGGTACCTTCCTCAATCAGGGCCGCACTCTGGAGACCGTTATGAGCCCCCGCTGGGGTGAGACCAACTCGGGCGTGCGTCTGGTGAAGTATCCTCTTTATCCCAACGACGATGCAGGCGGCTTCAAGTCGATTGATGACGTGCAGTTCCGTCTGGCCGAGGCCTACTACAATGTTGCCGAGTGCGAGATGCGCAAGGGTAACAGTGGCGAAGCCAAGAACTATGTTGACGCTGTGCGCCAGCGCTATTTCACCGCTGCCAACCGTGCATCGGCACTCTCCATTCCCGGTCCTGGTTTCACCAACTTTGACATGGATTGGATGTTGAGCGAGTGGGGCAAGGAGTATCTGGGCGAGGGTAACCGTCGCCGCACCGACCTGCGCCGTTTCAACAAGTTTACCCAAGGTACCTGGTGGTTCTGGGGACGTGCTACCGAGGCTGGCATCGACCTGCCCGTTAAGCGCAGTGAGAAATACGAGTGGTATCCGCTGCCTCAGTCTGCGTTGACGGTCAATCCCGGTCTCATCCAGAATCCCAATTATTAATTGTTGTCACACCTTAATAATATGACATTAGATATGAAAACAAGGAATATATATAGTCTGATAGTGGCGCTGCTGGCCGTCATGAGCGTGATGACCAGTTGCTCCAAGGATGAGGACATCATCTTTGACCACGAGCGCCAGCAGTTTGAGACGCGCGCCGACCGCATTCTGCTTGAGTTTATTGCTCCCTACGGCACCGCCGTGGATGAGGAGATTTATATCATGGGTGCCTTCAATGGCGACAGCGCATCGATGGGTAAGGAGCAGTGGAAGCTCATGAAGGCTCCTGGCAGCGACATCAAGTGGGGCATCTATCTGGATCCTTCCACCTTTGTTTCGGGCAAGACTCTGGCCGACGGTTTCCGTTTCTACAGCATGACTCAGGGAACAGAGTTTACCGTTAATGGCGAAATGGCCAACCACACCGATAATCCTGGACTGGGCACCTTCACCAACGTGTGGGGTGAACGCTGGGAGAGCTATTACTGGAGTGGCGAGGAGCCCGAGGTTGAGCATGACGGCTATGTGGTCTATGTACTTGACGAGACTGGCTGGAACAACTTGAACCTCTATATGTGGGGCGACGTGAACAACCTGAATGGTGATTGGCCCGGTATGGCGCCCACTGGCAAGCAGACCATCGGTGGCACCCAGTTCACCTACTTCGACATGGGCGCTGCCAACACAGGTCTGAACGAGAACTTGATTTTCAACAATGGTGAAGGCTCACAGCTGGCCGACTTCAACTTCACGATCGATCGCGACATCTATCTGCATGTGACCGCGAGCGGTGTCGAGGAGATGAGCGAGCCGATATCTGTGGCTCACGATGGCTATGCCGTGTTTATCGTCAACAAGACCGGTTGGGACGCTATCACGCTCTACATGTGGGGCGACGTGAACAACCTGAATGGTGATTGGCCTGGCATGGCTCCCACGGGCGAGCAGACCATCAAGGGTGTGACCTATACCTACTTTGACATGGGTGAGGCTAACACGGGTCTGAATGAGAACCTCATCTTCAACAATAATGGTGGAGGTACACAGCTGGCCGACTATGCTTACACCATCGATCATGATGTATATCTGGAAGTAACTGCTAGTGGCGTGACCGAGATTGATCCCAATACCTATACCGGTGGAGGTGACATTCCCGAACCCACTCCCGGCGAGTTGCACTACATCTACGTGGATAACCAGACGGGTTGGGATGCCATCGCCCTGTATGCATGGGGTGACAAGGAATTCTTCGGCGGCTGGCCTGGCGCATTGCCCACGGGTAACAAGACCATCGATGGCGTGAACTACACCTACTGGGAGTTCACCAGCGCCGGCGAGGCCGAGAACCTCATCTTCAACAATAATGGTGCTGGTGCACAGACTGGCGACTATGGTGTGGTTCTCGACCGAGATTACTACCTCACAGTGACAGCCGATGGAGTTACACCTAAGTAGAAGTAATGTTTATCCCCTGTCAGGGCAGATCTTTTTTCCTGCTTCATGGGTTTGCCCTGATTAATATCTGGACGGGAGGCATTTACAATGGCGATGCCTCCCGTTTTTAGAATAACTTCAAGTTGAATGGCAAATCTTGGTGTAATTCGAGAGAAAAGCACTATATTTGCATTTGTAAATTTGAATTAACAGATGAAACTTACAATAGACATGAAAAAAACGTTCTTTTTAACCTTGTTGTGTCTGGTTGTCAGCCTGTTGGCTACGGCTAAGGATGTGAAGGTGAGTTCGCCCGACGGGTCGCTGACTGTGACCGTGGGCGTGGACGGTGGCAAAGCCTGGTATCAGGTGATGCGTGGTGGCGAGACTGTCATTGGCCGTTCCGAACTGGGTTTTGTGCTCCAGGATGGTGACTTCAAGGGCAACTTCAAGATGGGCAAGGTGACCCGTGCGTCGCTCGATGAGACGTGGAGCCAGCCTTGGGGTGAGGATGCCCAAGTGCGTAACCATTACAGCGAGATGAAGGTAACCTTGCAGGAAAAGGGTGGTGCCAAGCGCCAGTTGGGCGTGGTATTCCGCGCCTTTGATGACGGTGTGGCTTTCCGCTATGAGTTCCCGCGTCAGCGTGGCCTTCAGGACTTTGTAATCATGGACGAGGCAACGCAGTTTGCACTGCCCTCCGATGCGCAGGCCTGGTCGATTCCCGCCCTGACAGCCTACTATGAGGGCATCTATACCCGTGAACCCTTGAGCAAGAAGGGGAAGATGTCGGGTCCTGTAGCCCTGGAGGTGAACGACTCGCTCTATATGGCCATCATGGAGGCCAACCTGACCGATTTCTCGACGATGAATCTCGCGCCCAGCGGCACGACGCTCACCGTCGATCTCGTGCCTTGGAAAAATGGTGATAAAGTGAGGGTATGGGATACACGCGTGTCGCCCTGGCGTGCCGTGATCATTGGCCGCCGTGCCGCAGACATCCTGCTCTCGCGCATGGCGTTGAACCTCAACGACCCGTGTAAGATTGAAGACACATCATGGCTCAAGCCCAGCAAGTATGTGGGCATCTGGTGGGCATTGCAGAAACAGCTGTGGACCTGGTCTCAGGGTGACCGCCATGGTGCCACAACCGAGAACACCAAGCGCTACATCGACTTTGCCGCTAAGCATGGTCTTGGCGGTGTGCTGGTCGAGGGCTGGAACTACGGTTGGGATACCGACTGGACGAAACACGGCGACGGCTTCTCGTTCACCAAGGCCTATCCCGACTATGACCTGGAGGGCCTGTGCCGCTATGCCGCTGAGCGTGGCGTGCGCATCATCGCCCACAACGAGACGGGCGGCGCAGCCCAGAACTACGAGGACCAGTTGGAGGACGCTTACCACCTCTACGAGTCACTGGGTATCAACACGGTCAAGACAGGCTATGTCAATTCCCACTTCTACAATGGCGAGTTACAGCACTCGCAGTGGGGCATACAGCACTTCCGCAAGGTCATCGAGACGGCAGCGCGCTACCATCTGATGATTGTCAACCACGAGGGCGCTATGCCCAGCGGTATCCAGCGCACGTGGCCCAACCTGATTGCGACCGAAAGCATGCGCGGCCAGGAGTACAACGCATTTGACCGCCGTGGTGGCAATCCCCCTTATCACGAGTGCATCCTGCCGTTCACGCGCGGCTTGGGCGGCCCGATGGACTTCACACCCGGCATCTTTGAGTACCGCAACGACGCGGTACCCGGCACGCGCCCCCAGAACACGCTGGCCCATCAGTTGGCCGAGTACATCGTTCTCTATAGCCCGGGCCACATGGCAGCCGATCTGATTGAGAACTACGAGCACCAGCCGGCCTTCAAGTTTATCGAGGATGTGCCCACCAACTGGGAACGCACGCTCGTGCCCCATGCGGCAATGGGCCGTTATGTGACCTACGTCCGTCAGGAGCGCGGTGCCGACAACTGGTACGTCGGCAGCGTGACCGACGCCGAGGCTCGCAACTTGGATTTGGCACTCGACTTCTTGGGCGATGGCAAATACACGGCAATCATCTATGAGGACGGCCCCGATGCTGACTACAGCACCAATCCTTATCCGATGACGATTCGCCGTCTGGATGTGGACCGCAGCACCGTCATTCATCTGCACCTCGCCTCTGGCGGCGGCGCAGCCATCCAAATCCTGCCGCGTTAGCAATTAGGCTTTAGGAGTTGTAATACATCCTATCAAAAACGAAAAAGGCGACCTCTCAAGGGCCGCCTTTTTTCAATCGCTAAAGCCTAAAGCCTAAAACCGACTCACCGCAGGATTTTAGTGGCAGAGGTAGTGCCGTCGCTGTAGCGGGTCACCACGATGTTGATGCCCTCAAACGGCTTCTCGCTCTCCATTCCCATCACGTTGTAGTAGCGTACGCTCTGGACGGTACGGAGGAAGTTCACTTCATCGACTTTCGTCCAGTTGCCAGCGCGGGTGGGCATGTCAAGAGGATAGATTTCGTATTCACTGCTTACCTGTGAGCCATCGGCGGTGCCTTGTGACCTCAGGGTGTTGGAAGCCTTGCGGCCAATCAACGCATGGAGGAAGTAGGCATCATTCACATGTTCATCGATACCCTCAGGCTTGCCATAACTGATTTCGGAATCGCTATTGCGGTTATACTTCCAGTTGGCGGTGACAGAGCCCACGGTGCCCCAAACATTGACAACTGAACTAGTCGGAATCTCAGGATCATTATAGTTGGGCTTATATACCGTGAATACATCGTTTCCGGCCCAAACGCCATAGACCAGAGCTACCTCCATGACCTTCGGGTTGACGAAGAAGAGGTGATCGCCGGCATGCGGGCCACTGGCTGCTACGAAACCGCTGTTCTGGCCAACGTTGAGGTTGGTAGTCAGGAAGTTGGGCGTCACGTATGTGTTATAGATAGCACCCTGGTAGGGGCTTCCGTAGGGGTTATTGCCATTCACGGAACCCATGTAACCGAGATACTGGTTCAGCTGGCTGCCATTGGCCGTGGGCGCAGTGCCTGTGAGCTCGATGGTGTAGTTGCTGTTGTCGGTATAGGTGCCGATGATAGAGCTCGGCGTAATCTTGTGATCGACAAGATTCTGGGCTTCAGTTTCTCCATTGGGAACGTTCTTGAAGTCGAGAATGACCCAACTGCTCTGGTCCCAGTCATTATCCTGCCAACCAAGAATCTCCTTCACGTAGTCAATCTGGCCGGTTGCCTCATCCTTATAGGTCTTCACGTTGGCGTTACCTTGATCCTTGGCAAACAGCAGCGGGTGGACCACATGGTTCTCGTCGGTGTATTTCACATACCATGCACCGGTCAACTCGTCGCTCACAGCATAGGTGTTGCCTACAGTGCCGTTGGCCTCGATTTGTGCCAGCGTACTTCCGGTAATTCCTGTGATTGTGAAGGTGTTGTTGGTGGCATTGACCGTGATGATATAATTACCGGCATCTTGGAATTGGATAGGACAATACTTGATGTGGTTGTTATCCCTCGGATCAAGTTCAAGATTACCCTGGTGATTGGTTCCGTTATAGAGCCAATTGGCGCCATTGGTCTCTGCACCGAAGAAAATACGGTTATAGTCATAGTCCCAAGTGTAGTTCACACCCGTCTTTCTGGCAAACAGGATGCAGCAGTTGGCGGGAACTGTGACCGCAGCCGTGTAGATGCCGTTGTCTTCAGCCATCTGGGTACCGTTGGCATAATTCCAGTTGCCCGTTCCGTTATCGCCCACGATGAAGATGTCGGGAACATAATCCACATGGACTGTTGTGCTGATCGTCGTGCCGGCAGCATTCCTGGTGCCGACTGTCAAGTCATCACTTGCCCTTAAGGCTCGGCCGTCGTATGTAACGTTCACCTGACCGCTCAATGAGTGATTATAAGGAGTGAAATACCAGTACGGACCATTGTCATAGGTGGAGTTGTTGTTGACAGGAGTTCCCGTGGTGGCCGAGAGGTTAGGCGTGAAACCGCTGTTCGTACGGGTCACTCCCACGTTATCCGTCAGGTTGCTGCCGGTGACATAGAAGGCGTAATTGCCGTTGTCGTCGATAGTCAACGTTGTCGGAGTGGCTGTCAATTCAGGTTGCAGCACCGTGTAGGTGGCGCTGGCCACCTCACTATCGTACCAGCCTTCCTTAACGGCTATGGCCTTGATAGTCGTCGTCTCGTTCACAGTAATAGGACCATTGTATTGGGTGCTGCTGGTCGTGGGCGTTGAACCGTCGGTCGTGTAATAGATCGTGGCACCGTTTGTGGTGCTTTCGATGGTTACGCTTGTCGAGCCAACAAAACTGCTAGTACCAGGCGAGAACGTCGGTGTTGCTACGGTCTCCATTTCACGGTAGATGGAGAACGGATAGTAGCTGATGTTGGTGTTAATTGTGATTGTGTATTCGCCAGCGTAAGGCAGTTTGATGGGATTATCCTCATTTACGTCGATAGCACCACCCGCACGTTCAACATTGGAAGGCATTATCCAGTCTCCAGAGCCTGACGGGCCAAAGATGTAACGGGTGCCCCATCGCTCATTGCTACCCAGACTTGCTTTCCTGGAAAAGATGATGTAGGTATTGTCTGCTGGAGCAGTAAAGGTCGCCGTGTAGACGCCATTAATGTTGTTCATCTGGGCGCCATTATAGTTCCATTGATTCTGTCCGTTATCGGTGATGATGTAGATATCTGGCTCGTAAGTTGCTTTGGCCGTTTTAGTCAAATTGGAACCTCTGTAAACCAATTTAATCGTGCTGTTGTCTTTCAGCTCGCGGCCAGTGTAAGTAATAGATATCTTGCCAGTTAACGATCCGCTTGATGGATTAAAATTACCTGAAGATACACTGCCTGTAGTGGCACTTGGTGTAGCGCTGAAACTGCTATTTGAGTTTGTTAGGGCTACAGTATTAGTACCAAACCAACCCGCTTTATTCAGATTGTACCCATACACATTAATAGTACCTGTATTGCCCTCTTTAAGGTTCAGCAATTCAGGGCTTGCAATCATAACGGCGGCACTAGCGTAAGAATATGTTACGGTGGCAATATCGCTGACCGTTAAACCGTCTTTGAAAGCTCTAGCCTTGATGGTCACACCATTATTAACAGTGAAGCTGCCCGTGTATTCAGTGCTTGACGCGGTGGGACTAGAGCCGTCAGTTGTGTAACGGATTGTAGCACCTTCGGTTGAACATGTTATCGTTGCCGTTTTGGTAGCGCTTGTGCCATCAAGTGTAATAATAGGTTTTGACACCTTAAGTGTGTAAGTCTGGGACGCTATGGTACTCGTACTGCTGCCCGATATGGCGATAGCCTTGATAGTCATGTTTTTATTTACAGAGATGGGTCCACTGTAAACGGTACTGTTTATTGTGGGTGTTGTGCCGTTGGTCGTATAGCGAATGACAGCGCCAGGCGTAGCACAACTAAGACTTACACTCAAGGGATTATGATCGTAAGAACCTCCAATAGGGGAGAAAACAGGTAATGTGATATCGGGGGCGAATTCGGCCTGTTCTTCCATCCATACCGTGTTAGCGGGTATGTTTTGTGTGGCCGTTTTAAAGCCGAATCGTCCAGACTCGCTAAATCCCAATACGTATTTCTGTGGATTAGTTGGAGCGGTATAATGGTTGCCATTGATATAACTTGTGCCACCATTTGCATTGGCGATATAAGTTACATTACCATCTGTATTGCAGTAGTAAGTGCCATATAACATATTTACGCCAGAATAGTAAGATGCCTCATCGGCATCGGGGGGCTCCTGGTTATTTATATCTGCTGGCGAGAACTTAGGAACACCGATAGGCTTCAGCTTACAGTCAAGGGGATTACTTGAACCACATTCCAGGATAACAGGAGTGCCTTCTGGTACGATGCCAGTGATTTCTTGTTGTTGCAGAATACCATTGGTGGCATCTGTAATCACATAGATTTTTTCCACACTGCTACCTTCGGCAATCTGCCATTGAAATGGCACCTTAAGTGTGGTGTAATATTTTCCGTTATATTCAATCTCGGGCACCACGTTAAAATGGGTCACGGGCTCAAGGTACCAATAGGCGGCCTCTGTTATGTTTTCTTCTTTACAGACACGAAAAGTGGGTTTTCCGTATGTTGTAATGTCATCGCAAAAATACAACGTGCCTAAATCGCCAGTGCCCACTCCCGAATCGTTCCTGACCCTAACTGAAGCCCTATATTTTGTGTCAACTCCACTGCCGCTGACTTTTTCGATTTGAACCCATTTATCGAACCCAACTTGTCCAGCGTTACCACCATAAAAACTACCAGTAGCGATGGTGCGGAGACTCGTTCCCTGGGCAATCAGATTATAGTTTTTATTAGACGATGTATTAGCTTCCGCAAATATATAAATCAAAGATTGTGCGCTAATAAATGCAGTATCTTGAATTATGTGAGCATCATTCCTCAGATAAGCTTCAGCGAAGTTGATTTTGTAAGGCTTAGTTGCGTCTGTTACTGATGACACACTACCAATAATTTTCTGATAGTTAAACTTATTATTGGCGATGCTGATGTAGTCTGTCGGATACTGTGAATTGCGCACACGGTAGAATCCGTCTGTGTTCTTCCCTAACTGTGCAAAAGCTGGTAAGACAAATAGTGCCATCAAAAATACGGCCCCGATCTTGTGAAATGTATTTTTCATCATGATCTGATCAGTTACATATATAAAAGTTTTTTCTGTTACAATAATAAAAGTGTGGGCAATCAATAGCCTCCATGACTTAGCATGTCGTTGCCATCAATTGCCCACACAATTCAGTTTAAACTAATGATTATTAGTTGTTCAGACTGTTGGCCAACAGGTAATCAATCAGTTCGGTGACGTCACTGATGGTGATTTCACCGTTCTCATTGAAGTCTGCAGCTACGTAGTCAAGACCACGAGGATACAGATCGCAAGGCTCAGCATAGACTCTGCTGGCAGGATCAGCGAGCAAGATGTCGATCAGTGCGGTGACATCAGAGATCGAAACTTTACCATCGCGGTTGATATCGCCACGCAGGCTAAGGGTGATCTTGTCGTGCGTCTCGCTCACGAGGAAGGCCTTGTTGGTTTCTACAGTCATGTTGTCATAGAAGGCCACCTCGCCATCCTCGACATCAAGGCTGCGAACTACACACTGAACTCGACCATACTCGTCGGTAGTGCCACACAGTTTAAGGTCGTCATTCGAGAGACCCCAGAAGTACTTGTTGTTGACGGTGCCGGCATAGCGGAGCATCAGATGCTCATAGTCGAGCATGTAGCGGTTGTAGATTTCCTCGCCGAAGAGACCCTTCACGAGATTGAACAGCTTAGCAACAGACTCAGCCTTGATCTGGTATTCGCCGATCAGGTAGTCCGGACCCTTGAGCAGATTGCCATTAACAGCGGCGCCAGCCTCGGTGCTGATTACCAGAGCCTTGTCGCCAGCCTCGGTGGCCTTGATCAGGACGGGAGTCTGAGCGGGGATAATACCCTCGATAGCTTCGGTGATAGCGATGCCGTCGGTGGTGACGCCAGTCACCTTGTAGGCCGTAGCGCCCTCGGGCATGGTGTAAGCAAAGTCGGTGTACAGGGTGGTCACATATTCGTTGTTCACCTTGTTCTCCTCGGGGATATTTACGGTGAAGGTGGTGCGGGGCTCCAGCGTCCAGATGGCGCGTCCGTTATTGTTGATAATGTCCACGTTACCCTCGCTGATAAAGTCGGGCTTGCCGTCCTTCTGAGCAATGTAGTACTTGAAGTCGGGACGAACCTGCTCGAGCTTGTCGAGGTAATCGGCAAATTCACCCAGCTGGGGACGGATCTCGTTCTGATACCTGGGATGATTCTTCAGGTTGGTCCAGTAGATCATAGCGGTCTCGTAGGCGAAGCTCCAAACGTTGTTCTTGTTGTTCAGAACCTGACGGTAGAAGTCCATGGTCGATGCCTCGTCAACGGGCTCGGTCAAGTTGCGGCCCATGTTATCCCAGATCTGGTGCAAGCTGAACGGGGTCAGGATAGCAGCACCACTGCCGTTAGTCTTCTCCAGAATCTTCTGGATGGCATTGTTGATGGCTGTCTCCATCATCGGGAGCTTAGCCTCAACCTTTGCCTGGTTCTCGCGGTAGAATTCAACCACGGGCTGCATGCTCGGGGTCTTGCCATAGATGCGGTAGCCGCCCTCGGCAGGCTCTACATACAGGTGATAGTCGAAGCTTTCGTTGAACTTATCGAGGATGGCGTCAACACCGGTCTCGCCGAAGAGTTCGCCCACGCCTTCCAACTCGAGCTTCTGGGCAACGAGGTGTACCAGCTCGGGCACGTAGTTCATGGCCTTGTTGGCATAGCCCTGGAGATCACAAGCCTGTGAGCGGAGGGACTGAACCTGGCCGTTCTCGTTGGTCTCAACATAAATCACCGTACCGGCCTTGTCGGCGGGAGTCTCGGTGAAACGCAGGGTCTTGCGGCCTTGGATGTTGGCATACTGCTCGTTACCGTTGTTCTTGATGCTGAAGTAGCCCTGGATGGGATCTACATGAGCGGGCTCAGCAACCTGGTCGATAATGAACGATGCGGTTGCAACGGGGCTCTCAGCCATGGCCTTCGTAGCCTTGGCATAAACGGTGCAATCCTCGGTCAGGGTCAAGGTCAACGACCTGTTCTGATGCCATTCGTCCTCTTCGTTGAAGCGATACAGGATAGTGGCACCCTCGGTAGCGCAGTCGATGGTGAGCTGCTGATTGCCTGTGTAAGAACCCTCAACCAGTGAGAAGGTCGGGGTTGCTACCTCAACGAGCACGGGCTCGGTAGCAACGGCTTCCAGGCTTACGGTCACGCTCTCGGCATCCTGGCTGGAAACAGTGACTTTAGCCATGTGGATGTCCTCGGCAGTGGGATTGTAGGTTACGGTAACCTCGGCACCGTCCTCGGCAGCATCCTTGGCGATGGTGGTGGTGCTCAGGGCGAAGACGTTGTTCTCGTCGTTCAGCGTCAGGGTTACGTCACCC
Source organism: uncultured Prevotellaceae bacterium (assembly GCA_947302275.1). GTDB lineage: Bacteria > Bacteroidota > Bacteroidia > Bacteroidales > Muribaculaceae > Sodaliphilus. The sequence continues at coordinate 15,219 of CAMYUW010000027.1, forward strand.
TTTAGGTTCTCACCCATAACGGTAAAGGTCTTCTGGACGGGAGTGCCGACGGTGGTCTCAAATTCTACCTTGGAGTCAGCAGCCAGTTCGGGCTTAGCCTCGATGGTGATGGTGTAGCTTGCGCTACCGGGCAGATACTCGTCGTTACCAGCAAAGCTAGCAGTGATGGTAGCGGTGCCGATCTTCTCACCAATCACAACCTCGCCGGTGTTCTCGTCAACCACAGCAATATCCTCGTCGGTGCTGTTGTAGGTCACAGTCACATTGTTGGGATTGATCAGCGTGGGAGCGGTAAAGTCAGCTTCGGGATATACCGTGAAAGCAGTATTATCACCATAGCTCAAACCAGCCTCAACAGGATCAGGAGTAACAGCAGCATCTTCATAGGCAAAGGTCACCTTCGGAAGGAAGTAAGATCGTGTGTCACCATAATTTGATGTGTAATAGCTTTGATATTTATTTTGATTGACACCATAAAAATGGGTTGCACCATAGGACCCCATAGTCGTAGCAACATTCAGAAGCAGATCACCTCCATTGTACATGAACGGCTCGTCAAATGTAATTGTCCATTCTTTTAGTGAAGTATTTTTCTCAACTTCTTCAGTTCTGACTGCGGTATATCCCTGGATGGGCTGAGGAGTAGACTCATATTCAGATGTATTGGCGTCCAAATTCTTTAACGAGAATGTGACATTTGTTGCGAACTTAATGCCATCACTGTTGTAAAATGTCATTGAGGTGATTTTCTTGTCCTTCAAGCTTTGCAGCAATGAGGCCGGATAAATCATCTGATTGTTCTGTGCAAATTCATCAACATATAATCCGTAGACAGGCAGGTAGGTGTTTTCGGTTGTCTCATCGCACACGGTCAGCTCATATGCAGCAACACCAGTCAAGGTGACATCAAGGTCGATGTCTTCGCTTTCCACAGCTCCAATGTGCAAGGTTCCCTCAAAAGTGCCCGCAGTAGTCGGGTTGAATATAACGGGAATCGAAACTTTAGCACCCGAAGCGATTTCAGCTGGGGTGTAAGTGGTACTGAAGGGAGCAGCAAGCCCGCTCAATGTGGGCGTGAAAGCCTCGGTACCCATGTTCTTTAGCACAATATTCCATGTGCGTTCATTGTTTACGGTTAATCTGCCAAAATCATGGCTGTTGTCGGATGTCAACTTTGCAGCATAGCCTTCTGTGAGATTAGGCTCCCATTCAATTGTTATGGAATATAAATTCGTGGATGATGATTTTCCATTTATAGCAATGTAAGTGTAATCATCTTCGAAATCATATTTTGTGCCATTGTCAGATATTTTCACAGTTCCCACAGGGGTTCCAGTAGCCTTTTCAGTATATGGTGTATTTGATGCAAATACATCTACTGACTTGTTTGATGAACCGTCTCCAGCAATAGTAACGCTCTTTAATCGCCCGCCAGAAGTGGTTGTGTAAAGGTAGCCGTTTGCATTCCAGCGAAAACCGTAATTAGCGTTAGTTAATCCCATTGATCTGATTACATACTTAGCATCAGTTGTAGGACCAGTTACAGTAATCGTCTTCCAATCTGATGAGTACGTGCCATCAAGTAGTGGTGATGTGACACTCTTGTTAATGACATCTTCTTCGGCCCATGCTGACGGTATGGCCGCAGCAAGGGCTAAGAACAGAAGTAGAAATTTTAGTTTGAAGTACTTCATAAATAAAAGGAATTAAAAAGTTAATAATTTATGAATAAAAAAGTTACGTCTTGGTTTATAGTTTGTTTTTAAAGTTAGTTTTTAGTTTGCTCTACTAAGAAATGAAGCAAGTTGAGAAGGACATCTGTCGGCTTTTCTTTTGGAAGCAGGGCACTCCTCTCCTTTCAACTTGCAAAAATAGCAAAAATAATTGAAATAACGACTAAAAAATCGAGATTTTTTACCTTGTCTCCCTGTCTTTTTTCATAAGTCACTAGTCTTGAAAACAAGGAGCGCGTTGATGTGCGAAACATTATGCAAAAACTATTAATAATAACAGGATTCGCGGTGGCCTAAAAATGGGTTTAGAAATGAGGAAGTAGATGCGGAGTAACGCTAGACCTTGGCGCCTTTCTTGAAGCGCTGCATGATGATGACGGCGACCAGAAATGCTGCAAAGTCGCTGGCGGGCAGCGAGAACCACACGCCGTCGAGCCCCCAGAACGACGCAAACAGCAGCATCATGGGAAGCAGGAACAACAGTTGGCGCGACAGCGACATGAAGATGCTGATGCGCACCTTGCCGATAGTCTGGAAGAAGTTGGTGACTGTAGCCTGATAGCCGATGACGGGGAACACCAGCATATTAATGCGGATGCCGCGTATGGATATGGCCAAGAGTTGCTCGTCGTCGGTAAACATGCGGACACATGGCCCGGGGAAGGCTTCACCAATGATCCATCCCACCGTCATGGCCAACACCGACGCGGTGATGGCGAGGCGCACGACTCGCCGCACGCGCTCCATGTTGCGGGCACCATAGTTGTAACCCGCGATGGGTTGCATGCCTTGGCAGATGCCCATAATGACCATAAAGAATATGAATCCCAGACGGTTAGCGATACTGTAGGCGCCCACCGAGAGGTCGCCCCCATTGGCCATCAAAGCGTTGTTCATGAAGATGGCCACCACGCAGCCAGTGAGCTGCATGGCGAAAGGCGAGATACCGATGCTCACGATGTCCTTGACAATCGCACGCGAGGGCACCAGATAACGCCACTCGAGGTGAAGCAGCTCCTTTTGACGGGAGAATTGCCACAACTGCCAGCACAGGACGATAGCCTGGGCCAGGATGGTGGCGATAGCCGCTCCCTTGATGCCCATGTGCAAGGGCCAGATGAAGATGGGGTCGAGGATCGTGTTAAGCACCACCGTGACAATGGTGGCAATCATTGCCGCGCGGGGTTTGCTCGCCGACCGCAAGGCAGCATTCAAGCCCAGATAGAGGTGAGTGATGACGTTGCCCACGAGCAGGATGAACATGTAGTCTCGGGCATGGGGCAGAGTCTGGGGGCTGGCGCCGAAGAAGGTGAGAATCGGGTCAAGGAAGATGATCGACACGATGCCCACGAGCAGACCCGTGATGATGTTCAGGGCGACCATGTTGCCCAACACGTTGTTCGCCTTGCCGTACTGGCGTTGACCCAGGCGAAGTGACATAAGCGTGGAGCCGCCGATGCCCACTGCGGCACCAAAGGCAGCGCCGATGTTCATCAGCGGGAAGGATATGCCCAGGGCGGCCAGTGCCATGGGACCCACGCCGTGACCGATGAAGATGCTGTCCACCATATTATATAATGAGGACGCCGTCATCGCAATGACGCCGGGCAGGGCATATTGCCACAGGAGCTTGCCGACGGGCTGGGTGCCCAGTGCTAATGTCGCTTGCTTATTGTCTTTCATTATATCAATTTCCAAACAACTTTAACTTTGAACAACAAGCTGGATAAAACTATGGGTTGTTCAAGTTGTTGCTTGTCGTTCCTGTTGCCTGATGCTTACTCTTCCAGGCCAAAGCACGCTTTGATGGATTGGCGAATGGCGTCCGCATTATCGCTGTTGCCCTTGAGGATGTTCAGTACGCCGCGGATGTAGTCGTCCTTGCTCTTGAAGCCGCACAGGACGGCGACATTGCTCTCGGCGAGCATCAGCTTCTGATTATATACCTTGAGGATGCTGGCATAATCGTTGTTGTCCTCATACGTGTGGAACTCCCTGCACAACTGGTCATACAAGCCGCGCGGATTGATTTCGCTCACCAGTTCCACCATGTGGTTCTCTAAGGCATTGATGCTGGTGAACTTCATGTCGATGCGCTTCTCCACATCGCGTTTCACTCGATGCCGCACGTGTTGCAATGCCTGTTGCTTGAGTTCCTTGGTAAACATGACGATAATCCGTTTCTTTATCTTGGGGAAGACAATGTCGGGGTTGCGGCGCTTGTGGCGTGCCACCGCGCGGATGACCCCTTCGAGCATGAGGATGTTTTCGATCTCGGCCACGTTGGGGACGAGGATGTTCTTCTTGCGCAGGTACTCCACCTCCTCGTCGCTGCGGCGGTCGCGGTCCACGATGCCGTGGCTGTCGAGCTGGTGGAAATTCTGCAAGTCGTTAAAGGAGCGCACGGTTTCGATGACCTTGTTGCAGCTGCCCAGCGGCTTGACGGTGTATTCAGGAAAAATGAGGGGATACAGCCTGGAATCGATGCTGTGCTTGTCGTCGCCCTCGATGAACAGGACGGGCTTGCGGCTGCCCAGCAGGTCGAGCAGCGCCGTGTCGAGGTCGCGGCTTGTGGTCATCACCTCATAGTCCCACGCTACCGCCTCGGGGTCAAACTCCTTGACCCACACGCACTGGTTGTCGATGCGTGAACTGGCAAAATCCACGTCGTGGGTATTGTAGATAAAGGTGCAGTCGGGGCGCATCTGCTCCAGCACGTTCCACAACGTGCGCATGATGCTGCTGTGGATAAACGTCTCGGGGTCATCGACCAGGATGGCGGCATCGGGCATGGCATACTGCACCGCACCGATGTAGTAAAGTACCGACTTCTCGCCGTCACTGAGCCGTATCAGCGGGTATTTGTCCTCGTAACCCTCGGTGGCGAACATCAGTTTGCCGTTCTCGCGCAGCACCTTGTTCTTGGGGAACACCTCCTGCCACTTCTTGACGGTAACATCGAGTTTTGTCTTGGGAAACTCCATCTGCTCATCCATGAGTTTGTGGGCCTTGAAGTTCATCAGTTCACGGAACTCATCGTTGAGCATGATGTAGAAGAGTTTGTCAAACTCGGTGTCGGCGGTATTTTTGAGGTGAGGATTGGCGTTGTTCATCCGGTTGAACGTGTCCTCGATCGATCCGGCAGGTGGATTGGGATTCGGGGATGAGGGGAAGAGCGCCTTGAGCGCCGAGATACGGTATGCCTTGTCGCCCAACTCGTCAACCAGTGCCGAGCAGAAACGGCTCTTGCCTGCACCATTGGCGCCGATGATGGTGATCTGTCGTGACTCCATCAGCACTTCGGGCTGATGGCCGTCCATCCTCTTGGGTAGTCTGATATCCATATTCGTGACCTTTATTTATTTAACGCTGATTTCGCTGATTAACGCTAATTATAATTTAAACTCACCTCATTCATATAGCAGATTATAGCTATTAACCACTCTTGCTGTTTCAAGACTCTTCTTAGCAAAATTCCCTATAATACCAAGTTGGAAGCCAGTGGCTTTTAAAAAATTCAAAACCTGGCATTTGTGAATGTCAGCTATATCAGAAACCGTTTTCAATTCAACGATAATCTTGTCATAGCATATAAAATCAGCGATATAATCTTTCTTGAGAAAAATGTCCTTATACTTAATATTCAAATGAACCTCTCGCTTGTATGGGATTCCGGCTTTCATGAACTCATACTCAAGAGCTTCTTGATAGACTTGCTCCAAGAAACCCGGGCCAAGTTCTGAATGGACCTCCATCATACAACCGTTTATTTTATAGGACTCATTGGCGTAAATCAAATAAGCCATATCACCAGTGAATTAAATAATTCGTGTAATCAGCGTAATCCGCGTTTTTTTTCATTCAATGATAAGTGAACAGACTAAAGCCGAAGCATCGTAGTCATATTTCATTAAAGGGGTAAAATTAGTCATTTTATTTCATTGTACCAACGTTTTTGCCTCCAAAGTGCCCAAAAGTGTTATTTTTCACAAAATGCCATACTTGATATACCGAATAATTGCTAATTTTGCCTGCAGTTATGATGGACTATGTGAACGCTTTTGTGTCGATGCTGAATGGCATGTCGCCCTACTTGCTGTTGGGCTTTTTTATCGCGGGGTTGCTCCACGCGTTTGTGCCGTCGGCGATATACAGCCGCTACTTGGCTGGGACGGGACTGAAGTCAGTCGCAACGGCAGCGGCTTTTGGCATCCCGTTGCCCTTGTGCTCTTGCGGAGTGCTGCCCACGGCGGTGGCCCTGCGCCGCAGCGGTGCCTCGCGCGCGGCCTCGACGGCGTTTCTCATTGCTACACCACAGACGGGCGTTGACAGCATTGCGGCCACCTACTCGATGATGGGCCTGCCTTTTGCCATCCTCCGGCCTGTGGCGGCACTTGTAACCTCGCTCATTGGCGGCATGGCAGTCGGGCACTGGGAGCGCAAGGGAGCTCTCGACGACATTGGTGATGAGTCCAATTATGAGTTTAGCGAGTTGCCAAAGGGCCTATGGAACAAAGTGCTGGAGACATTCAAATATGGTTTCTTCGACATGATGCAGAGCATTGGCCGCTGGCTGTTGATCGGTCTGGTGGTGGCCACGTTGATTACGGTGTTGCTGCCTGACGACTTTTTCTCGACCTATGCGCGCTGGCCGCTGCTCAATATGTTTATTATCGTGCTGGTGGCTGTACCGATGTATGTGTGCGCCACGGGATCTATCCCCATCGCTGCTGCACTGATGCTCAAGGGCATGTCGCCCGGTTGTGCGCTGGTATTGCTCATGGCGGGTCCTGCGGCCAACATGGCGTCAATGTTTGTAGTGAACAACGCCTTCGGGCGCAAAGCGACCATCGTCTATCTGATGTCGATTATCAGCGGGGCGGTGGGCTTTGGTGTGCTGGTGGATTACTGGCCAGGCTTGCGTGAGTTGTTTGTCAATGCCCTGCCGTGCCACGTCATGCAGCATCACATGGCCGTCTCATGGCTCAACACCTTGTGCAGCGCGGCCCTGCTGGTCATGATTGTAGTAGCGCTGGTCGCAAAATACTGGAAATCCTATCAAATCAAACGTAATAGAACCACTGCAATGAAAGAATTCAAAGTAAAAGGCATGATGTGCCCCCACTGCAAGGCCAACGTGGAAAAAGGTCTTGCGGCCCTGCCTGGAGTAGAGAAAGTAACCGTTGACCTCGCAAAGGGTACGGCACTCGTCGAAGGCAATATCCCCGATCAGCTCATCATCGACTGTATCGAGGACCTCGGCTACCAGTATGAGAAGTGATCTGGTTGGCGAGAAGAACCGTTATTATTCAATATGGATGCTGAACAGGCTGGCCGCGTTGCGGTCGGTCGCGGCGCTGACTTCCTCAGGGCTCACGCTCATCGCCTGAGCAACGAAATTGCAGATGTGAGGAATGTTGGCGCTCTCGTTGCGCTTGCCGCGGTTGGGCAAGGGCGCCAGATAGGGCGAATCGGTCTCCAGTAGCAAGCGGTCGAGGCCGATGACGGGCAGCAACTGTGGTACGGTGCTCTTCTTGAAGGTCACAATGCCGTTGACGCCGAAGTAAAAGTCTCCGCGCTCTCGAATGCGGTTCACCTCCTCGGGCGTGCCGGTGAAACTGTGAAACACCCCACGGGGCACGGGACAGTCAAGCTGGTCAATGACTTCGAGGATGTCGTCCAGACCGTCACGGCAGTGGATGATGAAGGGCAGATCGCGCTCGTGGCACCAGTGCAGCTGGATATCGAGCGCCCGTTTTTGCTCTTCGCGCCAGGTCTTGTCCCAATAGAGGTCGATGCCGATTTCACCTATGGCGACAATGGGGTAGCGGTCGAGCAGGGGACGCATCTGGCTGAGCACGTCAAGGTAATCGTCGTGAATGTCTTCGGGATGAAGACCCAGCGTCATGGAGATGTAATCGGGATATTGCTCGTGCAGTGCTGCCAAGCGAGGCACACTCTCAAGGCTCTCGTTGGGCAGGACGATGTGGCGCACGCCTGCATCGCGAGCCCGCTTCACGGCCTCATCCCTATCCTCATCAAAGGCATCACAATAGATATGGGAATGACTGTCAACCATTGCAATTCCTAATTAAAATTTGCGTCCAGCAAGTTTGTTGGAGAGAGAGATAAACGCTGCTTTGTCTTCGTCGCTGATTTTTAGGCGGTTGAAGGCATCGATGGCAAGGTCGTTGTAATGGGTGATCGCCTCTTCGGCCAACTCGCGTACGCCCAGGCGTTCGTACAAGGCGGTCATGCCGGCCACCTTCTCGTCGCGGATGGTGTAGGGATCATTGAGCCAGTGGCGCAGTTCGTTGACATCGTCGCCAGTGGCTAGCAGCATCGTGTTGATGAGCAGGAAAGTCTTTTTGTTGTTCATGATGTCTCCGCCGATTTCCTTGCCGAAGGTCTTGGGGTCGCCCCACACGTCGAGCACATCATCTCGGAGCTGGAAGGCAAGACCCATATTCACACCCGCTTGGTAGAACAAGTCGGCCTGCTCACTATCTGAGTCTGCGATGAGGGCGCCCATCTTGAGGGCACAACCCAGCAGGACGGAGGTCTTCAAGCGTATCATGTTGATGTATTCCTCGACAGTCACATTGTTGAGGTGTTCGTAGTCCATATCCCATTGCTGGCCCTCATATATCTCGATGGCTGTCTTGTTGAACAGGTCCATAACGGGCCAATTGGCTGTGCGGGCGATGTATTGGGTGGCGATGGTCAACATCGTGTCACCGCTGAGGATGGCGGTATTGTCGTTCCAGCGGCGGTGAACGGTGGTCTTGCCGCGACGAACGTCGGCATTGTCCATCACATCGTCGTGCAGCAGTGTGAAATTGTGAAACATCTCTAGGCCCACTGCTGCGTCAATCGCCATGGCAGGGTCACCTCCCATCGCGTCACATGCCATCAGCAACAGCACGGGACGGACGCGCTTGCCACCCAGGGCCATGTGATAGGATATGGGCTCATACAGCTGCTCGGGAGTCTTTGGGTATGGAATGTTGGCAATCGCTTGATTGACAGTGTCTAGATATTGTTGGAATGTGTTCATATTTAGTCCTTGGTTTTTAGTTTGGAATTGTAGGCATTTTCAAAGGTGGTGAATTCCTCATTGGAATAGATATTGCGGAGTTCACCGATGCGGGCGTTGATGTCAGCCATGTCTGCACCGGGCTGGTTGGCATCATTGGCCAGTGCAGCTCCTAGGGCTGCAGGCCGAGATGACTGGGCATATACACACATCTGTTCGTAAAGGGAATAACCGGCAACCGTAGCCTCGATGGTGCTGTCAAATACCTCGATGTGGCGGTTATAGCCCACCGTGTTGCACAGCCAGTGGATGAGCGAGAGGTAGTCGGCAGCCGAGTCGGTATCAAACTCCCTGATGCGCAGCAATTCCACCATGGGCGGAACTTTGAGCTGCGCCAACTCGGTGGGAGACAACACAATCACGTGTGACGCCTGGAAAAGGGAGTCGCGTCCGACGGCCAGCAGCACGCTGGCAAAACCACGGTTAGCGGCTTTGACCTCCCACGGCCAGCGCAGGCTGTCGCTTCGCAGGGCATTGAAGCGCTGCACCACCTGATGCATCGAGGCCGTATCGCCCCATGCCGACATGAAGGCCCGCCCTGCGGCCTCGCCTCGCTTGCTGGCTCCCTCGCAGGCAGTCAGCATCAGCATCAAGCCTATCAATATGAGTGGTAATCGTTTCATTTCTTCTTTATATCTTCAGGAAAAATGGCATCATACAACGGGCGGTCTTTCTCCTTGAGGTAGGACCGGAAGGCCTCGTCAAAGGCACGCACAGCAGCCGAGTCCCGCTTGAGCGCATAGATGCTCTGCTTAGCCTTGGCATCCATCACCGCACGTTCCATCGACATCGTGTCGGTGTGGTCAACCGCCACGAGTGCCGCCGCAGCCCTCATCCCGCTGTCACGAGCCTCAGCATCCAGCGGCGACTTCTTCTCACCACACCCCCCCAGCATAACTGCCAGGATCAACAATAAATGCACCAAATATCTCATGTCGTGATTCTCTTTTGCCACAAAATTACTAATAATTGGCACAAAGTAGTTAGATGGAGCCATATTTTATGTTTTTTTCATCATCATCTCTCATTTTTTTGCTTAATTTTGTGGGCAGATAATCAACATTAATCAGATACAATGAGTCTCAAGAAGATTACGATTGCCATTGACGGGCATAGCTCGACTGGCAAGAGCACGATGGCCAAGGCGCTGGCAAGGCGCATTGGCTATGCCTATGTGGACACGGGCGCGATGTACCGTGCTGTGACGCTGTTCGCCCTGCGCAATGGCCTGATCAAGCGCGGCAAGGTTGACGAGGCGGCGCTCAAGGAGCACATCAAGCGGGGAGACATTGTCATCACTTTCCGTCCGACGAAGGAAGGGAAGAGCGTGACGGTGCTTAACGGCAAAAATGTGGAGCGCTATATCCGCTCGATGCGTGTGAGCAATGTGGTGAGCATCATCGCCGCTATCGGCTTTGTCCGGAAAGCGATGGTGAAACAGCAGCAGGCAATGGGCAAGGACAAGGGCGTGGTCATGGATGGCCGCGACATCGGCACGGTGGTGTTCCCTGATGCCGAAATGAAGGTGTTTGCCACAGCGAGTGCCGAGGTGCGTGCCCAGCGCCGCTTTGACGAACTGCGCGCGAAGGGTGACACCACGACAACCTTTGAGGAGGTGCTCGAGAATGTCACCGAGCGTGACCGTATCGACAGCACCCGAAAGGAGAGTCCGCTGCGCCAGGCCGATGATGCCGTTGTGCTCGACAACTCCTACTTGACGATTGCCGAGCAGGACGAGTGGCTGTACCAGCTGTATCTTGATCGGGCGAAGATTTAGGCTATAGACTCAAGACTCTAGGTTTTAGGTGATTAAGTGACGACTGGCTGTGGCTGTAATTGAGATTGATAAGGGGTCGGGCTTCTGCTTCGGGGTGACGACTGCCATCCGTAAGGCTGAGGAGGAACTCAATGAGAGCGGACACCTCTACTGCCTGGGTGACATCGTGCACAATACCGCCGAGGTGGACCGACTGGCCAGCCGCGGACTGGAGACGATTACCCATGAGGATATGGAGCTACTGCATGATGTGAAAGTGCTCCTCCGAGCCCATGGCGAGCCACCCGAAACCTACGAGACCGCCCGCCGAAACCGCATTGAAATAATTGACGCGACATGCCCCGTGGTGCTGAAGCTACAGCAGCGCATCCATGCCACCTATCACGGTCAGGAAGACGGCAAGCCCGCCCCACAGATTGTCATTTATGGCAAGCGTGGCCATGCCGAGGTTTTGGGCTTGGTGGGGCAGACCCAGGGCCATGCCATGGTCATCGAGAATATCAGCGAGATTGACAAAATCGACTACTCGCGTGACATCTACCTCTACTCCCAGACAACCAAGAGCGTGCAGGAGTTTCAGCACATCGTTGAGGAAATCAAGCGGCGTGTAATGCCTGGAGTGACGTTCCGCAGTTTTGACACGATTTGCCGCTCGGTGGCCAACCGCATACCGCAGATCCGCCAGTTTGCGGCACAACACGAGCTGATACTCTTTGTCAGCGGTGCCAAGAGCAGCAACGGACGAATCCTGTTTGCTGAGTGTCAGAGTGCTAACCCTGATTCTCACCTCATCAGCGGTGAGGGAGACATCGATCCCGCATGGCTCGTAGGCAAAGAACGCATCGGCATCTGTGGCGCCACATCCACCCCCTTATGGCTCATGCAGCGCGTGAGTGATGCCGTTCGAGGTATGATAGACAATAACAATCATCAAGCTAAGTGCTAGAAGAGATATGACCAAAAAGAACCTCATCATCGTTATCATCTTGTTGAGCATCATCGACCTGGTGGCCCTGGGCTGGTATATGTCACGCCGCATTGAGGCCAGCGGCAAGAGCCAGAACCTGTTTGAGCAACGTGACTCGACCGAGGTCATTGCCATGGCCGACACCGTATCGACCGCATCCCAGGCCGACGTGTTTGAGAAGGAGCAGGATAATACCTATTACTATATCGCCGACAACCCCAATATCCCCGGTGACGAGAGCTCCTATTACACCAGCATCAAGCATGTGAAGGTGCGCTGGCCCAAGAAGATTAATGGTAATGATGAGCTTGATGCCCTTAACAAGGAACTGATCAAGAAAGCCTTTGGCAACAGCCAGTCCAAGATGAAGGATGCCAGGTATGTATATCTGAAAACCCCTAACTTCAATAAGCCCCTCAGCGAGGACGAGTATCACACTGTTGTCAAGGCACCGAGAATCTATCCCGTGTATGGCAATGTGTCTCAGGTGCTTGTTTACCCTTACATGACCTCACATCGTTTGCTGGTCATGGAAATCGACAAGCTGGAATATAACGGAAGCAGTGAAGTGGAGACCAATACCTTTATCCACTATGACCGTCAGAACCAGCGTATTCTATCGCGGCTGGATATCCTGATGGCCGATATGGAGAAAGAGAACAAACTGCTCAAGCTCATCAACAATAAAATTGATGAACTCAATAAGGGACGGGGTGATGAAAACCGCTTGCAGCATGCCTTGAATGTGCCTGCAGAAATCTGCTGCCGCAGCAAGGGCATCCTGTTCCTGTTCGGGCATGGCATCATTTCAAGCAATCCCATCGAGATACTGGTCGAGTATGATAAAATCAAGCCATTCCTGACCAAGGAGTTTGAATTGCTGGTGGATAATAACGAAGGTTTCTGGGTTTATAAGGAAGTTCCTAAGCCTGAACCTGTTAACGCCAAACCGAAGGTGATCCCGACGACAACACCCGTCAAGGCCGTCCATAGCACTGCGTTCAAGCCAGAACAAACCAAGCAGAAGAAGTATAGCGGGGCAAAGCGTAGATCTGGACGTTACGGTCGCGCTGGGAAACGTCATTGGAGCCGTCGCCGACGCTGATTCCTCTTGATTCCAACGCGTTTCGCATGGTGGCAAGCGCGATTTCCTCAGTATTGTTGTCCTTGCTCAAGTGGCACAGGAAGACGTTATGTAGCCCCTCATGGTAGTGGTCGGCGACAAACTGTGCGGCCACGGTATTGTCGAGATGACCTTTTTCGCTCATGACACGGTCCTTGAGCATCTGCGGATACCTGCCGTTGAGCAGCATATCCTTGTCATAGTTGCACTCAATCATCAGGTAATTGGCGATGCTCATGTAGTGGGCGGCACGGTCGGTGATGATACCCATGTCGGTGGCCACAACAAACCGCTCGCCCTCATACTCGATACAGAAGCCCACACTCTTCACGTCATGGCTCGTCTCAAAGGCAGTGATTTCCATGTCCAGGATTCTGAAAGGTATTTCCTTGAAAACAGGGACATGATGATCCTGGATGCGGCTGCTGATGCGGCAACGCTGAAGCATTTGTGCCATTACGCCCATAGTACAGAAAACGCTGCAACGGCAAGCGCTGATGGCAGGGTACAGGCAACGCATGTGGTCCTGATGGGCATGAGTGAGCAGGATACCTTTAACCATCTCACGACTAATGCCATTGCGCTCCAGTTCGATAAAGGCCTGGTCCAACGTGGGAACATCCTGGCGTTCAGGATTTTTCTTCTTGCGATGGTACTTGACTGGTTCGCGGATGCCTGCATCGATGAGAATGCCGCCACGGGGAGTTCCCAAGTAGGCACAGTTCCCGCTGCTGCCGCTGCCCAGGCTCATAAAGCATAACCCTTTGCCCACACCCGTATATTGAGGCGCGGCAGGCTGAACAACCTCGATGGCATCCAGGCCATGGGGCGTGTCGTCACCGTTCACGTCAAACGCTATCTTGAGCGGACGTCCATCGTGGGTATATCCTTTATACTTGTGGCCTGCCATATCGTGCGGTTAAATTATAAGTACAACAGGAAAATGGTGGGAATCTTGTGGTAGTCAAACCGCATCTGTTTCCACTGGGCTAACGTACGCGTGATAATGCTTTGTTTCTCGCCCGTGATGTCACTGGCCACACACAGGCGCATGTGAGGCGGCATGTGGGTCGCGAGGTCGGCAATGAGCTGGTTGTTGCGGTAGGGGGCCTCGATAAAAATCTGGGTTTGATGCTCTCGCTCGATACGGCGAGTCATTTCCTTGAGGCGTGCCTGACGTGCCTGGCCGTCAACAGGCAGATAGCCCTCGAAGGCAAAGCGCTGGCCGTTAAAACCCGATGCCATCAGGCTCAACAGGATACTGGATGGCCCTACCAGCGGGAATACTTTGTAACCGCGTCGTTGGGCGATGGCGACCAGATCGGCGCCAGGGTCAGCCACCGCAGGGCAGCCTGCGTCGCTGATAACTCCCACGGCCTCGCCACGGGCGATGGGTTCCAGCAGGGCTTCAATGGCGGCGGTGTCTTTGAGGTCGGTGTGCTCGTTGAGTTCGTTGAATATGAGGCTATCGATGTCGATGCTGCGGTCACACTTCTTGAGGAAACGGCGTGCCGAGCGCAGGCTCTCGACGACAAAATACCTGATGCCGCGCACAACCTCAATGTTGTGTGTGGGAAGTACCATCTGCAGTTCTACATCGCTTAACTGGGTTGGTATCAGGTATAAACCGGCCTCGATCAAAACTTGCTTGTGTTTATATTTTTAATCAAAATGCAAAATTAAGGTTTTTTTTCCAACCCGCAACCAATTTGTTTGCAGCATTTTTTTAATGCAATCAAAAATCTATGGCAAAAAATGTGGCGCGGCTGGTGGTGGAGAAAGATTAATTGTGTAATTTTGTGGTTTAGTAATTAATGATATTGAATGATAGAGCGACACATTATCATCGACAACGTGGACCCCGTTACCTTCTATGGGGTGAATAACAGTAACATACAACTTATCCGCAACCTGTTTCCCAAACTGCGCCTGGCCGCGCGGGGCAGTGTGATCACCGTCATCGGTGATGACAGCGAGACGGCCGATTTTGAGCAAAAGATCCATGCCTTGGCCGACTACTGCGCGACTTATAACACCTTGCCCGAGGACGTCATCATCGATACCATCAAGGGAACTCCGCCCAAGCAGTTAAAGATGGACGATGTCATTGTCTATGGCGTGAACGGTAAGCCCATCAGCGGTCGCACGCCCAACCAGCAACTGCTGGTCAAGACGTTCATGAACAATGATTTGACCTTCGCTTTGGGACCTGCAGGAACAGGTAAGACCTATTTGGCGGTCGCACTGGCAGTGCGGGCTCTCAAGAACCGTGAAATCCGCAAAATCATCCTTTCTCGTCCAGCCGTCGAAGCAGGCGAGAAATTGGGTTTCCTGCCTGGCGACATGAAGGACAAGATTGATCCCTACCTGCAACCGCTCTATGATGCCCTGGAAGACATGATTCCGCAGGCCAAGCTCAAGGAATATATGGAGAATAATGTCATCCAGATTGCTCCCTTGGCCTTCATGCGCGGTCGTACGCTCAATGACGCCATCATCGTGCTCGACGAGGCTCAGAACACAACCACCCACCAAATCAAGATGTTCCTCACCCGATTGGGCATGGGCTCGAAGATGATCGTCACGGGCGATACCACACAGATCGACCTGCCCCGCAGCACGACCTCGGGACTGATTCACGCCCTGCGTGTGCTCGATGGCGTGAAGGGCATCGGCAAGGTTGAATTTGAGAAAAAGGATATCGTGCGACACCAGTTGGTACAGCGCATCGTCGAGGCCTACGAGCGATTCCATGAAGAAGACAAGCTGTTTTCCCGAAATCCTAAAGACGACGAGAAATCATGAGCGACGGCAACGGTACACAGGTCGAGCAGGTGACACCCTATGGTGAAGGTGCCAAGACTGAGCAGGTCCGACAGATGTTTGACAGCATCGCGCCTGCCTACGACTTCATGAACCGCGCCATGACCATGGGCATCGACATCTGGTGGCGGCGGCTGGCCGTCAAGCGGCTGAGAGGCATCCGACCCAAGCACATTCTTGATGTAGCTACCGGTACAGGCGATTTCGCCATCCAGCTCAATGAATCGCTTCGCCCTGAGCATATCACCGGTATTGACCTGTCCCAAGGGATGCTTGACGAGGCGTGCCGCAAGGTTAAGGCCAAGGGGCTGGACAATGCCATCACCTTTGAGCAAGGGGATTGTATGGCACTGCCGATGCAGGACGGCGTGTTTGATGCCGTGACCGTCGCATTTGGCGTACGGAATTTCGAGCATCTGCAACAGGGCTATCAAGAGATGGCCCGAGTGCTCAAGCCTGGCGGCATGTTGTGTGTGCTGGAACTATCCACGCCGACCAATCCCATCATCCGCTGGTTCTACGATGTCTACACCTTGCACATTATACCCTGGTTGGGGACGCTCAAGAGCGGTGACAAGAGCGCCTACCGCTATCTGCCTCAGAGCATCGCTGCTGTTCCTCAAGGCGAGGACATGCTCCAGCTCATGCGGAATGCAGGGTTGCAGAAGGCCGCTTTTAAGCGTTTGACCCTAGGCGTCTGCACAATATATACAGCAGTAAAATAGTTACACAATATACCGGAAGCATATGAAAGAGCTCGCGACATCATGCCACGGGCTCTTTTATTTGGCTCAAGGGTAATTGATTACCAGATGATAGCGCGGTCGGCGGGGTCGAGCCACATCTTGTCACCGGCCTTGATGCCGAAGGCGTCAAAGAAGGTGTCGATGTTCCTCAGCGTGGCGTTCACGCGGTAGCGGCCGATGCTGTGGGGATCGCTCTTGGTCTGCTGGAAGATGGCCTCCTCGGTCATGTTGTCGGCCCAGATGCGGCCATAGCTCAGGTAGAAGCGCTGGGCGGGAGTAAAGCCGTCAATCTTCTTGCCCTCGCGGAACTGCTGCGTGGTGCGGAAGGCATCATAGGCAATGCGCAGGCCACCCTGGTCAGCGATGTTCTCGCCCAGGGTCAGGTGGCCGTTGGCGTGCTGGTCCTTGACAACAACGATCTGGTCAAACTGTGCGGCGAGCTTTTCGGCTGCCTCTTGGAACTTCTGGCTGTCCTCCTCGGTCCACCAGTCGGTCATGTTGCCGTACTGGTCGAACATGCGGCCCTGGTCGTCAAAGCCGTGGGTCATCTCGTGGCCAATCACAACACCGATGGCACCGAAGTTGGTGGCATCGTCAGCATCCACATCAAAGAAGGGTGGTTGCAGAATGGCAGCAGGGAAGCAGATCTCGTTGGTGGTGGGGTTGTAGTAGGCGTTGACGGTCTGCGGAGTCATGCCCCATTCGTCCTTGTCAACGGGCTTGCCCATCTTGTCCAGGTTGCGGCGGGTCTCATACAGGCTGGCAGCCTTGATGTTGTCATACAGGCTCTTGCTGGGATCTACCTGCAGGCCGCTGTAGTCGCGCCACTTGTCGGGATAACCGATCTTGACGGTGAAGGCGTTGAGCTTCACGAGGGCGTTGATCTTGGTCTGCTCGCTCATCCAGGTCAGGCCGGCGATGTGTGCGGCCAGCGATTTGCGCAGCTCACCGATGAGCTTCATCATCTTCTCCTTGCTGCCGTGAGCAAAGTACTTGTTGACGTAGATTTCGCCGACTGCCTCGCCCAGTAGTCCGTTGGGCAGACCCAAAGCGCGTTTCCAGCGGGGCTTGCGCTCCTTTTGTCCGCTCAGCATGCGGCCGTAGAAGTCAAACGAAGTCTCACCGAACTCGTCGCTCAGGTAACTGCTTGAGCCAGTAATGAGCAGGCCAGCCATGTAGTCGCGCATCTGCTGCTCGGTGAGCTTGGTCATCAGGTCGTTGGCAACGGCCATCACCTTGGGCTCGGTCAGGATAACCCACTCGGTCTGGGGCACGCCCATCAGGTTGAAGTACTGCTTCCAGTCGATAGCGGGATAATCCTTCTGGAGCTGGTCCAGCGTGCGGATGTTGTACAGCTTGTTGTAGTCACGGGCCTCGGCACGGTCCATCTTGGCTTGGGCAAACTTGTACTCGATGTCATAGATGGTCTTGCTGGCGCGGTTAGCCTCCTTCTTGCTGTAACCGGCGAGCATGAACATCTTCACCAGGTAGTCGCGGTAAGCCTGTTGGATTTTCTTGCTGTCGGCGTCGGTGTTCAGGTAGTAGTCCCTGTCGGGCAGACCACTAGTACCGGCGCTGAGCCACATCACGTTCATGTCACTGTTCTTGAGGTCAGTCTCCACACCGATGCCGAAGAACGGATTACCGATCTTCAGGTGCTGGTCGGCAATGAAGGTCGTCAAGTCCTTCTTCTTGAAGGCCTTGATCTTGGCCAGGTCGGCCATCATGGGCTGTGCGCCCTCGCGGTTCAGGCGGTCGCTGTCCATTGCCATCTTGTACAGGTCGGCAACTTTCTGGTCAACGGTGCCAAACTTATGCTCGGTCTTGCCCAGTTCCAGGAACATGTCGCGCAAACGGTTCTCGTTCTCCTCGGCGATTACATTAAACACGCCATAGCTGGAATACTCGGGATGTTTGCTCAGCGGGTTGGCCTTCATCCAGCCACCACCGGCATACTCATAGAAATC